>JAQWAQ010000066.1 GCA_028707635.1 Negativicutes bacterium
GTCCGCAGGAGTTACAGGTGATAAAACCGCGCTATCGGCGCCAATATCTTTAATGCGAACTCGTTTTTTCATGCTGCTTCTCCCCCTCCTTAGTTTGTTCCCCTTCTTGTTCGGTCCACGCCTTACCAGTAACAATATGACCTGATGACCAGCGCAGCTTGTATTGGAGTGATTTTTGAATATCTTGCTCCAACGCACTGTGAGGAACCATAGCTTCATCATCCCACATGATATTATGATAGAAAAAGTATTTCGCTGCAAAATGCATCATTCGGCTAAATGGCAGATATAAGAGAAATATTCCGAAAACCAGTATTTCGAGAACAACTAGCGGCTCATTAACTGAACTCCCCTGAAAAGTCATCAGCGCTGCAACATGATTGCGAATCACATCAAAAAATGGATCGACCATAGTCCACGCCAACAACCCGGATAAAAAGAGCGCAGCCATGAGATAAAGATTAAAATAAGTAACAAGGTCGGCTATATAGCGTAAATCATCATCACTGTACCGGAGCCATAATAGAACAAGACTACCAAAAAGCCCCATAATAAACGCTGCAGCTCCAACTATCACAGTAAGCTTTGCAATCCCCCAGGCGAGAATGTTGGTGCTGATATTTACCGTCTCGCCTTGAATACCAAAGATTGCGCCAACCACCAACAGCGCAAGCCATACACCTGACAGGTAGATTCCCATATGGAGCGGCCACGTCCCAACCCACAGGCGGCGGTTATGAACAAATGCCTTTTTAATAAAAATCATTTCCTGACTCATGGCAATCATCTCATGCGGTTTAGAAAAAACGGCGGGTTTTTTATAAAAATCAACCTTTTGATATTTCGATCCTTCCGGGCCTTGGTGAGGCACAGGATATAAATCCCAACGGAGATGCCGCGGCATTTTCTGATATGATAGGACCTTATAGGCGACAGCACTAACACATACTATTATCGAAATATAAAGAAATGGACCTGTTATAAAATAACTCAACATACGGACACCTCCCTAATATGAACTAATTAGAGCATACCCCAACCTCTGGTATATTCGAGAAGAATCTGAAACTCACGATCTTTAAACCCAGCTTCTAGCAATCTCTGCTTAGCCTCAAAGGCTTCCACCTGGTCTGATGTGGCATAAACCACATTCTTTTTGACCTCAAACTCAAAACCTGCTGCGGCTAGTAGGTCCATCATCGCGGCAACACGTTCAGTCCGTTTGGTCATCAGTTCGCCCAATCGCCTAACTTGGCCAGATCCAACAGTCCCTTGCCAAATCGCAGCGTCATCTATGTCCTCTTGGTTTAATGTAAGGTGAAATATAATTTGCGTAAGATAAGTGACTATCGGCAACTTCTGCGCCGTTTCCATTGCAATCACCCTCTTTCCCTGTCTAGTTTTAAATGTGGCCGGAAAATTTTCCGGCCACATCAAATTCTATGAAATTTTAACCCTACTTGATTCCCATCCAATACTCGGCAAAGACCACTGTCGACAGATAGTACCCTAATGGAACATTGACAATGACGCCGATGGTGAAGGCCATGAACGGTTTCCATCCTGCAGCGGCAAGAGCGCGGAACCGCGTCGTAAAGCCAATACACAGGAAGGTCCAGGTAAATGTCCACCCACGGAAGGTTTTAACAACGCCTAAAGCATCTTTTGAGTAAGCTGATCCCAGTTTAGGGTCTATACTTGCAATAACGAGGGTTGTAAAGATGGATGCAGCAAAAAATCCAATAACGAATTTAGGGAATCGACGCCATACTTCACCATAGTCAACACGTTCTGACTGTGAAATACTTTTCTTTTCCCATAATGTTACTGACAAAATTGCTGCCAGCAGTGCCCACAAGCCAACAAACATATCACGACCGACAACCTTCATTAATGTAAAGGCTTTGACCGCCCGATCATCACCGGCGGGAAGATTGGCGAGCGCATTATATTGTTCAGCAGCGGCAAATCCGGCAGCATCAGCAAATTCTGATGTCCCGATCCAAGCACCAGCCACTCCAGGTTCTAGGCCAATATTATGAGCCACAACCGGCAAAATCATAATCATAATGACCGCCCAGACAACTACGAGCGAGATCGCCATAGAAACATGCTCTTTTTCTGCTCGGCATGCACCACCGACCGCGATAGAGCCTGATACACCGCAAATTGATCCGCCGGCACCTAAGGTAGCACCAAACCGGGGATCAAGTCCGAACAATTTTGTAGCGGCGAAATAAATGGTAAAAAAGGTAACAGATGCTACTATACCAGCCTGTAACATAGCCAGCGGGCCTGCCGACATAATTGTTGTGAACGGCAGGGTGGCCCCCATAAGGACAATACCAGTTTTTACGTAAAATTCAGTCCTGAGTCCTTCTTCAAACCATGACGGCAATTTAGCGAAATTACCAACAATCATACCAAATACTAAGGCTAGAATCGGCGTCTCTAACTGATAGGCTTTTAAAAACTTATTTGAGCCAGCTACAGTAATAAATACAGAAATAAGACAAAGAACAAAAAAACTGGCAGCGAATTTTTTTACGTTATAGCCCATAACCTTGGCAGCGGCCGAAAAACAAAGAAGAAAAAACCCAAATAATGTAATGATCCCCATTGGATTCTTACTAAAAGATGCGCTTACTTTACTAAAGTCATTCGACCAAGATGGAACTTTAACAGCCATAGCTTTAAAGAACTGAAAGCCGCCTGTGAAGTATGTAATCGTAATTCCAGCTATGAGCAGAAGTGCAATAATCATTGCCCAGGTATCCTCTTTCTTCATGAAAGGCAAACTTGTTTTTGGGGGTTGAACTTGTGTCCCCGTAGTTTGTGTCCCGGCCATAGTAAACCCTCCTCTTTCGCTCTTTTTTGCCTGAATATACAGATAGTTTTTTGTCGAAATTTGGCGCAGGAGAATTATCTCCCGCGCTCACTCATTTTTTAAAGCTTACACACATCCAGTTGGCTTAGGTAAACCAGCCAACTTACATGCTCCTTTGGCCGGCCCGGAAGGAAACAACTCATAAATTTCCTTAAGGGTAAACCCAGTATCTTTACAGAGCTTCCGGATCATTGGTGCTATACCAAACTGTTTGAAATACTGTCTTAGATAATTAATTACTTTCCAATGATCTTCAGTAAGTTCAGGAACCTCTTCCTGTTTTGCAAAATAGGAAACCAAACCTTCATTCCACACTGCCGGATCAACAATAAAGCCATCTTCATCAATTTCAATCTGTTGGCCATTAATTTCCACCATACTCATACTCAATACCTCCTTTTAATTTTCTATGCTTCACCTAAAATCATTGCTTTACCAACAAGATCCATTACGCCGCCCATCATCAGGTCATCTACTCCGTAGTATTTCATCACAACCGGAATCTGCGCTTTACAAATGGAACAAGGCATTGCAAGATAATCCAACTTACCCAAGGCTATCACCTGTTCGGCTTTCTTTTTGCCTAGTTTCATACGAATTTCCATCATTTCATCCATGAGAATTCCCGACCCGCCGCCACAACAGAAATTTTCGTCGCGGTTTGGAGTCATTTCCACAAAATTCTCTACACATGCTCGCATAATACGGCGCGGTTGCTCAACAATCTCACCGGCCCGAGCATAATTGCATGGATCGTGCAAAGTTGCCCGCAACGGCAATTTCTTTAACGGCAACTTACCGAGATGCTGGTCACAGTAATCAAGAATGTGGACGATCTCAAATGAAACCGGAGCACTACAGCCATCAGTATACGCTTTAGCAGCCCGCCAACCATGTCCGCATTCACCCTGAATTACTAATTTGGCCCCCACCGCTGTCGCCGCTGCCTTTAATCGCTGATTATGCTCCCGCATAACGTTTAGATTAAACAACAGTCCAAAGTTCGCAGCCTCCAGAACAGTTGATGGGATCGTCCAATTAACCCCAAGGTAATGAAAAAGTTTAGCAGCGCCAATCATTGTGTCTACATTGGTAAAAAAGTCTGCAGAAGACGGAATGTAAAGAATATCTGAATTAGGCTTATCGATCGGGATTTTAATATCAAGCCCGGTTTCCTCACGCATCTCATCTTCCATAAACTCGGCACAATCCACGATCGCCGGTTGCGGAATCCCCATATTATTGCCAGTCTTATTCATGTTGACAGCGATGCCCTGCATAAACTTAGGCATGATGCCAATTTCTGATAATATATGCCGGGCGGCAATCGTAACTTCGGCAGTATCAATCCCGAATGGACAAAACTTAGCGCAGCGGCGGCATTCATTACACTGATAAAAATAAGTCAGCCACTTAGATAAAGTATCGGCATCGAAATCATCAGCCCCAAAAAAACGCCCAAAAGTCCGTCCTGTCCAGGTAAAATAACGCTTGTAAATCCTTCGCATCAAATCCGCCCTGGCCGCCGGAAAGTTATGATAGTCTTCAGTTCCCAGATAGCTGTGACACTGTTTGGCACAATTGCCACATTTCGTGCAATTTTCAAGCATCACCATCAGCGACCGCATGGAAGATCGTAAATCATCCAATTTTTTTAAGACTGCGGTTTGCTCATCCTGCTTTGGCACACGGGGCAAACCAATTGATGCAACTTCATTCTCTTTCGCTACGTGCATAGGAGGTTTCACTGCTGGCTTCCCCCTCTCCATATCTGCACATTCGACTGAACGCGGCTGGAATCAACCTTCATTGATGAAGGATATACAGGCGGTGATGCGATCAGCATTGCCTGATTGACCATCGATCCCGCCAAATGAACAAGTTTCGAAAACGGGAAATAAAGGAGCAGAAGATTAACCAGAAAGAAATGGCTAATAAAAATCCACTCGTTCGGGATGGGTACAGGCTGAAAAGAAAGGATGCCACCCATATATGCACGAACGGCTGCAATATCAACCTCAATCGATGTTAACCGCATATGCAATCCGCTGACTACTACCGCTAAAATTAGCATTAGATCAAAATAATCAGCCGGGTCACTCAGCCGCTTAACCTCTGGAATTGCTGTTCGGCGATACAGTAGCACCGTCAGCGTAAAGAACAGTAACAATCCTGAAGCCACTGCCATAATGCCAGAAACCCTTTGGCTTTGCTCTGATGTTAAACCGATTGCTGTAAATTCATTGCCGAGAGTGGATATTCCGACAATATGTCCCCCAATCACCATAAACAGCGAGACATGCATCAGCCACGCTGCCAGCCACAATCCTCTATCCCCAGACCACAGGCTCCTAAACAAAGCGAGTTCCCTGCCAAATGCTGCAGCCTTCCCGGTCAGTGTTCTTGGGGCCGGAGATAATGTTAATCCAAAGGGAACCGGAACATTAAGCCATGTCCAAACTCGCCAAATCATTCCTACAAGAAAGACAGCTGCTGCGATATACGGGAATATCTGGCCGACAAAATATAACATAAGCAAGCCTCCCGCCTTGTGTTAAGCAATTTTATCTAGAGTGACCGCCTAGTAAAACGGTCACTCCAGACCCCTTCATTTCTCTACTGCACTATAAAGTGAGACTTGATTCAGATGGGGTTTTAACTCCATCTGAATCCTAGTCGAACCGTGTCCAGGGACTTAGCCGCCCTTACTTCCGCTTGTAGAAGCGGGAGTCTTAGAGCGGATTAGTCATCGGATAAGGCTAAAATTTAAACTGTGTACTTGATCTGAATGTCGTTGTGGCATGAGTAAAATCATCAATATGCTTATTTGTGAACGGCAGATCAGTTAGTTTAAAGAACCGCTCCCAACCAATTCGCTCAATCCATTCACCCATCCGCTCGCCTTCTCTGGCGTGACTGGCCCAGACTTCCACTAAATGTCTGACAGCATCAGTGACTTCAGGCCAATAAGGCGGATTGTTCGGGATAAACGGGATAGCCAATTTAGAGAACATCGGCGCTTTACGAGAATTAGATAGTTTACCGCCGACCCAAATGGAAACACCGTCATTCACCGGATCCATAATTTTAATGGCCGGGCAAACGGCTGTACAGTTGCCGCACATCATGCATTTTTCAGAATTAATTGTAACGCTTTTAGCTTTTGGATTAGGACGAATGGCGCCTGTCGGGCAGGCCGCAATCGTTGTAGGAATTTCACAGATTTTGCTGGCAAGTTCGTCATTGACACGGGGAATCGTCCGATGGATACCCACGATACTAATGTCGGAACAGTGGCAGGCACCGCACATGTTAACACAGCAGGCAACGGCGATCCGCAGCCGGGACGGAACTTTGATTTTTCCGGTAAAGTAGTCCTTTAGGTCCTCCATGATATTCTTCGAAATACCAGAGGCGTCTGTTACTGCGCTCTTACAGTGAATCCAACCTTGCGTGTGAACGATATTACTGATTGACAGACCAACTCCGCCAATTAAGTAGTCTTTGGCATCAAGTTCATCGATGAGCGGTTGAAGTTTCGCCTCATCTGAAACTAGGAACTCCACATTATTCCGGGTCGTAAACCGCAGAAAGCCATCACAGTACTTTTCGGCAATATCAGAGATATCGCGAATAAAGTCGCTGCTGACAAGCCGGGGTGAGGCCACACGAACCGAATGCAATACAGCACCGCTATAACTAACATGCTTTAAAACGCCTGGGCGCGGAACAGTATGATACTTCCACTGGCCATAATTTTCTTTAATGACAGGGGGGAGCATTTCCCGAAAATCGGGTGGTCCAAAATCGGTTCTAGCCACGTTTTTCAACCTCCTCTGGGTTCCAGAATATGTACGGATTATGACGCGGAGCCTTAACCATCTGCGGAACTGGCTTAAGTCCTATAACTTCCAGGAAGTTTGCCAAGCCCACGCGCTCAATGAGTTCGCCTACCCGCTCACGGTTTTTGGCATTATCGGCCCACCAATCAGTGATCTTATCAACAAGGTCTTTAAGTTCAGTATAAGGAGGTTCCATCTTCATGAAAGGAACCAATACCCACCCAATCATCGGACCTTTTACAACAGGCACTTTACCACCGATAAGCAGCGTGGCACCAGTTTCCTTACCGATACTAATCGCCTTAGGCATAACGTTAATACAGTGCATACACCGCGTACACTCTTCAGTGCAAACGTTGAGTTCTTGTTTTTCGGCATCCCAGCTCAACGCTTCAGTCGGACATTTATTCACAACCTGCTCGTTGATCTTGAACCCCTTAGCTATGTATTCACGGACTGCCTCCTGATCAATGCGAAGAGCATCACGCCACACACCCATGACAGCTAAGTCAGAACGCGCTGAAGCGGCTGCGCAGTCATTCGGGCAGGCAGAGACCTTGATTTTAAATTTATACGGCCACTGCGGACGGTGAATCACATCTTGGTAATGCATTGTCAAATCACGAATAATATCAGTGCTGTCGATACAAGCTTTTTCGCAGCGTGCTTTACCAACGCAGCAGCTTAATGTTCTCATGGCTCCGCCCGATCCACCAAGATCGAACCCGATATCGCTCAGTTCGTCAACACAGGGCTGGAGATTTTCAGTTGTTGTGCCAAGCAGAATGATGTCACCTGTTGAACCATGCATATTGTATAGACCACTGCCGTACTTATCCCAAACATCAGCCAATTGGCGCAGCTTTTCTGCGGTATAAAAGAAACCCGCAACTTGATTGACCCGTGCGGTATGGAATTCTCTTACATGAGGAAATTCTTCCGGTACATCTGAATAGCGGCCAACAACACCACCGCCGTAACCTCTTACCCCAACAATACCACCATGTTTCCAGTGACCAACCTTTTCCTTATAGGAAAGCTCTAACTGCCTTAATAAATCGGCTGCTCCTGGACTTGTCTTGGCGGCCTTTTTAATTTCGGATACAAAGCTGGGCCAATCGCCCTTCTCCAATTCATCAAGAAGCGGAGTCTTAAATTCGTCCATACTGTTCACCTCCGAAAATATTTCCTCAATATTCTTCTACTTTAATCGCCGTTGCCGGGCAGACTGTTTCGCAACTTAGACAGCCTAGGCATTCATCTCCCACTAGCTGTGCTTTACAATCCTGTAGTGCAAGAATTTGCCCGGGACAAGCTTTAACACACTCACCACAACCTGAACAAGCCTCGGCATCTACTGTTACAATAAACATAATCCTCCCCTCCTATCTTATTTTTTTGAAGCACCTATTATCGGAAAACCTATAGATAAAATCGATAATAGTTGCATAAACTAAACTATTTATCTACATTAATCATAAACCGACCAGTTGTTTTTGTAAAATTACGAATATTGATGCTACCCATCAGTATTTGTAATATAAAGTGAGACTTGAACCGTATTCAGGGACTTAGTCGCTCTTCACTCCCTCTTGTAGAAGCAGAAGAGCGGCTTGGTCATCGAATAAAAAAAGAACCGCTTAGCGGCTCTATGATTGCTCTCTATTTCTTGGTATTCTCCATTACATATGACATAAACCGTTCCACGGCATGGGTTTGAAATCGTTCCTTGTGATATATCATTGTGAACTTACGCGGAATATCCCCTTCCTGCAATGGAATGGTAATAAGTTCGCCGCTGTGGATTTCATTTTCTACTGTTAAGCGGGAAATAGCCGTAATTCCAATTCCAGACTTTACCGCCTCTTTAACTGCCTGAGTACTGCCCATTTCCAAAACAACCTTCAATTGAGACGGATCGAGACCGTGCTGCGTAACAAACTCCTCAAAAATTTTGCGAGTTCCTGAGTCCTTCTCGCGCATCACCCAGCGTGCTCCCATTAATTCCACCAATGACATCCGCGTCATCAAATGCTTATGCTGTGGCGAAGCAATTACGACAAGCTCATCACCTGCAAACTTGGTATCTATCAGTGCATCTAACGGTTCATAATGACCCTCAATAAACCCTAAGCTAATCCGACCATCAACTGCCATAGCAGTAATTTGTTCGGTGTTGAACACATCCATTGATGCTTCAACCAAGGGGTGAGCCAGACTAAATGCCACAAGAATACGCGGCATAAAATATTCGCCGATTGTCAAACTGCAGCCGATACTCAGTTTCCCGGCAATATCCGCTTTCAAGCCCTGAATGGCTTTACTTGATTCTTGATAAAGCCGCTCAAGCTCAACAGCGTATGGGTAAAGAGCCATCCCAGCTTGGGTTACCATAATTTTTCGGTGCATACGGTCAAAGAGCTTTATATCATAATAGTTCTCAAGACTTTGAATTTGCTGACTTACTGATGATTGTGTCATATGCAGCTCATTGGCTGCTAACGAAAAACTGCCTTTATCTACAACTATTTTAAACACTTTTAATTGGACATCAAGCATAGCAACACCACCCGCAATCATTTCAAATTAATAGCTAAAGCTAATAACGCCTCCGTTTACTAGACGACGCTATTCCCATTTCTTCACGATATTTAGCTATAGTTCGACGCGAGACAATCATACCCTTTTGTTTTAAGCAATCTGTTAAAATCTGATCACTATAAGGTGCTTGACCATTCTCCTCGTCAATTAGTTTACGAAGTTCTCGCTTAACAGATGCTACCGCCACATCATCGCCATCGGTTCCTGCTACACCTGTAGAAAAGAAGGACCGCAAACTAAAAACCCCATGTGATGTAGCCACATACTTATTGGCCGTCGCCCGACTGACAGTCGACTCGTGAATTCCAACGACCTCGGCAATTTTTTTCATTGTTAAGGGTTTAATAAACTTGGGACTGTAATCAAAAAACTCCCGCTGCAACTTAATAATTGCTTCCATGACTTTATAGAGCGTTTGACGCCGCTGTTCAATACTTTTCACAACCCAAATAGCAGCATTGACTCGTCCCTCGACAAACCGCCGTGTTTCAGGATCGCATTCCCGCCCCAATCGAGACAAATGCGCACTAACTCTCAGCCGCGGCACCATTGTATCGTTGATTACAATATGATACTGGCCGTTGATCCTTTCCACTGTAATATCAGGCAGAATATAGCCTGACTGTTCTTGGCCAAATCCCTGACCCGGTCTGGGATTGAGCGTTCGGATAAAATCAACGGCAAGTTGAACATCATGCGGAGTACAACCTAATTTTTCGGCAATCACTTTATAGCGGCCTTTGCTCACTTCTTCAAGATAATGCTTAACAATGGCTTCAACATGCCTGTCGGTGATATTTCGCTGTTTTAACTGAATGCAAAGGCATTCGCTCAGCGAGCGGGCCCCCACCCCTTCAGGCTCAAAGCTTTGAATAATGTTCAGCGCCAATTCAACCTGATTTACAGGTTCGCCCAGTACCCTGGCCGCTTCATCCACACTGATTCGCAAATAGCCGTTGTCGTCAATACAGCCAATTAAAAACAGCCCAATCACATGAAGGGTTTTATCCGGTCCAATTAAATCAAGCTGCAGTTCAAGATGGTCGGCAAGAGAAACGACGTTATCAGACAGTTTCTCATAAGGGGAAAAGTCACTATCCTGCTGCGATTGATCGGTATTAGTATCATTATTCAAGTATTCAGCCCACTGCGCATAATTTTCAAACTGTGCTTCAACGCCATTCTGCTGCTCTTCAGCGGCCGCTTGCTCATCATCAATTTCAAGCGCTGGGTTTTCTAAGAGTTCCTGTTCTACCATTGAGGCCAATTCGAGTGAGGAAAGCTGCAAAATGGCAATGGCCTGGCACAATTGAGGTGTCATAACTAATTTTTGCTGTAATTCAGCTCTAATTCCACAGTCCATTCTGCAGTCCTCCTTCTTGTCCTACTTAACAATATGCCTATTTATAATAAATATGACTACCTTAGCAAATTCTTGGCAGCTGATCACCAATCAACATATCGAGCAGACGAACGCCGCCGATAGCAGTGGTCAGACCAACCTGTCCAACAGGCTTATGAACGACTGTACCAATCACGCAAGCCTCTTGACCATAACGATGAGAATGCATAATTTCCAGTACTTTCGCGGTATGCTGCTGATCGACAACAGTCACAAACTTACCTTCATTGGCCATATATAATGGGTCATAGCCTAAAATATCACAAGCTGCCTTAACAGCCGCCCGTACCGGAATCGCTGTCTCGTCAAGTAAAATTCCCACCTTGGCCGCGGCCGCAATTTCATTGAGAGCAGTCGCCAAACCACCGCGCGTTGGATCGCGGAAGAGAGCAACCTCCGGAACTGCAGTCAGAATATTTTCCACGAGATGATTAAGCGGCGCACAATCACTTACAACTGTTTCTGGTAATACAAGACCATGCCGGTCACGCATCACCGCCAAAGAATGGTCACCCAAACAGCCGCTTAAAATAACATCCTGCCCGGGTCTTATCCTGTTAGCTGAAATATCCACTCCAGTCATAATGGCACCAATCCCGGCCGTGTTAATATAAATACCGTCTACAGCGCCCTTTTCAACTACTTTTGTATCACCTGTAACAATTTGGACACCTGCTTCACCAGCCGCCGCCTGCATTGAGCCAACAATACGCCTAAGGTCGTCAATAGCAAAACCTTCCTCAATCACCATCCCGACACTTAGATACAGCGGTTTTGCACCAGTCATAGCTAGGTCATTAACTGTGCCGCACACTGCTAATTTACCGATATCACCACCACTGAAAAACAGCGGTTTAACGACAAAAGAATCAGTTGTAAAAGCCAACTTTACGCCATTAATATCAAGCTTAGCGCCATCATGCATTTCACCCAAAATCGGATTGGCAAAAGCCGGCCACATAATTTCCTCGACAAGGTCGCGGCTCAGCTTGCCGCCACTGCCATGAGCCATCTGAATCTGTTTTTCGTTCACATTTGCCATCTCCCTGCGCCGTATTTATACCAAGCCGCGCATGATCCCTCGACCGAAACCATGCAAGCCCCAACCGGATGCTCTGGCTGACAGGCTGTTCCAAATAGTGGACAGGCTGTCGGCTTAACAATACCGCTTAGCACCTCGCCGCAGCGGCAGCCCCGAGGCTCTTGCGAATGACCGACCTTGACAGGCAAATGAGCTAATGCATCAAACTCGTTATAGCCGCTCTTTAATTCAAGACCTGATCCGGGAATTTTCCCCAACCCACGCCATACCGCATCACAAGGCTGATAAACTTGCTCAAGTACCTGCCTCGCCGCCTTGTTGCCATCGATGGGAACAATCCGGCTATACTGGTTTTCGATCTCTGCCCGGCCTTCGATCACCTGTTTTACTAACATATACACCGACCGCAAAATATCGAGTGGTTCAAACCCGGCCACAACCGTCGGAATGTTATGCTGTGTCCCGAGAATTTCATAAGGAGCAAGACCGATAATCGCACTGACATGGCCTGGCAGCAAAAAACCGTCCACTTTGACATGCGGCATTGCCAACAGAGCCTCAAGGGCGGGTGGAACCAGTTTATGAGCAGACAGCACAAAAAAATTACTCAGGTTCTGCTGTTTGGCTGTCAAAATGGTGGCAGCAGCCGTCGGCGCTGTTGTTTCAAACCCAACAGCCAGAAAAATCACCTTTTTAGCTGGGTTGGCCTTGGCAATTTCAAGGCTGTCAAGCGGCGAATAAACAATCCTGATATCGCCGCCCTGGGCTCTTGCGTCCAGCAGCGTCGTTTCGGTACCAGGAACACGCAGCATGTCGCCAAAGGTGGTAATGATTACATCACTCTGGCGGCTGTAGGCGATAGCAGTATCCAGATACTCATTCGGGGTAACACAGACCGGACAGCCCGGACCGCTGACAAGTTCTATCTCAACTGGCAGCATTTGACGAATGCCTGCCTTAAAAATAGCTACTGTATGCGTACCGCAAACCTCCATCAGCCGCAGAGGACGGACATTGAGATTTTTTATCTCGCTGACAAAAAAATCAGCCGCCTTTTTTACTTCACTAACCGTTATGCTCTGCATACAGACCCAGCTCCTTAAATAGCTCCAGAGTTTTCTGCGCCTCTTCCTCATCTATCTTTTGAATAGCAAAACCAGCATGCACAAGCACATAATCACCGATTTCAGCCTCTGGCAGCAAGATAAGACTCACTTGGCGCGTAACACCGCTTATATCAACAGTGCCCAGCATATCAATCTTGGTAATCACTTTTCCAGGTACGGCTAAACACACAGTAAAAACTCCTTTCAATCACAAACTCTCACTTACTACCTTCCCTTTTTCACTATCTAAACCTATGCCCCGCAATAACAGCTTGACCTAGCGCCAGGCCGCCGTCATTGGGTGGTACTTGACGGTGAATGTAATATGTAAAACCACTTTTCTCGAGAAGACTGAGCGTTTGTATCAGCAAAGTGCTGTTCTGCCAAACACCGCCGCTTAACGCGACTTTGGTAATTCCGGTATCGCGGCTGATATGCCTGACCATATCGAC
Source organism: Negativicutes bacterium (assembly GCA_028707635.1). Classification (GTDB taxonomy): domain Bacteria; phylum Bacillota; class Negativicutes; order JAAYSF01; family JAAYSF01; genus STF2-20. The sequence goes on from JAQWAQ010000066.1 coordinate 13,333, forward strand.
TGTTGCTGTGACCATTGTACGATGGAAGGCGGCCGCCAGCAAGGCCGGATTAACCCCCTTTTGCAGCTGGTTGACAAGCTCCGCAAAGGTCGGCCTAAAATCAAGACACCGCGGCTTTGAATCCGATAGATCATAAGGCAGCAACTGAGCGGTTTGCCCAACAGCCGACAGCTCCAGCTCAACAGCCGCCTGTCCTTCGTAATTGATGCACTGACAAAGATTAAGGAGGGCTGATACGGCATCAAACAGCCGTCCAGCGCCTGAAGCCAAGGGTGCATTTAGCCCCTGCGCAGCAGCGGTTGTGATTAATTCCCACGAAGCCGGCAGATTACGCACAAAGGGAATCGCAAGATTAGCCAAGTCTTTTCCATAAAGCTCGAACAACATCCATAATGCCAATCGCCATGGCTCTTGGATCGCTTTCGCCCCGCCTGGCAAACGCAGATACCGCAAATGCCCGGCCCGCACATAATTGGCATAGTCGGCCACTAAAAACTCGCCGCCCCATAAGGCTCCATCAGGACCGTAACCCGTCCCGTCAAAGGCCACGCCAATCACCTTTTCCGCTAAACCGTGTTCGGCCATCACAGCCGCAATATGGGCATGATGATGCTGAACTCCAACCTTGGGCAAAGCAAGGGTCTGCGCATACTTTGTGGCCAAATATTCGGGATGGAGATCATACGCGACCATTTCTGGGCGAATATCAAATAACTTCTCAAAATGATGGATTAAATCAATATAAGAGTTGTAGGTTGCCGCATTTTCCAAATCACCAACATGGGGACTCAAAAAAGCTTGCTTGCCCCGGGTTAGACAGAAGGTGTTTTTAAGCTCACCGCCAGTCGCCAATATCGATGGAATAGCGCTAGAAAGCAAGATAGGCGCCGGAACAAAGCCTCGGCTGCGCCGCAACGGATAGGACTGGCCACGAACTTCCCGCACAACCGAATCATCCACCCGCTGGTAGATGGGCCGATTATGGACAAGAAAATAATCGGCAATACCCTTGAGTCTTTCCAGCGCATCCTGGTCGTCATAGGCAATCGGTTCGTCACTGGTATTGCCGCTTGTCATCACCCACACATCATCGGCGGCAAGCAGCAGCCAATGTATTGGCGCATAGGGCAGCATGACTCCCAGCCAGGGATTACGAGGCGCGACATGGCTCGCCAAGTCATATTCCGGTCTTTTCGTCAAAAGAACGATAGGGCGGATTGATCCGCTCAGCATGGCCTGTTCGGCTTCCGAAACAAAGCACAAGTGCCGAACGGCTGCTAAGCTGCCGCCCATTACGGCAAAAGGCTTATCTTCTCTGATCTTGCGGGAACGGAGCTGTTTGACAGCTTGCTCATTTCTGGCATCACAAGCCAGATGATAGCCGCCAATCCCTTTGATGGCAATAATAGCGCCATCAGCCACTAACTGTTTGGTCATAGTAAACTGTTCAGTATCATCAGGGAACGGCCTGCCAGTATGATCAAATAACTGATAAACCGGGCCACAGTCGTGACAAGCATTCGGCTGAGCATGAAACCGCCTGTTATTCGGATCGTTATACTCGACCCGACAGTCAGAGCACATCATAAAATCAGCCATGGTCGTAGCGGGTCGGTCATAGGGAACTTCCTGAATAATGCTGTAGCGTGGTCCGCAATTTGTACAATTTATAAACGGGTAGTGATAGCGGCGGTCGGTATAATCCGCCATTTCCCGCTGACAGTCTCCACAAGTTGCAACATCAGGTGATACCAGCGCGGTTTTTACAATAGCCCCAGTACTGTTTTTAATAACAAACTCCCTGTCACCACAGACAGCTAGCGACGCTATGCTTACTTCGGCCAGTACTGCAAGCGGCGGTGCTTCACGCGTGATGGCCTGAATAAAGGCATCCAGCTTATCGGCCTGCCCTTCCACTTCAATCTCGACACCTGCCGCATTATTGAGAATATAACCACCCAATGCAAAGCGATGCGCTAAATTATAAATAAAGGGGCGGAAACCCACCCCTTGTACAATACCGGCAATATTAATTTTCAGACGTTTCATAATGTTCTCCTATTTCAAGGGTACTTATTATTTCCACGGCTATCCTTAATTCTCCTGCTGACTAAGGGCTAATTTCGCTTGAATCATCAACGCACACTCAAGCCGCTTCTTCTGAAGCTCACAACCGATCTTATAGGGCTTCTCAATTGAACCACTGAATAGATCGGCATTGGCATGACAGCCGCCGCTGCAATAAAACCGTGCCCAGCACTCACGGCACTCGGGCTTATTCAACACATGAGCCTTACGAAACTTTTCCGGAATTTGGGTTTCTTTTAC
>JAQWAQ010000154.1 GCA_028707635.1 Negativicutes bacterium
CATTAGCTAAGCCAGCTATTGAAGCAGTAGAATCCGGGAATATACAATTCGTACCGGAACGTTTTACTAAGATTTATATCAACTGGCTTAATGGAATTCGCGACTGGTGTATTTCTCGCCAAATCTGGTGGGGGCATCGTATTCCCGCCTGGTACTGTGAGTGCGGTGAGACCATTGTTTCTCGAGAAGATGTTTTAGTGTGTCCTAAATGTGGTGGCAGACTGGAACAGGATCCTGATGTGCTTGATACTTGGTTTAGTTCGGCGTTATGGCCATTTTCAACGATGGGGTGGCCTGAACAAACGGCTGAATTGAAACAGTTTTATCCTACCAGTGTTTTGGTGACTGGTTATGATATCATTTTCTTTGGGATCGCTAGAATGATTATGATGGGCTTGGAGTTTAAACAGGAAATTCCGTTTAAACATGTCTTTATTCATGGTTTGGTTCGCGATCCGCAAGGCCGGAAAATGAGTAAGTCATTAGGTAATGGGATTGATCCTTTAGAAGTGATTGAGAAGTATGGTGCTGATACACTACGGTTTACACTTGTCACAGGGAATACGCCAGGCAATGATATGCGCTTTTATTGGGAACGGGTTGAATCAAGCCGCAACTTTGCCAATAAGCTTTGGAATGCATCGCGCTTTGTTATGATGAATCTGGAAGATTTTGATGCTTCAGTTAAGCCGGCTGAAAGCGAATTTACTTTAGCTGATCGATGGATTATGAGCCGTTATGCTCAGACAGTAACTGAAGTAACTCGTAATCTTGACCGGTTTGAAGTGGGCGAAGCGGCCCGGCTCTTATATGAATTTATTTGGAACGAATATTGTGACTGGTATATTGAATTGGCTAAGCCCCGTCTTTATGATAAAGAAGATTTGGCTAGCCGAAGTACAGCACAATATGTGCTTTGGTATGTACTTAGCAATACCTTAAAACTCCTGCACCCGTTTATGCCGTTCATTACTGAGCATATTTGGCAGTATCTGCCTCATGAAGGGCTAAGTATTATTGTTGCGCGTTGGCCTAAAAACCAATCTGATTTAATTTCAGAACAGGCCGATCGAGATATGGGTATCATTATGGATACAATTAAGGCCATTCGTAATATACGGGCTGAAGTGAATGTACCGCCCGGACGTAAGAGTGAGGTCATCTTGCAGATTGCTAATGATTTACAAGCAAACTTTATGGCGAATCAAAGTTATTTAAAAAAATTGGCAGCCGCTGAACCCGTCATACTGACGCCCCTTGGTGAAGAGAAACCGGAAAATGCCATGACGGCTGTTGTGAACGGTGTTGAGATCTACCTGCCGTTAAAAGGTTTGATTGACATTGAAAAAGAAACAGCTCGTTTAAGCAAGGAACTGGAAAAAATCGAAAAAGACCTTGATCGTATCGCCGGTAAGCTTGCCAATCAAGGCTTTGTTGCTAAAGCACCGGCAGAAGTCATTGAAAAAGAAAGAGCTAAAGAACAGGAATACCGCGAAAAGTGTACTGCTATTAATGAACGGTTGACCTATTTGGCAAAGCTATAAGAGGTATAAATATGACTTATGATGAGTCTCTGGAATATTTATCAAACCTAGGAAAATTTGGGATAAATTTAGGGCTTACCCGAATTCAGAAGCTGCTTCAGCTTATGCATAATCCCGAGCGACGATTTAAGTCCATCCATGTTACTGGTACCAACGGCAAGGGATCGACTACGGCAATGCTCGCTGCGATTCTGCAGGCCTCTGGGATTAGGACTGGCATGTATACTTCGCCGCATCTTAGTGATTATACAGAACGCATGATTATTGATGGTAGCCAAGTAGGGAAAAAGGAGTTTGCTGAAGCCATTCAATATACAGCAAAGTTCGTAACACAAATGACAGAACAGGGATGGGAGCATCCTACAGAATTTGAAGTACTCACAGCCGCGGCATTTTACTATTTTGCCGCGGCGGGCGTAGAGTACGCTGTGATTGAAGTCGGGCTAGGAGGTCTATTAGACTCAACGAATGTGATTGAGCCAACCATAACGGTGATTACCAATGTGGCGCTCGAACATACAGACCGCTGTGGCAATACCCTTGCCGAGATTGCCCGCCATAAGGCAGGAATTATCAAAGATAAGGTTCCAGTTGTCACTGCAGCGCAGGATGAGGCGCTTGGTGTGATCAATGAAGTTGCTCAACAAAATAACGCACAGGTTTATCTTCTTGGCCGTGAATTTAACAGTTTGTTAGTGGGTTTAGATGGCTGGAAGCAGACAGTAGATTTTGTGCGAGATAAGCAGCCTGTCCAGCTTAAAATGAATCTTATCGGCAGTCACCAGGCAGAGAATTGTGGCTTAGCGGTAATGGCAGCACTCCTAATTGGCGAAACTGATCAACATGTTAGTTGGGATAGTATTAAGCGTGGTTTGAATCACGCCAAATGGCCGGGACGGTTTGAAATTATTTCTGGTGACCCTCTGATCATCATTGATGGCGCTCATAATCCGGCTGGTGCCAAGCGGCTCCGCGAAAATCTTGATCGTCTTTTTATTGATAAAGAGATTGTTTTTTTGCTTGGCATACTTAAAGATAAGGATATTCGCAGTATTGTTAAGCAATTAATCAAGTCTGATGACAGCGTTGTTGTCGCCGCTCCAATTTCCGACCGCGCAGGTGAACCTGATGAGATTGCCCGGGAAATACAAGCTCGTTACGTAGTCACGGCGGAAAGTGTTGGCGTGGGGCTGCAAAAGGCGAAAGAATTGGCCGGTCATGACGGGATTATCTGTGTCGCGGGCTCACTCTACCTCGTAGGTTTTGCCAGAGAAATAATTGTGAGTGGACAAATGTGTGACTGTTGAGTATAATGTGCTTAGAATATATGAATAGGTGAAATGTGTGAAAATATCATATAAATTGATAAAATTGCAATATTTTTTGGAGTTTATTACCGAGCACTGCATTTTTGCGGTGGCCTTTTTTTTGCCGTTGTCACTTATTACAGCTGACGCCTTTTTTCTGACAGCGTTAGCAGCGTGGGTGGCTAGGATGGTCCTAAAGCGTAATTTTCAACTGCGGCGAACACCATTTGATGAACTCATTCTGCTCTTTGTGCTTTTTTCGGCCGCCTCTGTTTGGGGGTCACCAGACCGAAGTTTTAGTTTTTATAACTATTATCAGCTCATGGGACGCTATATACTTCTCTATTATTTAGTCGTCAATCATATTCACTCGACTGATCAAATCAGAAAGATAAGTTTGGTTCTTTTGGGTTCGGCGCTTGTCGTCGCGCTTTATGGGTTTTATCAGTATGCGTTTAGTACTGCCATGAGTGCAGAATGGGTTGATTATGAACAATTTCCTGACCTTAAATTCCGGGTTTTTTCTACGCTGGAGAACCCTAATCTCCTTGGAGGATTTCTTGTTACGATGATGGCACTCGCGGCTGGATTTGGCTGTAAAGCGACTTCCGTGAACGGACGGATCATGTTTTTCGGTCTTGTAACGATTTTCGGGCTATGTCTGGTGCTCACTTACTCACGGGGGGCTTGGTTGAGTGCATTGGCAGTTATCGTTGCCTTTGGTGCTTTATATAATCGAAAAATTTTTTGGTCATTCTTACTATTGCCTGTCGTTGGGTTATTTGGTCACGATATGGTGCTAGAACGTCTGATGTCAATCCTGAATCCAACTGATACCTCATCAACTCTTCGGTTGGCGCTTTGGGAGAGTACGCTGGC
>JAQWAQ010000067.1 GCA_028707635.1 Negativicutes bacterium
GATGGAGATTGGTACTGGGCAATTCTTAACAAGCTCTTTCAATATAGGTAATAATCGCTCTATCTCTTCTGTTGCTGACACTTGCGCAAACCCCGGCCTTGTCGATTCAGCGCCAAGATCAATAATATCAGCCCCAGCTTTAACCATAGCTTCTGCTTTTTCGAGAGCATAATCAAGTCGGTTGTACCGACCGCCATCTGAAAAGGAATCAGGGGTAACATTTAATATCCCCATAACAAGCGTTTTGTTTTGTGTTACGGATAAAGCTTTTGTCGGCCACCGATAATGACGCTCTGGAAAGTTTTCAACCGCTTTCAATGCGCTACTTAGTGCGGCAGCTAGTTTGGGTAATCCCCATGGCTGCATCGTTAATTGCGCCAAAGCTAATTTATATTGTTTGAGCGTTGCGCATATCAGCACATCGGTAAATTCAATACTAAGATCAGCCGTTCCCCTTGCTACTGCGACTTCGCCGCCTTTAGCCAAAAAAGTTTGCTTTAGTAAATTTGCTGCTTTGGTAGAGATGTTTTCAACTTTTAATGTTTTAAATATGGCTTTTGAAGCCATTATATTAATACCAACTTCATCACAATTTATCTTTGCAAGTTCCTCACGAGCTTGTTTCTGGGTTGTTATTTCTATGAATCGAGCGTTCATATATCATTTCCCCCTATTGCGGCAAAATATGGTTTTATTGTATCATAAGTAATATACAGAATGAAAATCAATCAATCAAATAATAGAAAATGATTGGATTTATTAGGAGGTCCCAAATGAAATCACGTCTATCCCCGGATATATTCAACATCCCTGTAAGAGAAATAAAAAACGGACTTTTCAGTGATATTTATTTTCTACACACACGAGAAATTTTAAAACAGGATAACTATCACCCTCGTGTAATGATGCAGATTTTCCAGCGTCAGCACGCATTATTATGCGGCATCGACGAGGCAATTGCCATCATCAAAAAATGCGCCGATAATCCTGAAAATCTGGTTGTAAAAGCTCTTCATGACGGCGATGAAATCCGTCCATGGGAAACCGTACTCACTATTGAAGGCGACTTAGCTGACTTTTCTCATCTTGAAACAGTTTATCTTGGTGTTATAGCTCGGCAAACCAAAATTGCTACTAATGTCCGGAAAATTGTAAAAGCGGCGTCCGGAAAACCAGTTCTATTTTTCCCATCCCGCTTTGATCACTATTCAGTGCAGCAAGCCGACGGATATGCCGCTCATATCGGCGGGGTCGCTGGTGTTTCAACACCCGCTAATGGAGTTTCTTTTGGAGAAAAAGCTCTTGGCACGATTCCACATGCCCTAATCGCTGCATATAATGGCGATTCCTTGAGAGCTACTAAAGCCTTCGACAAATATGTGGACAAGTCTATAAATCGAGTGGCTTTGGTCGATTTTGATAATGATTGTGTGAAGACTAGCTTGCAAATTGCCCGGGAGTTCAAAGATAAATTATGGGCAGTTCGTCTGGATACCTCTGACACTGTTGTCGACGCTTCTGTCCTTCCCCTTATGGGAAGAATCAAACCGACCGGGGTTTGTCCTCAATTAGTTCACAATGTTCGTGCAGCACTTGATGCAGAAGGCTTTAATCATGTGAAAATTATGGTTTCAGGTGGATTTAACGTCGAGCGTATTGTCCATTTTGAAAAAGCCCATGTCCCTGTTGATACATATGCTGTCGGTGCAAGTTTGTTTAACAGCAATATTAATTTTACAGCTGATGTCGTGATGGTTGATAACAAACCCTGCTCAAAATTTGGCCGCCAGTATCTTCCTAATCCTCGTCTTGAGACCGTAGATATGAAATAAGTTGTATCATATATAAATCCCGCCGCATTGCGGCGGGATTTATAGTCTAATTATCTTTGTTAAGATTTTCAGCCATTATGGTTAAGTGCTCCGACATCGCGATTAATTGTTGACTATGAGCAGTTAGTTTCTGAATCGTATCTGCCTGATGAGAGGTTACCTGGTCAATTTGGCTGATCTCATTCGTAATATGCTGGATACTCTTGGTGATCCCGCTTAATGTATTAGTAATTTGTGTCGCCGAACTGGCACTATTAACAGCTAACTTGCGTACTTCATCAGCTACAACTCCAAAACCTCGTCCCAATTCACCCACTCGAGCAGCTTCGATAGCAGCATTTAAGCCTAACAAATTAGTTTCACTAGCGACGTTTTTAATAAACTGTACTACAGTGTCAGTCTCACCAACTTGTTTGTTCGCCTGAATAGATAAATCCTTTAGCATTTTGCCACTAGCAGCCATTTCCTCTGCCTGCGCTAAAACTGATTGAATCGATGCCGACATGTCAGACGCCGAATTAGATAGCTGCCGAGCCGAATCAAGTAAAGTTTCCTTTCGCTCTGTAGACTCATGAATTGCTACAGCGCCTACAACCTCTCCATTTTCTATTATGGGCATACTAATAGCAATATAGGGAATGCCATAAACATCACTCGGTACTTCAACAAAAACTTTTTGCCGCATTTGCATGGCTTTATGCGCCGCCGAACCATTCTTTACAGGCTCTCCGGCAACTACTTGTTGCACAAGCTCTGGAATACAGTTTGAAACAATCCAACGATCGCAATCACAAACAACCATTCCAACCTTTCCGCTAATGAGCTGCGGTATATACTTCGCTACACCAGCAAAACAATCCAACAGTGAAGCATTTGCCACATCAGTCACGCCTTCCCGATTTTCTAATTTTTTCTAGTTGCTTCGACAGAAAGATTAGAAAAACCTTTAAACAGAAAAAATAAACCGCCATAAAGGCGGCCTACCCTTTAACATTTTGCGCTTTTCTACATCATCTAACATCTTATTGCATGCAACACTAGAATTATTAACATTTTAGACTTTATATGTCACCTTTACTTAAGGAATTGCAATATAATACAACAGACCAATTCCTATGTTAACAGGAGCGTGTCGTATGGCAGAATTACTGGTAGCCATCTCTTTCTGTTGTCTGGTTAGCGTCATTACCTCCTACCTTCGTTCATACCGTAAAAAATAACTTCTACTATTAACCGTTCCACAAACTATTCTCGCCTGTTTTTCTATCTGGAGGCTCATTATCGAATTTATTCTACAGGACCCGTGCACAATAATTAAAGGGGTGATATTATGGGTGGTAAAACACTTGATCAGTTCCACGCTAAGCAAAAATCCAAAGCTGAAAAAGCTGCGAAAACTGGAACAGCACCAACTCGAGATACTGACAAAACCATTCAGAATAACGAAGAATGATCTCTATGACCTAATTCCTTACGAATAGAATCCTTCTATCGGGTAATACTAGACATAGGTTCGTTAGTATTGAGCCTAAATTTTCTCCTCTCCCATAAGGCCAGCACAGCTGGCCTATTTTTTTTGATGACCATAACGCTTTTCCTATTCTTGAAGACAAAAAAGATTGATAGCTTTAATCACCTAACATGTAAGATTTTGCTTTTTGGATTGCTCGCTTCTCTATTCGCGAAACATATGATCTTGATATTCCCAATATCTGTGCTATATCCCGCTGGGTTTTCCGACTTCCGTCTGGCATCCCAAACCGCATCTCCAAAACCCATTTTTCCCGATGACTAAGACGGTTAATCTGTTTAGTCAGTCGTTCACATTCGCACCGAGTTTCAACTACATCGGCCACTACATCAGGTGCTGTTCCTAAAACATCAATTAACGTTATTTCATTCCCTTCATCAGGTTATCTGTAATAAAATGAGACTTAATTCAGATGGAGTTTTAACTCAACCTGAATCTTAGTCGAACGGTATCCAGGGACTTAGCCGCTCGCCTTTGCCCGTAGGGGTATTACTCCCTCTTGTAGAAGAAGAGCGGCTTGGTCATCGGATAAAAAGGCTCCGCTTGCGCGGAGCCTTATCAATAGACAAGTTGCGGTAGACTATTGGAATGGAAGAACGAATGTATTTTACTAACAGCTTGAAGAGCAGTCGTCGTTAAAGCAGAAAAACAGTAACAATATAATGATAATAATTATAATCCCACAACTACCACCATTATGATTACCACCAAAACCACCGAAACCCATACAAATTCCTCCTTTGTAATATATGTAGTTTAGATATCCTTGTGTATCGTATGATGAGTGCTTATATTTGGTTACTAAGAATTTAAGAGCTGCGTGTTAATTAATTTCCGCCTGGCTTAATATTCTATTTGTATCACTGCCTTAAAATTAACTTAACATCTCTCCATAAGCTTGCATAAAATACACTGTAACCACAAAAAAACTACTGGAGGTATGATAATGGATCGCTGTAAACCAAGAAAAGACTATGAATGTATGCCAATGCACGAATGTATGCCTTCATACGAAAGCACGCCTGCATCTGGGAGAAAATGTATTGGAACCTATTCCATGAAGTATAGAGTCTACGAAGACTGCGACTGTGAGTACAAAATATGTAGATTATGTGCTTACTGCGGTTGCGAATATGACGACGAGCAGGACGAATGTCCAATGTGTGGGGCACCCTCAAACCTTGGATCAATGAGCGATGATAATCCCGGTGGTGATCCCGGTGGTGATCCCGATGGCGATCCTGATGGATTCGGTGGATCATGGCGACGGAGATTTAGGTCTTTCCCACGTTTTAGGTTCTTCCCACCTTTCTTTCCGTTTTTCTTCCTTTTCCGTCGACGCCGTTGGTTTTAATAGCAGCTATCCCAGCCGGGTGACTAATAGTTATCCGGCACTTTTACTGTCTTTCAGACCATTCCCCAACAATATAATACCTACAACTTACCTAACGCCGTGTTCGTTGTTCAGCTTTAGCCGTTCTTCTACTGAAAGTGAGTTCCAGACTACCCATGCTGTGTGGTGAAATTCCCGCAGCCGTTTCTCAAACTCATCGCTACTCATTGGCGAAGGAGCGACTACATGAACAACCGCTTTACCTATCTTAGAGTAATATGTAGCATCATATGACCGATCCATATCATCACCTCTAGAACAATGTATATGCGGATTTAAAAAGCGGACTGCCCTAAAATTGCATTGTTCTAAATTAAACCTATATTCTAATACAATATAACGATTCCACTAGCACGTTGATCTGGAGGTTCTCCATGCTGAATAGACACAGTTACATAAATTTTGAACCCGCCTGTTTTTATCTTCGTAAGTCACGCGAAGACCAGGAAGCGGAAATGCACGGCGAAGGAGAAACACTGGCAAAACATAAGAAAGCACTCTTTCACCTTGCTAAAGAATATGGCGTAAATATAATAAAAGTTTTTGAAGAAATTGTCTCAGGTGAAAGTCTGATTCACCGGCCTGAAATGCTGGAACTTCTTAAAGAAGTGGAAAACGGCAAATGGTCTTCTGTTTTCTGTATGGATATTGACAGGCTTGGCCGTGGCGGCATGCAGGATCAGGGACTTATCATAGAAACATTCAAAAATGCCAACACAAAGATTGTTACCCCCCGCAAGGTTTATGACTTGAACAATGAATTTGACGAAGAATATACCGAGTTTGAAGCATTTATCGCACGCAAGGAACTTAAAATTATTACGCGCCGTCTCCAAGGCGGCCGGCTGCGTTCTGTTGAAGAGGGTAACTACCTAGGCACACTTCCCCCTTACGGCTATCTTATTGAGAAAAAAGATCGAAAGAGATATTTAATCAAAAATCCCAACCAAATTGAGCCGACTGCACTAATATGGAATCTTTACCGATGCGGCCTTGGTACCGCAAAGATATCCCAGGAACTTAACCGGCTAGGTTTTCTCTCATACACCGGTAAAAAATGGCCGCCCTCTTCTGTTCTCACCATCTTAAAAAACCCCGTTTATGCCGGCATAACTGTCTGGAAAAAGAAGGAGGAAAGGAAATCAAAAAAACCTGGACAAATTAAGGAAGTACGGACTCGCCCCCAGGATGAACAAATATGGATACACGGCACTCACGATGCCTATGTCTCTGAATACGAATTTGCTGAGATCCAAGACATGCTCAAAAAGAAGTATCATCCACCTTACCAATTGATTAATGGGCTAACTAATCCACTGGCTGGACTAATTAAATGTGATTTTTGCGGCAGCTCAATGATTTACAGACCGTACTCGCATCAGCAATATCCTCATTTAATATGTTATAATAAACATTGTGCTAATAAAAGTTGCCGGTTTGAGTATGTCGAAAAAGAATTAATTGATGGCCTTGCTTCATGGCTTAGTGAATACCGGGCCCAATGGGAGTATTATCAACTCCCTCTTGCACCGAATCATAACCTAAATAGAAAAGAAAAAATCCTCCAAAATCTTAATAAAGATCTGAAGGAACTAACACAACAGAAAGATACATTGTATGATTTGCTGGAAAAAGGGATCTACGATAGGGAAACCTACTTAGACAGGTTTAAAAAGCTAACAACGCGAATCCTGCAGGCTACTACAGCCATTATTGAAGCCGAGGGCTTCTTACGAGATGAATTACAGCGGAAAACAGCCCACAAGGATATTATCCCTAAAACAAAAAAGCTTCTTGATGTCTATAAAGAGAAGTCGGACCCAGCAGCTAAAAACATTATGCTTAAATCAGTTTTGGATTATGCTACATATCGTAAAGAAAAGCACCAAAAAGGCGCTGATTTCACTCTAGTGCTTTATCCTAGACTGCCTAAGTAAAGCGCCTTCACTTTACCGATAGGCGAAGTTTACGGATAAAGCGATGAAGGTAATTCGTTCCCCTCTTTATCAACACCAATAGGATCATAAAGACTTACTTCAGCCCGAGTCCGCCGCGTACTTCTTAAGTGCATTAATATTTCGTTTTCAATACAGCGGGCAGCATATGTAGCAAGGCGGATTTTTTTAGTCATATCAAACGTATTAATTGCCTTAATTAGGCCAATGGTTCCGATTGATATAAGGTCGTCAACATCTTCACCAGTATTATCGAATTTCTTTACAATATGAGCGACCAATCGTAAATTTCGCTCAATGAGCACATGTTTTGCCTTTTCGTCGCCGTTTTTTAAACGATCAAGGTATGTTTGCTCTTCTTTCTCGGTGAGCGGTAATGGAAACGTGTTATTCGTCACGTACGAAACCAGGAGCGCAATTCCCTTAATTATAGAAGCCGCTAACGCTGCAAAAAAGGTCACTAAGCCACCCCCCACTGAATCTGTCGTTTCATTCTATGGAAGAGTCAGGCTGATTGTGACTATAAATCTTCGGTTTTAATGTGGGTAATAATGTTAAAGACAGCCCTATGGACTTAGCCGCTCGCCTGGCCCTTTAGGGCATAACTCCCACTTATAGAAGAAGAGCGGCTCAGTCATGGATAAATTTTAATCATGGAGTGTGACATGCGTGAATATATACTTAGGTGATTTAGGAATCCTATTTTCTGCCTTGCTAATCATCCTTTATGTTATGTGGGATAAGCTGTTCCGAAATAACTAGACTAACAAGATAAAACCTGCTTTTCCGACTCAACTGCCAAAGCAGGCACAGCATCCCGCAGGGCGAAACTGATCACTTTGCTTAGTTTCACCACAATTGACAACGGCGTACTCTGCAGATCTAAATATCCAAGGTGCCCACCGGAATTAACTACACCAATGACTGAAATATCACCCACACAGGGGAGACGATTTCCTACTGCAATACCCGCCTGCAGCCCTCCCTCCCATACCTCAATATTACCAATTTCACTCGTTTTTCCTAGGCATGCATCAATTGCAATGATAATCGGATGATGGTGCCGATGTTTTATGACACTAATTGTTTCGACAAGGTTACCAGCATGAACAGGATAATCCAAACAGCCATAAACAGTAAACTCAGTATTTTCTTTTAAATCTGAACCAATTAAAGGACCAAGAGAGTCACCTGTATATCGGTCAGAGCCAATACATAATATGATGATTGGTCTTATCTTAAGTCCCTCTTGTTTACGTAGTAAATCGAATAAGTGCTGGTGAACTTTGTCACGTGCACAAATTTCATGCAGATTAACGGTTAGCTTGTTAATAAATTTGCCCATGTTACCTCTCCTCACAGCCGTCTTTCCTAATCTGTATGCACGTTAAACAATATTTACGCCAAAAATAAACCTCTTTGCATATTGACGTTGCAAAGAGGTTTTCTGCTGATCGATAAATATATGTTTCAAATATCGTCGACATAAAGTGAGACTTGATTCAGATGGGGTTGCCTGTCTAACCAACGAGCGGCAATTGCTGATATTCCGGCTGCTTAACAGCAAAAGCCAATGCTTTAGTTAAGAAGTCAACATGTTCTTTAATATCGACCCCCATATCTTTAGCACTAGTAGTAAGAAGCTCCCGGTTAACCGCCCGCGCAAAAGCCTTGTCCTTCATCTTCTTTATTACCGATTTGACCTCAAGGTTATCCAAACTTTTGTCGGGTCTAACCAAAGCACAAGCAATAATAAATCCTGTCATCTCATCAGCAGCCAATAAAGTTTTTTGTAGTAGTGTCCGCTCACTACCCCAATCACGCGCGTGGGATTTTATATTTGTAACAAATTGCTCATCAAAACCATAAGTCCCCAAAATTTCTTCAACATGGTCAAGATGCTCAGTAGGATATTTCTCGAAATCGATGTCATGCAGAAGGCCAACTGCTCCCCAGTACTCAATATCTTCACCAAACTTTTCCGCATAGGCTCTCATGGCAATTTCAACTGCTAAGCAATGTTTGAGAAGTGATTCACTCGCCACATGTTCATTCAATATTTTCCAGGCCTGTGTTCTTGTAACTTGCATCAATAGCGACCTCCTGACAACATAGAGAATACTTGTAATTATTTACATTATAGCAGATACTGACAAAAAGTGAAAGCTGACCAATAATATAAAGCCCCCCGCGCGCATACAGTGTACTGGAATGGGGGGCTAAAATATGCATTTTCTCATAATGGCTATGATTGGTATTTGCCTGTTGCTTGGTGGAATCTTTCTGATGCGGTACGGTCTAAAAAAATTGTTATGGTTAAGATTGCGAAAAATCCTGCAGCAACTGACAACAACACCATGGCACGGCATGTTTGTCGGTACAGTGGCCGCGGCTGCTATGCAAAGCAGCACCGCGGTATCTTTAATTACAATTGGTCTGGTAAGTGCCGAATACCTGTCATTTTATCAAGGCCTTGGTATCATCCTGGGCGCAAACATTGGGACATGTTCAACCGTCCAGCTAATGACAATTACCTTATCGCAGCAATACCTCTTACCTTTTCTTCTTTTATCTGGTGCTTTAGCCCTCATTAGCCGTCGTTTTCGTTATCCGGCACTTGCAATATGCGGTCTAGTCAGCATATTTCTCGGATTAGCATTCCTTTCTGATTCATTAGGAACGCTTGCAAAATTTGACACTGTTATCCAATATCTAATGGCTGCCAAATTCAATCCCCTGTATGGCATCCTTGGCGGCATAGTGATAACACTACTTTTTCAATCAAGCAGTGCCGCAACTGGAATATTAATGCTGTTGGCTAATGACGGCATCATTGACTTAACAACAGCAACCTATGTTGTATACGGAAATAACATAGGTTCCTGCCTTTCATCAGTCGTTGTAGCTACGGGAGCCCCTCTTGCCGCTAGACGAATCGCTATGTCTCATATTGTCTTAAATATTTTAGGCGTTATGGCCGCGCTACCGCTGACCAATCAACTTACCCAAGCCGCAATCACACTATCCTCTGAATTCGCCGGCCAGGTAGCTTTTGTACACACTATTTTTAATATAGCATCATCAATTATCGTAGTACCGATCGCAAAATATTATGCAAAACTAATCATTTTTCTTGTCCCCGGTAGTCGTTAAACCGCAAGCACCTCGTCCTTTGAATTCACTTGCCTTTCGACAGAGAGAAATAACCACGTAAATCCCTATTGCCGTCATAACAATTGTTCCGCCTGGGGCAATATCCAAATAAAATGAAGTAATCAACCCTATGAACACTGATAAAATCGAAATAATTATAGCAACCATAAGTGTGCCTTTAAAACTTAACTTAAGCAAATAGGCTCCTGCAACAGGCACGATCATCAGTGCACTTACCAGCAAAATACCCACAATTGTCATGCCGACGACAACAACAACCGCAGTCACAATACTGAAAATCATGTTAATTAGCGAAATATTAATCCCTGCAACGCTGGCTACGTCCTCATCGATTGCGATAAGCATAAGCTTATCAAAAAGGAAATACACCACGATTGCCACAGCAACCCCGCTAATTGCAATGACAATTACATCAGCCATTGTCACTGTGATAATACTTCCAAAGAGAAAACTTAACAGACCGGAACTTGGCATTTTTGTCATAGTACTAAAAATAATCGCCAAGGCAATTCCTGCATAGAAAAAAATCGCTAATCCCATATCACTATATTGATTATTGCGTCGCCGCATAAGTTCAATCCCAATCGCTCCAGTCACCGTAAGGACTAAAGCGCCAACCGCCGGATACAAACCGACAAGATAGCCGCCTGTTACACCAGCGAAGGCAAGGTGACCTAAGCCGTCGCCAATCAATGACTGTCGACGGACAACTACAAAAATACCGATAATCGGACAAACAAGCGCTGCAATCAGCCCAGCCAAAAGCGCCCGTTGAAAAAATTCATACTGTAAAAATTCCACTTTAAGTTCCTCCCTTGCTAGCCATTATAAAACCACAGATGGCGGGACTGGATATGATTTAAATTAAATTCCTGGCTATCTCCAAAAAAACACAACCCACGATTAATGCAAGCCACCTTATCTGCCCAATGTGTAGCTTTTTCAATATCATGCGATACCATTATAACGGTAACATCTAAGTTTTGATTGAGCTGCCCTAGAAGTTCATATATCTTCTCGCTTGCCTCATAGTCGACACCACTTGTCGGCTCGTCTAGGAGCAATAACTCTGGATTACCGGCTAATGCTCTAGCGACCATTACCCGCTGTTGTTGGCCACCCGAAAGATCACCAATTCGTTTTTTTCTTATACCCTGACACCCAACTAATTCCAGCATATGATTCACTATATGATTGACGGCACTTTGAGAAAAGTGCCTATCATGCTGCCCTGCAATTGTCCCCAATCTTACTACTTCCTCGACAGTAGCCGGAAAACCGCATACATTCTTACCATAGTTTTGTGGAACATAGCCAATTAAACCGCCAAGTCTAGCTGTTCGTACATCTTGTCCACTTACCATAACCGTCCCAGTTCGTGGTGTTAGCAGTCCGGCAATTAACTTTAATACTGTACTTTTACCTGCTCCATTAGGTCCAATAACAGCCGTAAAACTTCCTCGATCTATCGTAAGCGTTAAGTTCTGGATAACAATATCTTGATCGTATGCAAACGTCACTTCTGATAAATTAACCATATTCTCTACTTACCTCCTCAATCAAATACACATATCCAGGCATGCACCAATTTATATTTTATAGTCATGAAAAACCATATAAAACACTACATCGTTTCATTATTATACTACTGTTTCAATCTGGTTACCAAATAAAAAGAGGGAGGTACAAATCGCCTCCCTAATCCTAGTTCATCTACAATATTCGACGTGCACCATAATAAGAATTTCCCCAGTAACCACTGTCTAACCGACTAACAACTACACCACGGCTAGATGTTGCACTGATAAATCGAGAATTACCAAGGTAAATACCAACATGTGAAGCTCCCGGTGCATAAGTAGTGAAGAAAACTAAATCCCCAGGCTGTAGATTGTTGTACGACACTGAACGTCCAAGCTCAAATTGAGCATCCGCAGTACGCGGTAAGTAGATTCCGACCTGACGAAAAACATAACCTGTGTATCCCGAACAGTCAAATCCACTAGGTGTAGTACCACCAAACACATAAGGCACGTTCATGTAGTTCATTGCAATCTGCGTAGCCCGGCGAACTGCAGATGTACTGGAGCTAGCCCTGCTGACCGGAATGTCCCGGCCCATCAGAAGCCGATAAGTACGTGCGCCAATAATGCCATCGGTTTCAAGGCCCTGATCTCTCTGGAAATTGATAACGGCGTTACTCGTTACTGTACCAAAGTCGCCATCAGCGGCTCCCGCATTGTAGCCTAACGAATTAAGACGCTGCTGAATTAAAGCAACATCATCGCCCTGATCCCCTTCTTGATAAGCCGCGGCATGCGCAAGTGAAGAAAAACAGAATACCAGCAAAAACACCAACAGAGTTCGGAAAAGCTTAGGCAATTGTCGACCCCTCTCAACAGCCTCCGAGGTTAGCTGACGGGTTAGGGCTGAGGCACCCCACTTAAGGACATAATAACATGTCCATCTAAGCTTCACCCCTGAAAACTTTGGTTCCCCCGGTCATGAGCTTGATTAGGCTTTATTAATGCTCGTAAATTAACTTCGGCATTTATAGCTTAATTCCTGCCACTTTATGCATGTTTTTTACAAACAATGTACTATTTTCCATCATTTGGATTACGATGAATCAGTTCGTCCCTTACTAAGTATAAAGGCCGCTGCTTGACTTCTTCAAATATTCGCCCGACATATTCACCGATAATCCCTAAACCAACAAGCTGCAGCCCACCAAATAAAAGAGTGGTGGCCGCGATTGTCGCCCATCCAGGAACAGCCTGCTGCGTAAACAATTTTATATAAATGACATGTATTGTCAGAAAAATACTAATTGCCCCCAAAATGACCCCGATATAAAAAGCAAATCGCAAAGGAAGTTTAGAATAAGCAGTAATTCCGTCAAGCGCAAAATGAAGCATCTTACTTAGTGAAAATTTTGATTGTCCTGCAAAACGTTTCGGTGCAGCAAATTCAACCTCAACCTGGCGATAACCTATTGCACTTATCATGCCACGAATAAAACGAGCTCGTTCCTTAAAAAGCCGAAAACTTTCAACAACTTTTTTATCAAGCAGCCGAAAATCTGAACCGCCATCTTGAACCTGGACCTTAGATATAGAATTAATCAACTTATAAAACAAGCCCGATGTGAATGATTTAAACCAGGATATTCCCTCTGTACGTAACCTAACTGTCTGAACAACCTCAAAGCCTTCTTCCCACTTACTTAAAAGTGCTGGTAACAACTCTGGAGGATGCTGCATATCGCCATCCATGGTAATAACAGCATCACCAAGAGCGTAGTCTAATCCACACGTAAGAGCAACCTGATGGCCAAAGTTACGCGCCAGCAAAATAGCTCGAACTCGGCTGTCCTTTTTTACTAGTCGGTCTAATATTGCGGGGGTGGCATCATTTGATCCATCATCGACAAAGATTATTTCAAAAGTGTAAGGTAGCTTCTCCATAGCCAGTAAGACTTCTTGATAAAAAACTTCCACATTTTCCTGCTCATTAAAAACCGGCGTAATAATCGAAATTAATTTCATAACATTTCCCTCTTACTTGGCTATATCTTGCCGCAAAACTACTGCATCCCCTAAGTAAACATGACGAATATTGTTTTGAGACAAATCCGTATTCCACAGAATCAACACTCGAATACAACGTGGTAGCCCATCTTGATTATCTATTTCCTGTGTTCCAAACAGCGGAATATCCGTCCAGCCCATTGACCTTGCGGCAGCCGCAGGAAAAGCGGCATCAAGATCAGGCGTCGAGCTGAATATAATCGCCCCAACGTCTTCCGTCTGAAAAGAATTAGCTTCTTTTATAGCATGAAGTAATTCTGATACACAATCCAAAATCTCCGTGCGGCTGTTTGAAGTAACAGTTGTTGCTCCTCTGATACCCCTTAACATATATATCACCTCATTTTATTCTATGAAAATGCAAATTACCAATAGTATTCCCAAGATTGATATGTTTCGTTACGTATACAAAAATATCCTTTAATAGAAGAACCTGCTTCCATTAAAGAAATACAAACCCGATCCGGCACAGGCCTGATCGGGTTTGTATTATTTCAGGCTATTGATTTTTGCGGTAATCGCTTCAATTCCCTTCACTGTGTCGTCATGCTGGGCTGCGGCAAGTTCAGGAAAAGCGCTAACCTCAATCGTTTCTAAAATTGGATTTCCACTGGCATTATAAAAGACACCATACCAAACACCAGCAACCCCACTTTCAAGCCATTCGACAGGCTCAGCCTCATCCTTAAAATTAACCGTTATATTGCCTTGCCCTAATATGTCGCGAATCGCCTTCCGTTCTTCAAAATCCAAAGCCATCTTGTCAATAAATATTGTCCAGGGTTGGCCCGTCTCCAGAAATCGGGATAGTGCCTCCTTAATTTCAATCAACACAACCTTAGCCTTAACCGATAATTGTTTATTGTCCAACCTGTCTTACCTCCACCTTCCAAGCAGAAAGCTGCTCAATCACAAGACTTTCTAAACGGGCAATGCCTGGCACAACTACTTCACTTAACTCTAAGCCAACATCAATTGTTTTCGGCTGCATGCCAAAAACAACTACTTCGTTGATCGGCTTATCCAAAACCTCCAGTGTTGCCAGAACATCCTGAATCCCTAAATCATGCAAAGAGATTGCCTGCTGAAAATATGCCTTGACTTCGCTCCCCTTCAACTCATAGATTGAACCTGGCGGTAATTTACCTGACACAGCATCAACGATGATCAACTTATCTGCACCTTCTACAAAAGCAATGAGCCCCATTCCAAGCGTTCCACCATCTAATACCTGAACATTTTCGGGAAATTGATAATCTTGGCTTAGTCGTTCAATGGTTTTAACACCCAATCCCTCATCTTGAAGCAGAATGTTTCCGATTCCTAGAACTGTTATTTTCTCCATGATCAATATCTCCTATATCATCGGGATCAGCCTCGACAAATTTAACACCAGAAAACATGCTGGATATTTCACCGCCTTTTTCCATCATGTCAGATCGGACAGCCATATACATGTGTACAATAGCAAATAATACAATAAACCATGCAATGTAATGGTGAATCAAATGCACATAATACTCATTGATCAACAAATGATTGATCCAGCTAAACAATGTGGCCCCAAACCGATTAGGGTCAATCATATAATACATTGCAAAGCCAGTAATTACTTCAAGCAAAATCATAACGTAAACCGATGCATATCCAGCCCTAGCCATATGATTTCTAATATAGGGCCGATGATTCGGAGTAATAAAAGCGTAATGAAGTGCTACATCAACTGTTCCTAACCAATATTCAAACGTCCATGGCCGTGGAAATAGCCGATCTCCTTTAAACGCAATCATGCCATAGATACGCATGATAAAACTAGCGACAAATATGTACGCCGTAGCGAAATGCAGGTAGCGAATCGTTGCCATAGAGAAAAGTGACTCAACAGCATAAGTCGCCTCAATTCCCTGCGTTCCGAGAAATGCAGGATTACCAATATACAAACCCGTTACAAACAAAACAACAATTGAAATGACCATAATCCAGTGAAATAACCGTAAGAACGGGCTAAACACATAAACTCGCCGTAATGGCTCGGTGCTCATAAAACTGACTCCTTTCTTTTTATCACTTGAATGGATCAGTATTAACAACAGCGATTTGCTTGCCCT
>JAQWAQ010000068.1 GCA_028707635.1 Negativicutes bacterium
GACATGGGTCAAAGGAGTGAATAAGTTTCAAGATTTCAAGTGGTTTTTCAGCAATTTTCACTTTGGTATCAATCATACCCAGTTCATAGGCCCCGTAACCAGCTTTACTATCTCTTGGACAGGCATTCCAAGTACTTGGTACTACTGCTTGGTAGTTGGCTGTCCGACCATCTTTGATAACTACCCAATGGCTAAGCCCGCCACGTGGCGGCTCATGCAGACCGACTCCATGAGCTTCCTTGGGCCAGGTAGAAGGGTCCCATTTAGTCATATTTGCAACCGTTGTATCACCTGCTTTAATACTTTTCAATAACTTGTCGGAAAAGTACTTATTCGCATAGGCAAATACCTGGGCATCTAAACCTCTTGTTAATGTACGACCAATTGTTGACGGCATCCATGTTTCCGGAGGTAAATTAAGCATTTTTGAGACAGCATCGATTTGCTCTACCATCATGTTCTCGACCCAAGTCGGTTTCATTAACCCTTGTTTCACCTTAGTATAAACAATTATATAGCGAGCAAGCGGACCAACTTCAGCTGTTTTCCCCCGCCACTTTGGCGTTTTTATCCAAGAGTACTTACCATTTTCATCAAGATACTTCCAATTTGTTTTTGTCCCTTCTTTGGGGGCGGTATATTGTGGCTTGGTTACCCCATCCCATGGATGGACATCAGCCTGCCCTTCGGGATATTGGTACCATGCATGTTCAACACCTTCATTTAAAACATTAGGGTCAGCAAGATCTTTCGGATCAAAGGGGTGGTATATGGCGTTCATAACTCCCTGACCGAAATTCTCGACAATCCCGTTTGATCTAAGCAGAAGATTACTGTGATAACTACCATTGCTTGTGCCGCTATAAGTCTCGTCAGGCAAATCACCAAAGCCAAGTACGCGTTCTTTAGCAAGCCCGCCCCCATCCAAATAGCCAGCCTTTGCATATATATCA
Organism: Negativicutes bacterium; assembly: GCA_028707635.1. Taxonomy (GTDB): domain Bacteria; phylum Bacillota; class Negativicutes; order JAAYSF01; family JAAYSF01; genus STF2-20. Next base: position 954 of record JAQWAQ010000068.1, read on the forward strand.
GCTATAGCCAACAAATCAGGCAAATAGAAATAATTTACACAATCAATTCCTAAATTAGCTGAAGTATCAACCGCCGCCAGTCGCTCGGTATTAACAGGAGCATTCATGTCATTCATTGAGATAGAACACGCCATCCCGCCGACTAAGTAGTGAGGATGCGGATTTTTTCCACCAAAAATCAGGTGTGATATAACTAACTCCCGCTGCCTATCCAGCATATTAAGATAATGAGCTATTGCCATTAAATGAACCTCTGGTGGCAAAACTGCATAATCAGGATGATCCCAATAATGGGCCGCAAAGATGCCTAACTGGCCGCTATCAACAATTTTCTTTATTTTCGTCTGAATTTCTTTGTAATAAACCGTTGACGCCTTAGGAAAGTCCTTGGGGTAAGCACTGGTATCGTGTTCCACAGGACCACTAAATGGCAAACTATACTTTTCTAAAATAGTATTCTGTAAAGCGGCCGTTGCTGATGGATTTGCTTTTAAGGCCTCAATTGGACTTACCCAGTCCAGTCCGTGCAAATGATAAAAGTGAACAATATGATCATGAATCATTTGAGATGAATAAATAATATTGCGTATATAGTTTGCATTCTTCGGAATTTCAATCCCTAGCGCATCTTCAACGGCCCGCACTGAAGCCAATGCGTGAACGGTAGTACACACACCACATATACGCTGTGTATATAGCCAAAGGTCGCGCGGATCTCTACCTTTACAGATCGTTTCTATACCACGCCAAGCTGTACCACTTGAAAGAGCATCTTGCACTTTGCCTGTTGCCTCATCAATCATAATTTCAACGCGCAAATGTCCTTCAATACGGCTAACAGGATCAACGACAATTCGCTTCATACCAATTTCTCCCCTCAATCATCCTTATGTTCTTTTTGCTGATGCTTTTTGTGTTGAATAGCAGATGCAATGCCATGAGCAACAACGCCAGCTGTGACTGCTCCGGCGGCAACCATTCCGACCTTATCTGCAGTCGCAATTGTATTCGGAACAGGTATGTTAGGAAGGCGCTGGAAGAAAGGATCATTATCCCAAAAATCATCAGCTGCACAAGCAACACAGGGCGCACCTGATTGAATAGGATAAGACAAGCCATTCCACCATCTTAAATTACCACATGAATTATATGCTTCGGGACCGCGGCAACCCACTTTATATAAACACCAACCTGCTTTGCTACCAATATCATCAAATTTCTCCACAAACATACCAGAATCGAAAAAAGCCCGGCGGTAACATGTGTCATGAATTCGATTACCAAAGAACTGCTTAGGACGATTTTTACTATCGAGTGGCGGAATTTGACCGAAAACAACATAATGCATAATCACTCCGGTGATTACTTCAGGAATCGGCGGACAGCCGGGAATATTAACAATTGGCTTACCACTAATGACTTTACTTACAGCAACTGATTGAGTCGGATTAGGCTTTGCAGCCTGAATTCCACCCCAAGCCGCACATGAACCAACGTTTACAACTGCTGCAGCACCCTTAGCCGCTTCTTTTAAACTCTCGGAGAATGGTCTACCTCCTACCATACAATAGATTCCATCCTCGGCGACTGGAACGGCTCCTTCAATAAGTAAAAGATACTGTCCAGTATACTTTTTCATAATCTCAGCAGCATGGTGTTCAAGCTGCTCACCGGCGGCAGCCCCGATAACCTCCATCTCCTCGAGAGAAATCATATTAAGAAGGACATCTGATGCCAGCGGAGTCTGGGACCGAAGAAAGGCTTCGTCGCAGCCGGTACATTCATGGCCATGGAGCCAAAGTACTGGAGGTAATGGCCTGTTTTCCGCAGCATCTACCACCTGCGGGATCATCGTTGGCGAAAGCCCCATAATACCAGTGATTGCAACGCATGCTTTCAAAAAACTGCGCCGACTTAAATTTTTCTTCTGAAAGATGTCCCACAGCGAATCTCTTTTTTCCATACCAACCCGCCTCATCATAAATTTTTTGACTGTTTAGAAAATAATACATTATACTACTTTAGTTACTTTTACAAATATATTAGATTTCCTGTATAAAAATCAGAAAAAGGTTTCTTTTTTTTACAACAAAAATCAACATTTTTCAAATTGTGCCAAAACATGGGAAAACTTTAGTTAAAAAAACATCCGGAGTTAGACTTCTCTACTCCGGATAAACTACATTTACCGTCCGTAGTCACACCAAGGCTCTTCTGCAAGGTAATCGCCATCTGAATAATAATAAGCTCTGGCTCTACAGCCGCCGCAAATCTTATCATAACCACAACGGCCGCAACCGCCTTTTAACTCTTCATGGCGCAAATCATGGAATAAGCTGCTTTCACGCCACAGAACATCAAAAGCTGTATCACGTACGTTACCGACTTTAAGCGGCAGATACGGACAAGGGTGTACATCACCGTTGGGCAGAACTACACAGTATGCTGTACCAGCCAAACAACCGCGCGTGAATCTCATTTCCATCTTTCGTTGCTTTGCAATCCTCATAAATTGTGGCGCACATGTCGGTTTTAATTCAATGGAAACCTCGGCTTGCTTATCAAGAATTCGTTCAAGCAGCGCTTCATATTGAGCTGTTTTTAAAGTCGTGTTTTCAATCTCTTTGCCTCGTCCTGTAGGAACTAGGAAAAATACGTGATGCGCAGCCGCTCCGACTTCAACAGCCAGATCAGTAATGTTTGTAATTTCACTTTCATTCCAGTTCATTGCCGTAGTATGCACCTGAAAGGGAAGACCAGCCTTACGACAAGCTTCCATGCCGCGCATTGTTTGCTCCCAAGCGCCCTCACACTGCCTAAAATAATCATGCTGTTTCTTATCCGTGCTATCTAAACTGATCCCTGCCCGGGCCAGTCCGGCTTCTTTGAGCTTGACTGCAACTTCATCAGTAATCAATATACCATTTGTACCCAAAACAGGTCGCATGCCAACACTCCGCGCATGACTGATTAGCTCATATATATCTGGCCTGATCAGTGGTTCGCCACCACTTAAAATTATAATTTTGAAACCAGCTTTGGCCATCTCTGACAGAAGCTTCTTCCCTTCGGCTGTGGAAAGTTCATCAGAGCGCTTAGTTCCCGCATCACGATAACAGTGAAGACATTTTATATTACAAGCCTGGGTGGTATTCCACGAAATAATCATAGGGTTTTTTGCTCCTTCCTGTATATATGTCCTATTATCGCAAATTACGTCAATTATCGCAAGTGACTAGATTTTCTCTACCAAAAAAGCTTTCCTAAAAGACATTGTTTTAAAAGAAAACTCCCGGTATACCGGGAGTAAATCAACTTACATAACACTATCAAGTACTGCACCAAGTTCTTTTTTAGGGCGAAAACCAACAATACGTTTTGCTTCCTGACCATCTTTAAATACAATCAGTGTCGGTATGCTCATAACATTATACTTTGAGGCCAATGATTTCTGCTCATCTACATTCACTTTCACCACAACTGCTTTATCAGCATAATCGTTTGCTAACGCTTCCACCTCTGGCCCTACCATTTTACATGGTCCGCACCACGGTGCCCAGAAATCCACCAGCACCGCTTGAGAAGCGCTCAGTACCTTTTCGTTAAATTCATTCTCATTTTGAATATTCACCAATGCCATTTTGCTACCTCCTTTAACTAAGTCATACATAGCCTTTTACTTAGTATAAACGAATGATATACTTCTAGTCATTGTCCTTACTCCCCAATTCCAGGGTTAACTCTATCTTAGAAAATACTGGCTAAAAAGTCAACCTTTTCATTTGCCCATCAACTCCCTTTAAGCGACTTAGTCATCGGATAAACTTTACTAAACAAATGTATTTAGGTTATTATATAAAATGAGAGGAGGTATATCATGAATCTGACAGAAGCCATAAAAGGCCGTCGGTCTGTAAGACGTTACACCGAACAACAACTCGACAAAAATATCGTTGATAAACTTCTCAATGCTGCCATACAGGCACCAACGGCCACCAATGCTCAACCTTGGGCATTCTCCGTCGTACAAAATCCAAAATTGCTTAAACAATTTTCCGATGCTGCCAAAAAGCAGCTTTTAGAAGTTGCCGAACAGAATCCTCAATTAGAAAAATACCGACCAGCGTTATCTAAGCCTGCTTTCAATATTTTTTACAATGCCCAAACCCTCATTGTAATTTACGGAAAATCCGATACTCCACACCCCATTGAAGATTGCAGCATGGCTGCCCAAAATTTAATGCTAACAGCACACAGCCTTGGCTTAGGTACTTGTTGGATTGGCTTTGCCCTTCCATTTTTAAGTCTTCCGGAAACTAAGAGGCTGCTTAATATTCCTGCTGACTATATTCCGGTAGCGCCACTCATTATCGGCTACCCTGATGGCACAATGCCCCTAATAGAAAAAAGTCCTCCTAAAATATTCAGCTGGCAATAGGATGAAATTAGCAAAAACCCACAGTACAAAATTCTATACTGTGGGTTAATTTCATTTAAGGTTGTAAGCAGTCAATAAGCCGAGTTCTGTACCGCAAAAGCGATGACGATCATTTATCTGGGCCGCCAGTTGCCTGACGGCTCTAGCGACACACCCGGAAGGTCGACGAGCAGCCTCATCCCTTCCCTATTTGGTCTTGCTCCAGGTGGGGTTTACCTAGCCAGTTAGTCACCTAACTGCTGGTGCGCTCTTACCGCACCGTTCCATCCTTACCGGTAACACCGGCGGTCTACATTTCTGTGGCACTCTCCCTGAGGTCGCCCTCGCTGGACGTTATCCAGCACCCTGCCCTATGGAGCCCGGACTTTCCTCAAATGTCAAAAGACATTCGCGATCGTCTTTCATGCTTACAACGCAGGTATTAATTATATCATACAATTGTAATTATGTCGAATTAATTTTGTTTCAACCTTAATCTACATCTTTTCAGAAATCAGAATGCGACCACAATAATCACAGCATACCGTTCTAATTCGAGCCATCTCCACTTTAGTGATTGGTAGACTACGATGACAACCGCCGCAATACTCCTTTTTCAGTTTAGCAATTGGCTTCTCCATCGTACGTTTGAGTTCGATATATTTACTCAATAACTCTTTATCAATCTTGAGCCGGCAACTAATAATTTGGTTGTCAATATCCGCTATGGTTTTATCCATAGCCGTGATGTCAATCATAGTACTACGTTGTGTATCTTCATGTAAACCTTTTTTTCGCCCTAATTGCTCATTTAAGCTAACAATCAGTTTGGTAAATTCGTCACATTTCTCCATCCTTTCGAGTAATTCATCTTCACGCAAAAGAACGTTCGCTTTTAAAGCATCGTATTTGCTGCGCAATTGACTCATTTCTTTCATATTCTTTAGACCGCTGCCATAAAGCTGGACTTCGAGCTTTTTAAGTTGTTGCGTAATATCCATTAAGGTTGTTTCAAGTTTCTCGGACTGGTTATTATAGGCTGTGACTCTTGTCTCTTCCTCCATTATTCTATTGTTTATAGTAGCAATATCCTGCCAAGTCTTTTTTAAACCTTCTGAACTAATCATCTGTTTTTTTTGTAGAATAGCTGCTTTACTCTCCTCATATGTCTGCAAATCCCATAGCATTTGGAGCTGCTCTCTCATCATATTGATCTCCCTCTACTTTCCGTCACATAATATGTCTTATTAATGGCAAAAAAAGATAGACAGGCGCGAAAAGCCTGTCTAATAACGATTAAAAATATCCTTACTGCTTTTGTCTGTAACAATTTCAACACCCCACTTACCTTGGCAAGCACGTTCATCAAGGTATTGACCCAAATGATCTACAATAACATTTTCAGTACCAAAATGCCCGGCGTCGATAATAGCAATACCAGCTGAAACAGCATCCTGGGCCTCGTGATATTTAACATCACCTGTGACAAGAACATCCGCACCAGCTAGGGCTGCTGTTTGAATCAGGCTGGCACCACTCCCGCCGCAGACAGCTACTTTACGCACAGCCTTATCAGATGGGCCGGCCACTTTCACCCAGTTGATTCCCAACATTTTCTTTACATCATTAGCAAACACAGCTAACAACTTTGTTGTTGGCAAGTTACCCATTCGTCCTAAACCAATTTTCGGGCCATCATTGACCAGCGGATACAAATCATAAGCCACTTCCTCATAAGGATGAGCCTTGAACATAGCATTCAATACTCGTTGACTTATTTTTTCAGGTAGAACAGTTTCAAGACGCACTTCAGCCACTTGCTCCAATACTCCAGCCGTACCGATAAACGGATTAGTATCGGCGAGTGGCAAAAAGGTGCCTACACCGTCAGTAGCAAATGTGCAATGACTATAATTCCCAATATATCCTGCGCCAGCTTCACTGATCGCCCTGCGCACAGATTCCGCATGACTCTTTGGTGTAAATACAACCAATTTAATTAATTTATCAGAATGGCTTGAAGAAAGCACCTCAATATCCGCTAAATGAAGTCTATTTGCCAAAACGTCATTAATGCCGCCAACAGCAATATCCAGATTAGTATGAGCGGCATATACAGCGATATCATTCTTAATAAGTTCTGTCAATAGCCTGCCATGAGGCAAATCGGCGCGCACATTCTTAATCCCTTTGAATATGAACGGATGATGGGCAATGATCATATCAGTATGGGTTGCCATAGCCTGTTTAATAACATCTCCCGTCACATCTAACGCAACCATAAGATTAGAAACATCCTGCAACGGGCTACCGACAAGCAACCCTACATTATCCCAACTTTCTGCTAAATAGCGAGGTGCAATTCGATCAAGTTCATCCATAATTACTTGACATTTTACAGACATGCCTTTTTAGCCTCCAATTGGCTTAGTTTTTCGGCATAAATATAATACTTATCCGAATAATTATTTCCTGCTGCCATTCCATTTAAAATTCGGTGTGTTTGTTGGATAAGCTGGTCAAGATGCATTGCAAGCAATGGCGGTTTTCGCCGCCATAGAACCGGCCCTATATCATGGAGTATTTCCTCGTGTTTAGGCGCTTCCCCTTGTTCAGCAGTGATAATTTCATAGAGTCTTCCGTCGTCCACGACCAACACTTCATTGTCAATATACCAGCCATTATCAAAAAGCCAGCGCCGAACAGCCGCTGCAGCGACCATAGGCTGAATAATGAGACGCTTGAGAGAGTGAGCTACCCTAGGGGCCCCTTCGAGAATACCAATAATTGTTGCGCCACCCATACCGGCCATCACTGCCGTCTCAATCTCTCCCGGCTCAATAACTTGTAAGCCATCACCCAATCTGAGCTGGACGCAGCCTTGTACCCCTTGTAATTTGGCATTATCAATCGTCTGCTGTGCTGCTTTATAGGGACCATCACTCACTTCACCAGCGACTGCCCGTGAAACGATTTTTTTCTCAACTAAATAAATGGGCAAATAGGCGTGATCTGTTCCAATATCAACTAACGACGTTCCTTGTTCAACTAAGTCGGCAATAGCCTGTAGTCGTGCGCCAAGTCGCAAAGTCATGCCTCCTAGTAATAGAGATCAAATATTATGTTTAGTATAATGGAAAATATAAAAAAATGCAAAGCTATGCTTTGCATTCGTTTTCGTGTGGTGGGCGATGACGGGATCGAACCGCCGACATCCTGCTTGTAAGGCAGGCGCTCTCCCAGCTGAGCTAATCACCCTTATGGTGACCCGTAGGGGATTCGAACCCCTGATACCGCCGTGAAAGGGCGGTGTCTTAACCGCTTGACCAACGGGCCAGTTTTAATATTCAATTGGTGGGCCCACCTGGGATCGAACCAGGGACCAGCCGGTTATGAGCCGGCTGCTCTACCGCTGAGCTATAGGCCCGAAGATTAAAACAGGTTTTCCGAAGAAAGCCTGTTTAGCATTCTTGTAATGGCTCCTCGAGTAGGACTCGAACCTACGACCGATCGGTTAACAGCCGATTGCTCTACCAGCTGAGCTATCGAGGAACGTAACTGACAAAGTATATTATATGACAAGTTTTATGTTACGTCAAGTATTTTTCTATTCAAGAAAGTCTTTAAGTTTTTTACTACGACTAGGATGGCGTAGCTTTCTAAGCGCCTTTGCCTCAATTTGGCGAATCCGTTCCCGGGTAACTCCAAAGTGCTGCCCAACCTCTTCAAGCGTACGTGCGCGGCCATCATCTAACCCAAATCTAAGCCTTAGCACTTTTTCTTCCCTTGGCGTTAATGTCTCAAGAACTTCTTCTAGCTGCTCTTTAAGCAACATAAACGAAGCTGCTTCAGCTGGTGCAGGAGCGTCTTGATCCTCAATAAAGTCACCTAGATGAGAATCTTCCTCTTCGCCAATCGGAGTTTCCAACGAGACAGGCTCTTGAGCGATTTTCATAATTTCTCTGACCCGTTCAACGGTTATATCCATTTCGCCGGCAATTTCCTCTGGATTTGGTTCTCTTCCTAATTCTTGGAGCAACTGCCGCGATACTCTAATCAGTTTATTAATTGTTTCCACCATGTGAACAGGAATCCTGATAGTACGTGCCTGATCGGCAATTGCTCTAGTAATTGCTTGCCGAATCCACCAAGTTGCGTAAGTGCTAAACTTAAATCCTTTACCATAATCAAACTTTTCAACAGCTTTGATAAGGCCTAAATTACCTTCTTGGATTAAATCCAAAAACAACATCCCACGGCCGACATATCGTTTGGCTATGCTTACTACAAGTCGGAGGTTAGCTTCGGCCAAGCGCCGCTTTGCTTCCTCATCACCGTTCTCCATCAGCTTAGCCAAATTGATTTCCTCTTCAGCATTTAGAAGCGGTACCCGACCAATCTCTTTTAGATACATTCGAACAGGGTCATCAATATTTATCCCTTCTGGGATACTTAAATCAACATCTACCTCTTCGGGAGCTGCTTCTTCCATTCCAGTTGTCTCGGGATCATCCAAGCCCTCTACCTCAGGAATTTCATCAACGATTTCAATTCCTTTATTAGAAAAAACTTCGTACATATCATCAATCTCGTCAGGAGATAAATCTTCACTTTGGAGAGTATCCATGATTTCGCCATACGTCAGTACGCCGCCACGTTTTTTCCCTTTATGCAACAACTCGCTTACGTGATCATTAGTGATAGTTTTTTTCTCAGTCATTTTACTCCCCTCCTCCCTTGGCCGATCCGTCCAATACTGATATTAACCTATGAATTGTGTGTTTTTTTAATTTCATCTTTAATTCGTTGACTTTCTGCTAATTCCTGCAAAAAGCGACTATCCCCCATGCGTTCTAATTCATCGGCCCTAAGCCGGTGTTCTTCATATAATAGTTTTAAATTCGTTAAACGAATCATTCGCATATAATCATTGACAAGCTTAGCTGTATCATCGGTTGGAATTTCTGTTAACATAATTTGAGACAACTCAACATTTGCTGCTTCACTTAAATCTGTATACCAAGCTGAAGCTAAACATTTTTTTTCCACATTATACGCGTCAAATATAAATTTAATTATTTCTTGCCGATTTTCATCTTGAAAATCATCAACTGATAGCAGCGCCTGAACTGTTGGTATTAGCTCAACATTATCGTACAGTAAACGAATAATGCTCTTCTCTGCTTGTTCAACTGCCACAGACGGTTTTTTTATCAATGAAATTTTGTTTATAGTCTTCCCGCCGTTTACAGTTTTATCCTTTTTTATCTGCACAATAAATTTGCGCAATTCACTGCGGATCGCGCTCTCATCAATAGCCAGAGTCTGCGAAATCTGAGCAATATGGCTATTTACCTCAACTGCATTATTTGAGGCTGCTAAAACAGGTACTATCTTGGAAACAACGGCGACCTTGCCTTCCAGGCCAGAATAATCAATTTCTTTAAATGCTTTCTTAATCTGATAATCGATAAGACCATCTGCATTAGCAAGTAAATCAGTAAAAGCGGCAGCGCCATGCTTCCGTATATATTCATCAGGGTCTTTGTCATCAGGAATAGACAAGATTTTTACCTTGGCTCCTAATTCCTGAACAATCGACAACGCACGAACAGTAGCATTCTGACCCGCTGCATCACTGTCATACGCAAAAATTATTTCCTCAGATAAACGCAAAATCTGTTTTGCCTGATCTGTAGTAAAAGCAGTTCCTAATGATGCCACTGCATTATTTATGCCAGCTGTATGTGCCGATATTACATCCAAATAACCCTCCACAACAACCGCTTTACCAGAATCACGAATATGTTTGAAAGCGTGCTCAAAACCATATAATACATGCCGCTTATTAAAAACCGGTGTCTCCGGAGAATTAAGATATTTCGGCTGAGTATCGTCAAGAACCCGTCCGCCAAAACCAATCACTTTCCCCCGGGCATTGGTGATAGGAAACATAACACGACTGCGAAATCGATCATATACACCATTGCTATTTGAGCGTTCAATCGCCAAACCGGCATTGACTAATAATTGTGAATCGATCCCCCGTTCCATAAAGGCCTGGGATAATTTATCCCAATGAGGTGGAGCAAATCCAATATTAAACTTCTCGATCACAGGCAAGGATATTCCACGTGATGCCAAATATTCGCGAGCACTCTTTCCATAACTTGTCTTGGTAAGACAGGAGTGGTAAAATTCCTGAGCCATATCATTGACTTTAAAAAGGTCGTTAAGCTGTTTTTCCTTTGCCAACTCCTGCGCCGACTTTTCTACCTCTGGTAACGGGATATTCATCTTTGTCGCGAGAGCTTTTACAGCATCCATAAAACCGATGTTTTCGATTTTCATCAAGAAATTGAAAACATTCCCGCCAGATTGGCAGCCAAAACAGTAAAAAAAGCCTTTTTCCGGTGCAACGGAAAATGACGGCGTTTTTTCATGGTGAAAAGGACAGCATCCCCAAAAATTTTTCCCTTTTTTCTTTAAAGGCACGTACTCGGAAATAAGGCCAATAATATCGCTTTCTGCGCGCAATCTATTGATAAAATCATCTGTGATTGCATATTTCATAAACTCACCCTTAACACTCGTCTACCGATATATGCCTTTAATCAACACATATACATTATTGCCACATTTTCAGCATTCTATTGCCTATGCATCATTTACCAAATCTCTTTTAGAAATTTTGTCTTCAAGGCTGAAATAGGTAAGTTTTGACTTTATTCTACATAGATTTGACTAATCCTGCTGATTAAAAAAGGCAATCACTTGTTTTGTGTTCCTATATGTATATTCAGCATAAATCTAAATTTTCCTCTTTGGACTATTGACAAAACTATCTGACTTTGCTTGCGCTTTAGTCCTATGACCAAGTTGCTCTAAGAGTCCCCCAGAGTTAAGAGCGCTCAAACCCTTGATTTTATTCGGCTATACTCCAGGTAGAGTTATCTAAAGCAATTCTCACTTTATCCATTTAGCAGGAATGAATAATTTTTCAAATAAATTAATTGCGTACATGTCTGTAAGACCAGCAATATAATCAACCACTGTCTTTTCAAGACCCCATTTCTCTTCTCGTTCCAGAAATTCATGAGGTAAAGTCTCTGGATTGGACATGAAATATTCATAAAGTTTATGAAGAATATACTTAGCCTTCTTGCGATCAGGCTCAAGCTGGGCCGAATGATATATTCTATAAAACATGAATTCCCGCAATTCGTTCATAGCCAGTTGAACAGATTCAGACATGCAAATTTCATTCTTTCCTTCTGAAACAATAATAATATCCGATACCATAACCGTAATCATGCTGGATGGATTGGTTCCTAAAATTCTACTGACGTTTTCCGGTAAATCAACGGGCTTTATCATGCTTGCCCTAATACCATCATCATAATCATGGCATAAATAGGCAATTCTATCACCAAATCTGATGATACTCCCCTCTAGCGTAAAGGGTTTATTGGAACCAGTGTGGTTAAGAATTCCGTCCTTAACCTCTACAGTCAAATTAAGACCACGACCGCCCCGCTCTAGGTACTCCACGACCCGCAAGCTTTGTTCATTATGGTTATAGTGTCCGATAATATCGCGGAGAGCATATTCACCAGCGTGTCCAAATGGTGTATGACCGACATCATGTCCTAAAGCAACGGCCTCTGTCAAATCTTCATTTAACATTAACCCGCGAGCAATTGTTCGCGAAATTTGTGCCACTTCCAGACTATGAGTCATGCGCATACGATAATGGTCTCCCGGAGAAATGTATACCTGTGTTTTGTGTTTTAACCGACGAAAGGCTTTGCTATGGATAATTCGATCCCGATCTCGCTGAAAAGCAGTTCGGAATTCGCAAGGTTCTTCATTTTCCAGTCGTACTGCTGCACGGCTCTTGCTAGCAAAAGGTGATAAATTTTTATATTCTTGTCCTTCAATGCGCTCACGAACATTCAAGCGATCGCCTCCTTCCAAAATACTAAACCAGTCTATTATTCCAGATTATGACTGGAAACCTCCCCACCGAAATGTGTTATAATGGGATTGGAAAGGATGTGATAAATATTGAAAACAAAAGCATTGTTACTTTGTCTCTTGCTAACAATCTTTTCTATGACTACGGCATTCGCGGCTACACCATCAATCACTGCGGATAAACAATATTTTGACGTTAGTTCAGGTCTTCATGTTCTGAGCGGCAATGTACATATCCAACATAATGACCGCGTCGTTACAGCAGGAGAGGCAAAGACAAACTTACTTGAGATTTGGGGCTCCGGTGGTGTCACCTTTACGCAAGACGACATTTATTTCACCGGAAACAACGTATATGTCTATTTTCCTAGCCATTGCGCCCAAATTGACGACAAAGTGACTTTTTCCCGACCAGGTGTCCAAATTACGGCTGACCGTGTAGAGTTTAATTGGAAAACAAAAATTGCTGTCTTCAACAGCAATGTCCGAGTTACGCAAGGCAATAACAGTTGGACGGCAAACACCGTTAGTTACAACGTGATCTCAAACACATTTTATTAATACTTTATTACTATACGCCACAATAGAATGATTTCCTTTATTAACACTAAAGACCTGTACCTAAATTGGTACAGGTCTTTAGTGTTAATAAACTTAAACTTCAACCAACTTGCTCAAATCAGCCACAACCGTTGCAGTATCAGTGATTGATTTTAGCAAAGCTAAGCGATTATTGCGAACAACCTCATCTTTATCCATAACCATAACAGCATCAAAAAAGTGATTAATCGGCTCGGCCAATTCTGATAACTTCTTTAATATACCGTTATAATCTTTTTTTATCAAAAGCTCCTTGACTGTATTCTCGGTGCAAAAATACGCCTGATACAATTCTCTCTCCGCTTCTTGACTAAAAGTTTCAGGATTTACAACTTGTAACGGCGCGTTTTTGGCTAAATTAGCAACCCTTGTAAAGGCCAGAACTGCTTTATGCATAGCATCGGTACCGCATGTTTCAGCGACCGCTCTCGCCCGTAACACGGTGTCGTAAACATCGTCCGTCCCTGACGCCATAACTGCATCAATGACATCGTAGCGAATGCCTTCGTCTGATAATACATTTTTTATGCGCAGACGGAAAAAATCCTGAATTTCACCAAGCAATTGTTCTTGTCCAGCATTAATACCCAATAAATTCATTGCTTGAGAAACCAACTTACTCAATGAAAAGTTATATTGTGCGGCAATCAGAATATGAACAATTCCTAGTGCCTGCCGTCTAAGAGCATAAGGGTCCTGTGAACCAGTAGGGATTAAACCTCGACTAAAGGTAGCAACAATATTATCGACCTTATCAGCAATACTTATGGCCCGTCCGATTGGCTCCTCCGGAAGAAGGTCACCCGCAAAGCGCGGCAGATAATGTTCATAAATAGCCTTGGCTACTGATACGTTCTCACCGTTTAATAAAGCATACTCCCGCCCCATTATGCCTTGCAGTTCAGTGAATTCATTGACCATAGCTGTAACCAAGTCGGCCTTTGCTAATTTAGCGGCCCTCGAAGTATCTGAAATCACATGTTCGTTTAAGCTGATTTCTTTAGCAATGAAAACAGCGAGTTTTTCAATGCGCTCGGTTTTATCATATAGAGTTCCAAGCCCTTCTTGAAATACAATTGTTTTAAGGCGTTCGACTCTATCAGCAAGCGCTACCTTTTTATCCTCTTCAAAAAAGAACCGTGCATCAGACAATCTTGCTTTTAATACTCGTTCGTTGCCATGGCGAACAATGTCAATATAGTCAGAGCCCCCATTACGCACAGTTATGAATACTGGCAGAAGCTTTCCTTCATTATCAACAACTGGAAAGTACCGCTGGTGTTCGCGCATCGGAGTAACAACCGCTTCTGGCGGCAAGTCAAGATATTCTTTCTCAAATCGACCGTAGAGGGCTGTCGGATATTCAACAAGATAAACTACTTCTTCCAGTAGATCCTCATCAATGGTCGCCGTTCCACCTT
>JAQWAQ010000069.1 GCA_028707635.1 Negativicutes bacterium
GAACTTTTTGACTGCAGTGAAAGACCGGAGATCTTATTATGGAATTAGCAAAGAATTTGTTGCGTCTGATGAACGGATTCAAGAAATTGTTGAAGTAGCGGTGAAACATACGCCGTCACCCTTTAATTCGCAGAGTGCCAGAGTAGTTGTTTTGCTTGGCGAAGAGCATAACAAGCTATGGGGCATTGTCGAAGCTGAACTTAGAAAAATCGTTCCGCCTGAGAAGTTTGCTCCCACTCAAGAAAAGCTCAATAGTTTTCGTAATGGGTATGGCTCAATTCTTTATTTTGAAGATATGGCTGTTGTTGCGAATCTTCAAAATCAGTTTCCGCTTTATAAAGATAATTTTCCTATTTGGTCCCATCACTCTTCAGGAATGCATCAGCATGTCATTTGGACCGCGTTGGAGATCGAGGGTTTCGGAGCCTCGATCCAACATTACAGTCCGCTGATTGATGAAGCAGTGAAGGAAACTTGGAATATTCCTGATACATGGAAATTAATTGCCCAAATGCCGTTCGGCAAGCCGACTGCTGTGCCTGGTGCTAAAGACTTTCAACCTTTGGCAGAACGTGTCAAAATTTTTAAATAAACATTGATTTAAGGAGGCTTTCCTCATGCAGGCAATGGTTATTCGTCGTTTTGGTGGTCCGGAAGTCTTTGAACTGGCAGAACTCAATAAGCCAGCAGTGAAACCAGGTTATGTTTTGGTAAAGGTTTCTGCCAGTAGTGTCAATCCGATTGAGTTAAAGATTCGCTCTGGCTTAGTTCCGGCTATAGCCCATGAGTTTCCCGCGGTTTTAAATTCTGACTTCTCCGGTCAAATTGTCGCGGTCGGTGATGACACCGCGCCGTGGAAAATCGGCGATAAAGTCTTTGGTTTTGCGGGAGGTGCAGGTACTCTGCAAGGCGCATTAGCCGAATATATGCTTGTTGATGCTAAGTTGATTGCCAAGAAGCCGAACAATATTGATGATGCGCAAGCTGCATTGTTTCCGGTGGTTAGTATTACTGCATGGGAAGCACTGGTGGAAAAGGCGTCTGTTAAAATCGGTGATAAGGTTTTAATCCATGGAGCAGCCGGTGGTGTTGGGCAAATCGCCCTGCAAATTGCCAAAGCCCAAGGGGCTATTGTTTACGGTACGGTCCGGCGGGAAGAGCAAACCGTTGTAGCTAAGGCTTTTGGGGCCGATTATATTATTAATACTGCTAATGAGTCAGTCGAAGAATATACGGCGAAATATACTGACAATAAGGGCTTTGACATCGTTATGGACCCGGTTGGCGGGGACAATCTGGCGAATAGTTTCAAGGCTGTAAAAATGAAGGGTGCAGTTTGCACCACCAATGCCCGCGTCACTGTTGATATTGGGTTGATGCACTCCAAGGCAATCAGTCTGCATGCGGTTTTTATTATGATGTCGCTGCTTTATAATCGCGATCGTGAAAAACACGGCCAGATTTTGCAGCGGGTTGCTGCTTTAATTGAAGCCAATAAGTTGCGTATTCATGTTGATAAACAGCAGTTCCGGTTTGATGAAATTGCTAAGGCTCATGAATATGTTGAGAGCCGCAAGGCGTTAGGTAAAGTATCATTGATCAGCTCGTTCATCTAAGTCGTCATTTGCTTACATATGGATAACAGCCCTCGCCCGAAGAATCAAAAGGGTGGGGCTTCTTTTCTGTATATTTGAATAGGAATAGGACTATTTATGTAGAACTATAACTTAGGAATGTTATGCTTGTCGTTAAAGAATATCTTATAAAGTACGGAGGATTATTCAATGAAAAAACTTATCGCCGTAATCATGATTGGCCTTATGGTGTTTGTGCTCGGAGGCTGTGCCAATAATAAAAAAGATGAGTCGGCCAAGGCCGGACAAATGCAGAATCTCACGGTTGGTCTCATGCCTGACGTAGATTCGATTCCGTTCATAATTGCCCAAGAAAAAGGGTTTTTTAAAGAAGAGGGCCTGACGGTGACGCTCAAACCGTTTAAAAGTGCTGTGGATCGCGACAGTGCCCTGCAAAGCGGCAACTTAGACGGGGCGATTTCGGATATGCTGGCCGAGGCCTTTGCTAAGGCAGGTGGTTTTGATACTGTTATTACCTCGTTAACAACCGGCAGTTATAAGCTGGTAATCAACAAGGACGAAACGGCCACTTCAATCCAGCAATTAAAAGGCAAGGATGTGGCAATTTCTAAGAATACCATTATCGAATATGTTACTGATAAGGTTATGGCCGAAGGTGGCTTAAGCGGGACTGATGTCAATAAAATTGCTATTCCGCAAATCCCGGCCCGCTTAGAAATGCTGCAAAACAGCAAGATTGCGGCTGCAACTCTGCCGGAACCGATGGCAACAGTTGCCGTAAAAAACGGGGGTAAGGTGCTTAATAGCTCGGACAAGCTCGGGATCTATCCTGGGGTCATGGTTTTTACCAGCAAGGCAGTTACAGGCAAGGAAAAAGAAATTCAGGCTATGTATCGGGCCTATAGCAAAGCCATCGATTATTTAGCTAAAGAACCGATGGAGAATTATATTGATATTGTGATTGATAAGGGTGGCTTCCCACCAAGTGTTAAAGGTGCGTTGGTGCTGCCTAACTATCAAAAACCGGTAGCGCCGAAGCCGAAAGATGTTGAGGATGTTATGGCCTGGCTTCAGACTAGGAATTTGATTCAAAAAGGGTACTCGTATCAAGATGTAGTCGATGACCGATTTGTAAGGTAGTTTAAGATGATTAAAATTAACAATTTGAGTGTAACTTATCAATCACTGGAAGATTGTTATGCGGCTCTCGACAATATTAATCTGGAGCTGGAGGCGGGAGAAACCTGTGCCATCATCGGCCCTTCCGGCTGCGGTAAGTCGACCTTGCTAAAGGTACTGGCCGGAATCATTACGAATTTCGATGGAACTGTTGAAATCAACGATCAGCCGATTAGGCCAAGCAAGCAACGGATTGGCTTTATACCTCAAAATTATGGATTGCTGCCGTGGAAAAATGTCGATGAAAATATTCGTCTTGGTGCTAAAATTAAAGGTTTGTCAAGCGCTAGTGGTACGGAAGATATAGCGCTTTTGCTTGAGGAACTTGGTTTAAAGGGCTTAGAAAGACGCTATCCAGGCGAATTGAGTGGTGGCCAGCAACAGCGTGTTGCATTAGCACGGGCTTTTCTGTTAAAGCCGGACTTGCTCTTGATGGATGAACCCTTTTCCGCTTTAGACGCTATGACCAGGGAAGAAATCCAGGATGTATTTTTAGCGGTTTGGCGCGAGCATGCTGTTTCGACAATCCTGGTTACCCATCATGTGGAAGAGGCTGTCTACTTAGGTCGGAAGATTGTGATCCTTTCGGTATCCCCGGGAACCGTCAGCACAATCATTGATAATCCTCTGTTTGGTGTGGAAGATGTGCGAAACCATGAAGACTTTTTTCAGCTATGCCGCCAGTTGCGGAAAAAGATAAAAGAGGATTGGTCGAAATGAACGAAAAATCAACGGGGCTAGGGTATATTTACGGAATTTTCATCGTTTTAGCCTTCTGGCAGGTAGCTTCTGCTTTGGTGAACTTGCCGATCATTCCTTCGCCAGGGGTTGTATTGGAAAATTTAATTAGTGTGTTTGTTCCTAAAATCGCCATTCATGGTTTGTACAGTTTGGGCCGAATTGTTGCCGGAGTTTTTCTGGCCGTGCTAATCGGTATTCCCCTCGGGCTTTGTATGGGCTATTTTGCACGATGGGACCGGGCGTTATCACCTGTTGTCTATTTAACTTATCCTATCCCCAAGATTGCTCTACTACCGGTGATTATGCTGTTATTTGGTTTGGGGGAAATGGCAAAAGTACTCATGATTTTTCTTATTATTGTTTTTCAGGTCATTGTGGCTGTGCGAGACGGAGTGAAAAGTATCCCCAAAGAAACCTACTATCCTTTATATTCTCTAGGGGCCGGAGTGGCTGATATTTTCCGGGAAATACTGATTCCGGCTTCGTTGCCAAAGTTTTTAACATCACTCCGGGTTGCCATGGCTACAGCAATATCGGTGCTGTTTTTTACGGAAACCTTTGGGACCCAGTATGGAATGGGATATTTCATTATGGATGCCTGGATGCGGGTTAATTATCTGGAAATGTACTCTGGGATTGTGGTATTAAGCATTATCGGGTTGATTTTGTTTAGTACGATAGATTATATTGAAAAGAAAACGTGTTATTGGTGATAGAAATGCGGAGGATAACGGCGAAATAGAGCGCTATAGTTAGTAATGATAATCTTAAGACGATGAGTGACTATATTCGACCTTATATAGTTTTTATTGACATATTTTCCATGATATATTATCCTATCTTCTGGCGGCCTGACCGCTACATATTAGGAGGTAGGAAATGAAAGATACGCAGCAAAAGGTTCAAATTGTAGTCGCAGATCCTTCAGCATTAGGTTTATTCGGGCTTGCTATGGTGACGTTGGTCGCTTCATCGCAGAAACTTGGTTTTACTACAGGGCTATCTTTTGTCATTCCCTGGGCTATTCTTTTAGGCTCTGTTGCCCAAATGATCGCGTGTGTGTATGATTTTAAACACAACAATTTGTTTGGCGCTACTGTTTTTGGTGCATATGGTTTATTCTGGACGGGCGTTGCTGCTAGCTGGCTGATAAAAATGGGAGTTTTTGGCCCTGCATTAGCGGCTGCTGCAGATGTTAAACAACTTGGCATTGCTTTCCTTGGGTATTTTATATTTTCAATCTTTGCCACAATTGCCGCTACCGAAACCACTAAAGTTCTTTTTGTTACTATGGTATTTATTGATGTTTTACTGGGTTGTCTTGCATTAGATGCTCTCGGCATTGGTGGTCACTGGGCTCATGGTATGGCAGCCTGGGCCGAACTTGTTACTGCAATTTTATCGCTTTATGCAGCAGGTGCTACTTTTCTTAATAAATTTTTCGGAAAACAGTTTTTGCCGCTTGGCAAACCGCTTGGGATTTTTAAATGAAAAAGTTGCTTCTGGAGAGATTTTCAGAAGCAATTTTTTATTTAAACAGATAGTTAATGTCTATGTAATAATGTTAATTTGCTCACAAAGAGGAATTTGGCAGTTTATAGGTGAATGTTTGCAGTAATGACAAATTCGAGGAGGTGAGGCGGTTTATCACCGCCGGGAATGAAAAAGATTTCTTTTATTGTGGTGCTGCTATTAGCGGCTTTGTGTCTTTTTGCGGCTCCGGTCGTTTTCGCTAATCATGATGAGGGGAAGAACCTTCCATATTTTACTCGTATGCCTAATTATTATGTTTCAGATAACGAGGACAGGATTTTTGATGAATATGCCTTTTCAACAAATGAAGGAATTAAGAAAGTTGAAGGTAAAAAGTTTCGGGTTACTTACGCTATGAATGATGGTGTAGTTCCTTCAAGTCAGCTGCATATTGTTCGTTATTATGGCAATCAAGTGAAAGCGCTGGGCGGAACAACGCTGTTTGATAGTGAGGATGTGGATGATAAAGCGGGAAGGGTTGCTACATTTACGCTGATAAAAGATAAGAAAGAGCTCTGGTTTGAAGTTAATCCCTACAATGATGGCGAAGGATTTGTCCTGACAATAATTGAAAAAGAGATTACTAGCTGATTCCCTGGATAAATTAATTAATTTCTCGTAAGAAAGGCAGCAGATTATGATGATGAATCTTAGCAAATTATTCGTGGTAATTGTTCTGTTGGTATTACTCGATCCGGTACATATGGGTGAGGGTGCATCAATGAATAGGGATTTAAGAATGAACACACCTGAACATTGGATTAATAAGGCTGAAGAACCGGCTGCAGTGATTATGTCGGCACAGAATATCAGCCAGTATAATGCTGAAGTAAAGAGAGTGCTGCCAACAACGATTTTTGATTTGCGCAGCTATCCTGCTTATCTGACGGCACAATCCTTGACAGGTTTGTTGCAAGCCGCAGCAATGCCACAGGATACTGTCTATTCAAAAGGGGTTCTGGTTTCAGACCGCTATTTTGACGAGCTTAATCAACAGCTGAATATTGGGGCGGTCAAAGATTATAACAAGGTTGCTTATGCTTTTACGATAGTACGAACCAATGTCCGCACGTTCCCAACTCGCTTGGGGATATTTGATACAGCGAGTGACCGTGAGTTTGATTTGTTTCAGGAAACAATTATCAACCCCGGAGAACCGCTTATCATCTTGCATAAGAGTGTCAACAATGAGTGGGGGTTCATTCAAAGCAGCAATTATCGGGGCTGGGTATTACTAGACAACCTCGCGGTAGTTCGTGACCGTGCAGAGTGGGTTCAGTATATCGATGAGCAGGACTTTTTGGTTGTTACGGGGAGTAATGTGCAATTGGCGGGTTATCATGGCACTGATGCGCCGCTTGTTTTCGAAATGGGGGCCAAGCTACCACTAATTAGGCAGGCAGACATTGGTAATGAAGATCATTATATTGTCAAGCTGCCGGCCCGTGATCAATTAGGTGAATTGTCCTTTAAACAAGTTTCAATACCTCGATCAGCCGATGTGCATGTCGGCTATCTACCCTATACAAGAGCCAATATCATTTCGCAGGCGTTCAAGTACTATGGCCAGCCATATGGCTGGGGCGGAATGCATGATAGTGTTGACTGTTCAAGCTTTATTATGAATGTTTATCGAAGCTTTGGTTTTGAATTGCCGCGCAATGCTGATGAGCAAGAGGTAAATGTCGGAAGTGTTTTTCAGTTAAAGAACAATTCTAGGGCAAGAATTGCGCAACTTAGCTTTTTACAGCCTGGTGCTGCCCTTCACATGAATGGCCATGTTATGCTATATCTTGGACAGGAAAATGGCAAGCGATATGCTATTCATTCACTGGCCTCTTATACCGAAAGGCTGGACGATGGTTCATTCAAACGGGTGCGTCCTATGAAAGTTGTCGTCAGCGATTTGAATTTGCTTAGAGGAAACGGAAGAACGTTTGAGGATTCGTTGACGGTAGTAAAAAATGTGAATTGGTAATTAGAAGAAAATAACTTACTCGGTATTTAACCAAAATAAAGACCTTAGCCGATTAATATTGCGGCTAAGGTCTTGTCATCTTTATTGCGGCTTTTCTTTTGGGTCTTCTTCAACTTTTGCTTGGACGGTGATGGGTGCATCTTTTGATTGCTCGCCATTTAGGGCCCGCCGCATTTCGCTGATTCCCTTGCCTAAAGACTTGCCTACTTCAGGCAATTTGCCTGGGCCAAAGATGATGAGCGCGATGACTAAAATCATACCTAATTCAGGCAGACTAAAATTAAGCATTGGTATTCACGTCCTTTTCACGGTGATTATAGCAGGTGGAAAACTGGGATATTACTCTTAGTTGTATTATTCTTTGGTGTTAGGTGAAATCCTGCAGCTTGGATAGATATCGATTAAGAATTTTGGATGGCTATTGCAATGATATGGGAAAACTGGTATTATGATAACCAGTTAAGGATGCATCGTTAATAGATAACTTAATATTTTCGAGATAGGTGCCCTACGGGGCTTAATAGGGAAGTTCGGTATAATGCCGACGCGGTCCCGCCACTGTAATGAGGAGCAAACCCATGTTGTGCCACTGGGACGAAGGTCTTGGGAAGGTTTGGGCGAGCGATGATCCAGAGCCAGGAGAACTGCCTATCTGACAGTCACCGATTTTACCCACGCGCGATGGGAAGGGGATTTTATTAAGATTAATTTCTTATGTACATACGACCCTCCCGGCTTTTTGGGAGGGTCTTCTTTTATTCAAAATAAGGAGTAAAGATAATATGAAAAAAACGATTTGGTTTATTATGACAGCGTTCTTATTTACTATAAGTTTTGGTATTGTTAGTTTTGGACAAAAGGCCTATGCAGCCGCTCCGGAAACTGGCAAAAAGGCAATCCTTGTGGTAAGTTTTGGTACTACATATCCTGATACACGAAAATTGACAATTGAGAGTGTAGAAAGTAAAATTCAGGCAGCATTTCCTGATTATGAAGTTCGCCGGGCTTTTACATCCCGCATTATTATCAAGAAACTAGCTGAAAGAGATAGTATCCAAATTGATAATGAACAACAGGCGTTAGAGCGGTTAAAAGCTGAAGGATATAAAGAAGTGATTGTTCAGCCTCTCCATATTGAAGCCGGTGCCGAATATGAAAAAGTGCGTCGTATGGTGAGCTCTTATGCACATAGCAAGGCTTTTGATCGTATATCGCTTGGACGACCCATTTTATATTACATGGGCCAAGAAGAAAAACCAGATGATTATGCCGCTGCCATTGAAGCAATTAAAAATCAAATGCCCGAACTTGGTCGGCGTGATGCTATTGTCTTTATGGGGCATGGCGGTGTTCATCCCTCCAATGCTGCCTATGCTGTTCTGCAAATGAAAATCGCTGATGCCGGTCTAAACAATGTGTTTATTTATACAGTTGAGTCCTACCCAATGTTGGATCAAGTCGTGGATAAATTGAAAGCAAATAAAATTAAAAAGGTTACATTAATGCCATTTATGTTAGTGGCTGGTGATCATGCTACTAATGATATGGCTGGCGATGAAGAGGATTCAGCAAAGTCACAGCTTCTGCAAGCAGGCTTCAAGGTCGACACATATGTTCATGGTCTTGGTGAAAATGCTGCCATTCAAGATATCTATGTCCAACATGTGCAAGACGCTATTGATCAAACCTACGAAGAGAAGCATGAGTAATAAGAATAGGATATTTTAGAAGAAGGGCCTCACAAAGACTAAAAGCAGTTGTCAAAGAGGGGTTTCCCAGCAGGAAAAAGTGTGATAGAATCAACCCTGGCCCATATGGTCCGGGTTGATTTTGCGCTTAACTATCCGATCAATTTACGATTATTTGGAGGTAACTATGGCAGGAATATTTTACGGTGTGGGCGTTGGTCCTGGAGACCCTAGCTTACTCACATTAAAGGCAATCAATGTAATAAATGAGGCTGATGTTATCATTGCCCCGAAAACAGAAAAGAAAGAAGATAGCTTGGCCCTTACCATTGCCAAGCCGTTTTTGAAAAAAGATGTTGATGTTGTTAAATTAGTTTTCCCAATGGTGTCAGACTCTGAGACATTGTCAGAGGCATGGGATGCAAATAAAGGAATAATCTTAGACTTGTTGAAAAAAGGGAAGAACGTAGTCTTCCTTACGCTGGGTGACCCAATGTTTTACAGTACTTATATTTATGTATACCGACTTTTGGAGAATTGCGGTTACCCTATTGAAACAATTCCGGGTGTTACAGCTTTCTGCGCAATTGGTAGTCGGCTTGGGTATCCTCTTGTAGAAGGGGATGATGTTCTCAGTATTATTCCGGCTACTATGGAAGATGCCAAATTAGATAAAGTTCTTGCGGCATCTGATAATATTGTTCTTATGAAAGTATATAAGAATTTTCCGCAACTTCTGGAAAAGTTAGAACAGCACGGCTTAGCTGAACATGCTGTCATGACAAGCCGGTGCGGTCTGGGTGATGAACAAGTTGTAGATAACTTTAACAATATTGATAAGGGCTATCAACCCAACTATTTATCAACTATTGTATCGCGAAGAACAAGAGCATAAGGAAGTGAACGCCTTGAGGAAAAAACTGTTACTGTTTGGGATAGTATGCACGGTCATTGTATCAACTCTAGTGACAGGTTGTTTTAGTGAACCTAAGCCCAAGCCGGCCCCGGTTCCCGCTAACTCAACAGCATACTTGACAATAAAAGACAGCACAGGGCGGACTGTCACTTTGCCGCAAAAGCCATCAAGAGTTATTCTGCTATCAGCGTCGTTTGTTGATTTGTTTTATAGTGTTGATGGCAAAGCGATTGGCAGACCGAGTTCTAAGACAGAATCAATCCCCAAAATGGCGCTGAGTGTTCCAGAGGTCGGCTTTGTGTATAACATCAATTTAGAAAAATTAGTAGCGCTTAAGCCTGATCTTGTTATAGGTGTTCAAGGTTTGCACGAAAAATTGGTACCAAGTATGGAAAGCAGTCAGATTCCTATTGTTATCTTGCGGTATAAAACTCTGGAAGATACGATTGAAATTACCCGGATGATGGGTAATATTGCCGGAACGCAAGCCAAAGCCGCACAAGTGATTGACACAACGCAATCTAAGATACAAGAGACTATTGCGAAGCTTCCGGTTAACAGAAGAGTAAAAGTTGCCATCTTACATGCTACTGCCAAAAGCGTTACAGTTGAACTTGATACGACCATTGCCGGAAGTATTGCAAAAGAAATCGGGTTGATCAATATTGCTGCAGGCAGTGTACCGGTTAATGCGGATAATGATGCTATTCCTTATAGTATGGAAAGACTGGTGGAAGCTGACCCGGATATCATGTTTGTTGTTACTATGGGTGATAAGGTAGAAATTGAGAAACGGATGCGCGCTGATGTAGAGAGTAACCCGGCTTGGAGCAGCCTAAGAGCAGTGCAGCAGAAAAAGGTCTATTTTCTGCCATCAGAGCTGTTCTTATTGAATCCTGGTCTGCGTATGCCTGAAGCTGTGGAGTATATGGCCAAACTGGTTTATCCTGAGGTGTATGGCAGTGGAAAATAAGTCGGGTTTGTTTAACTTGTCAAGTCGGAAAATGGTGCAACGGCTGATGCTTCTCGTTTTGTTAGCTGTCGCTGCCGTGGGTGGCATACTGATTAGCTTGGCCAACGGAGCTGCTAGTATTCCCGTGGGAGAGGTCATTCAAATTCTCCTTAATCCTGATTCAACCTCTCAAAGCCAAATTATTTGGAATATCCGTTTGCCACGTACTTTAGTAGGAGCTTTAGTGGGACTCAATCTTGCTCTTTCGGGCGCCCTTCTTCAATCGATTATGAGAAGTCCGCTGGCTGATCCGCATATTATTGGTGTTTCATCCGGTGCAGGACTTGTCGGTATTATCATCTTGATTTTATTTCCTCACCACGAGTATTTGTTGACTCCGGCCGCCTTTCTCGGCGCGATGGGATCGGCTTTGGCAATTTATATTTTGGCTTGGAAAGGCGGTATCCGTCCGGTGCGCATTATTTTAGCCGGTGTTGCCGTTTCGGCTTTTCTCGGTGCAGGGATAGCAGGCTTACTGGTGTTTTACAGTGATCGGGTTCACGGTGCGCTCATGTGGATGGTCGGCGGCCTTTCAGCGCGAAGTTGGCCACATCTTTATGCGATACTCCCGTACAGTCTGATCGGCGGCTTGTTTGCCTTGTTTAGCTCTAAAACCCTTAATATTTTAGAGCTTGGCGATGAAGTCGCCGCTGGACTAGGGCTTTCTGTCGAACGAAGCCGGCTCATCCTGACGGCTGTTGCAGCTTTATTAGCGGCTAGTGCTGTCAGTGTTGCAGGTTTGCTGGGCTTTGTTGGGCTGGTGGTTCCTCATGCGGCACGACTTATTATTGGATCAGATTATCGGTTTTTAATTCCTGCTTCGGCTTTGCTCGGGGTTGCGGTGATAAGCGTTAGTGATACTTTAGCCAGAACGCTATTTTCACCAGTAGAACTGCCTGTTGGTATTATTATGGCCTTTGCCGGAGCCCCATTTTTTCTATACCTGTTGAGAAAGGAGCCGTAAAACAGCTATGTTAGAGGCATCTCATCTATCGATAGGGTTCGGTACACAAGCTTTGTTCAATGACTTTTGCCTCACAATTAAGGACGGAGAAATTCTGTCGATTATCGGGCCGAACGGCTCTGGGAAAAGTACTTTACTTAAAGCTTTAGCGCGGAACATCAAACCACAGAATGGTGCGATCTTGTTGGATAATAAGGCGCTTCATTCTTATAGCCCGGTTGCGCTCGCTCGGCTAATGGCTGTTTTGCCTCAATCCACCAGTGCGCCAGGTGATATTACAGTCAGATCGTTAGTGGAATATGGTCGGTTTCCCCACCAGCATTGGTGGAAGAATACCCGAAAAGAAGATAGTCTTGCCTTAGATTGGGCCTTGGAGCAAACAAAACTGATGGGGTTGTCTGACAGGCTTGTTAGTACTTTATCAGGGGGGGAACGGCAACGGGTTTGGCTGGCCATGGCGTTAGCCCAAAAACCGCGAATTTTGCTTCTTGATGAACCAACAACCTATCTCGATATTTCCCACCAGCTGGAAATATTAGATCTTATTACTGCACTCAACCGAACAGAGGGGATTACAGTCGTTATGGTTCTTCATGATATGAATCATGCTGCCCGTTACTCTGATCGGATTGCTGTACTCAAGAAAGGCAGTTTGTTTGCCGTGGGCACGCCGGAGCAAGTGATTGATGTGGATACACTTCGCGAGGTATTTCATGTAGAAGCTGATATCTGGCGGGATCGCAATAATCGGCCAGTTTGTATTCCCCGTTGTCTATCGGCCGCTACCGCCCAGCCCACTATGGCAACGGAGAAGGGGTTCGTTTATGATCCAGATTAAAAACTTACGGAAAGAATACGGTAATCGGACTGTATTAAATAATGTGAGTTTATCCATAGAAAAAGGTGAAATATTTGGCTTGCTAGGGCCAAATGGTGCCGGAAAAACCACGCTGATTCGAATCCTTACTATGTTAGCTTCCCATAGCGGTGGTGCAATTACGATTAATAACTTGCAATTACCGGAGGAGGCCAGGAAGATTAAATCACTGCTTGGCTGTGTTCCCCAGCACTTAAACCTGGATGGTGAGCTGACAGCATGGGAGAACTTGGAACTCCACGGACGCCTTCATCATATCCCTATGCAGGAACGGCGACAACGGATTGATGAGCTGCTTGAGTACGTTGAATTGAGTGATCGCGCCGCTGACATGGCAAGCACCTTCTCCGGCGGGATGAAGCGGCGCTTAATGATTGCCCGCGCCCTGATGCACCGTCCGAAGATATTATTTTTGGATGAGCCGACCGTTGGGCTCGACCCGCAAGTTCGCAGACGGCTGTGGGATTTGATTCTGAGTCTGAATCATCAAGGTCTGACCGTTCTTCTCACTACTCACTACATCGAAGAAGCAGAAGCGCTCTGCCAGCGCGTGGCTATTCTGGAGAAGGGTAAACTGGTGATTACCGGGACGCCGGCCGATCTGCGCTGCAAAGTAGGTCAGTACGCTGTGGAATGGACAGAATCTGATGGGATTAAGTTTCGCTTTTTTACCGTACGGGCTGAGGCTGTAACTTTTATGAATAGCCTTGACACTTCCACAACTCTACGAAATACGAACTTAGAAGATGTTTTTGTCGAGTTAACAGGAAGGAAAGTGAGAGAGTGATGTTTGCTGATATTAGAACTGTGGTATGGCGTGACTGGCTTGTGCTCAACAGGCGATTAGGGCGTTTTATTTTATCGAGAATGGTTTCTCCCATTTTGTATTTAATCGCCTTTGGCTGGGGGCTTGGCAGCCAGATTCAAGTTCAGGGCGGAAGTTATTTGGATTTTATTGTTCCAGGTATTTTAGCGTTAAATTCTATGATTATGAGTTTTAACGCCGTGGGTACTCCTGTTAATATGAGTCGCCTGTATTATAAGACGATAGAAGAATATCAAATTGCTCCAATTGCAGCCACATCTTTTGTAATCGGGAAAATCGTATCAGGCATTATTCGCGGGACTATCTCTTCGTTGGTCATTATATTGCTATCGTTTGCTTTTGGGGCGACTTTGACTGTTCATGGTTGGTTTTGGCTCGTACTGCTGTTAAATTGCGCTCTTTTTGCAGCGTTAGGCTTTGTAGCAGCAATGATGATGAATTCTCATGAAGAAATGGCCAATTTTAATACATATATTCTAACGCCGATGTCGTTCTTGTGCGCAACCTTCTTTTCGACAGACCGACTGCCATCCTTCCTGCATTATTTAGTTGAAATACTACCGCTGACGCATGCGAGTAAAGCACTGCGCTTAGCTGGCCACAATCAGGATCCGTCGTTGTTGTCGGTCGGTATATTACTAGGATATTTCCTAACGTTCCTCCTCATTGGAGTTTGGCAAATGAAACGCATCAAGGGATAGCCGCGGCTATCCCTTGTACTATTTTCCTCCTATTTTCATCCGTTACGGTAGTTTATTCCGAAAGAACTGCGCGGATATTCCCACTGCGTTATTCCGCCGTTTGGACATATGACACGGCAGGTGCCGCACTCTAAACAACCGGCACAAGAGAATTGCACCTGGTCGCCTTCCAGAACATACGCCCCGGCAGGGCATACCACTAAACAGGGTTTGGTAGAACATTTGGCGCAAATTGTGCTGTCAATTATGATGTGCGCCTGTTTTTCATCAACCTTATATCTGTCTAAGTTCAACAAATGCTCGATTGTTTCTTTTTTTATTGTCATACCGATCTAAACCCCTTCCAGCCATCGGCTAATATTTCACTGATTGATACATGTTGCCGGGTCGCCCGCCACATTGCTTTTGATAGTCTTTCCGTTTTGTTGTTATCAACGGTAAATAGCAGTTTCATTATATCGTTGGCCAGTGCAGGATAAGTTTTCGACATTCTTGGATTGTGCGTGATTTCAGGCCAGGCCTCGAAGGCTTTCATCGTTGAGATAAGATTGAGTTCCTCTAGTTGGTTCATATAGACCGGTCCAACTGCTTGCTTGCCTGATGCTGCAATGATGGCCTTGGCGGCCGCGACTCCGCTGACAATTGCCAAATCAATGCCGCGGATCGTTGTCCCGCTATTGATAACAAACCCAGCAGCGTCGCCGATAAGCAAAAATCCATCCCGGTACAATGTCGTCGGCACACCATGCCAACCCGCTTCAGGAACCATATGGGCTCCGTATTCAATTGTCTCGCCATCACCGACTAAGGGGGCAAGGGCCGGGTGCATTTTAAAGTCCTGAAGAATATCATAGATTTTCTTGTCCTGCTGGGCGACTGACTGTGGACTGAGAACAAGGCCAAGCGAAACTGACTCTTTGTTTGTGTAAAGAAAGCCTCCGCCGACAACTCCATTAGTTCCGCCGATAATCATCCGGGCGGCCCCTTCGCCGGGTTTTAAACCGAACCGGGCTTCAATCGTTTTAGCAGGAAG
This sequence comes from Negativicutes bacterium, assembly GCA_028707635.1. GTDB lineage: Bacteria > Bacillota > Negativicutes > JAAYSF01 > JAAYSF01 > STF2-20. The sequence goes on from JAQWAQ010000069.1 coordinate 15,044, forward strand.
TGCAATGAGTTCTTTTACCCCAATTCCGACTGCGGTAGGCAAGAGCTTTTTCCGTAAGCCGGATTGCTCGGCAAATAAAGAATTTACGCCATCGGCCGCAATCACAATATCGGCTAAGACGATATCATCGCCTGCTTGTATCCCGACGATTTTGCCTTCTTTTTCGACAAGGCTATCGACTTTGATACCATCGACTAAAACAACGCCCTGTTGTTCCGCGTAATTTGCGAACCACTCGTCAAACGGCGCGCGCAGGACAGTGTACGATTGTGCTGTCGATCCGTCAGGTTCGGGATTAAAATAATCGACAGTGATCCCGCTG
>JAQWAQ010000070.1 GCA_028707635.1 Negativicutes bacterium
CAGTTAGATCACTTGCACGGATAACCGAGTTTTCCCAAGAAGAAAAGCCATTATAAAAACTAAACAGTTCATGGGTTAATTTATCCTTCACTAAAAAACCCCTCTCTACTTTGAATATATAACTATTATAATATAATATAGTTTGAACTTCAAATATTTTTTATTTAAAATGAAATCCCGTAGTCTTTTGATACTACGGGATTTCTGTAGTTTTTTAATAAAAAGTGTACACCTGGAGTTTAAATACAACCTTTTAACATATGAATTTTAAAATAATAACTGCATTTTTTTATTACTCTATTCTACTTTGCAGCTTATTATGCGGTCATCTATTCTAGACTGTTTGCCGCCAAGAAAGTTGAGCCACTACACTTGCTTTTCACTACTTCTGTAAGCATCAGTCGTTACCATTTGCGTAGGATCTTTTTCGTTAGACATTTTCCTATCCTTAAGCATTTCTCCAATATAGGTTGATCCCAATATAAAAACTCCACCAATAATTTGAAGGAGTGTTAACTTTTCTCCAATAAACAGTACACTGAATAAAATTCCACATAAAGGCTCCAAGTAACTATAGGACACTATTTCAACCGATTTCATATGGGCATAGAGGGAAAAGAATATGGTATAGGCCACACCGGTATGTACTATACCCAATAAAATGGTAAAAATAATCGCCATCGCATCCAAGTTTACCACCGTTAAAATATTTCCCTCCATCAAAACAAAGGGCAGTAAAACCATCATCGCTGCAAATACTTGCACGAATGTGGCCGTTTGATTATCCACCCTAAAAGCAATACCGCGATTAATAAGAACAATCGTTGCATAAAGAATCCCTGAAATAGCGCTAAGTGCCATCCCCATGTATCCGTAGCCTTCTAATAAATTATTACCGACAATCAAACAGAGCCCTAAAAACGAGCTAACAATCACAGCAATTTGAATCTTAGAGATGGTCTCTTTTAATAGCAGTGGCGCAGCGATCATTACATAGACCGGACACATATTATAGATAATAACAGCGGATGAAATACTAGTATGTTTAAATCCATAAAACAAAGTTAACCAGCCAAAACCTAGTAATACACCCGAAATAAGATACGGTTTTAAAAGGGACCATTCCACGTTTTCTGTTTTTTGCATTTTCATTACACCAAAAAGAAACGGCAGTGCAATTAATGCCCGAAGAAAAGCTAAGCTTAAGGCGGACAGTGGAATGGATCTTGTAAATACGCCCAAACTACCCCAAATAATCATAACCAGTACTAATTTGATTCTATTCATAGAAGCCTCCTTATCTTTGCTATATCAAGATTAGCTAAAGAATAAAGAGCTGTATTGTATAAAATTTGCACTATCCCTTTACTTGCTCTATATATGTTCCAGGCGTAACCCCATACATTTTTTTAAATTCGCGAATGAAATGGGCTTGGTCATAGAATCTCAATTCCTCACAAATATCGAATACGTCTGCCCCTTTACTTAATAAGCTTTTTGCTTCAGCTACTTTATACTGTAAATGGTATGCAGCCGGTGTGGTTAAATAAAGCTTCTTAAAATGCCTGATTATCGAAAATTTATTTAACCCGGACATTTGCTGAAGCTTATCTAAGGTTATGTCCTCATTCCCGTGATTTAATATATAATCATGTATGGTGTTAACGATATCAATTGTGCTTGCCGCGGCAGTATCTGCAACGCCTTTTTCTTCAAGCTCCAGCAATAATTCGATCAGTATATTTTCCAATGTGTCCGGAATCTTTTCTATTAGTAATTGTTCAATAAAGTCTATCAATTTCCGGGTTTGATTGCCTGCTAACTTTTTTGCTTTCCTAATAGTTACTACATCACTGTAGTAATCAGGATCAACAAATAACATGACATAGGCCCAGTGCCGAACATCATTCGGCGCACATCGGTGCGTCATTAATGGCGGTATAACGACACCGTCACCTGCTCCATAATGGATCATCCTATCGTTTAATGTTAAGTCTGTGGATCCTTCTAAGATATACCCTAAGGAAAGTTCATTATGGACATGAGACTTATAAGCATGGGGGTTGTTTCTACATAGCTTGATTTCCACGCCTTCAATAATACTTCTGCTAAATTCTATTTGTCTTTCTTGTTCAATGCTACTCATAAAATCTTGTCTGCTATATCCATAATGCAAACACTCCTCATTACTATTGTCTGCAACTTGTGAACTTTTGCTTCTTTTTATCATTGTAACATAAGCTGTCCCGTTTTTATTTATTCTATGAAGAAACAGATGTTAGGAGTAATTAATAAAAATCCGCCCAAACTTAAGTCTAGGCGAACATAAAACACATATATAAATTTACTACCAACCCGCGAATCGATTTATATCAAGTATCTTTCCGCTCTATCAACGCTACACACTCGACGTGTCATTTGATAAAGTCGTGATACTGTTTCGCGAAGCTGAAGTTTGATTTCCCCATCCGTTTTTATACTTTTCTGGCTACTACTGCTATCCAGTTGCTACTTTAACTCCCACAAATCTTTCAATGACATCGCTGATAAGTCTTTTTTCAATGATTACCACCTCATCGGTACGTTTGCAAAAGTTTACTGCTCCAAGCAAGGATTTTATCGTAATATGAGACTAAATCCGTTCCATCCATTGCAGTTAGCTTTTTTCTATCCATACAAATATATAGTATCTCTTTATCTAGCCCACTTATATGTTTTTCCAAATCTATCTTACTGCTTACATATTGATTTGTTTCATAAAAATACTTGGCCTGTAAAACGAAAAATGCCGACTTGTAAAGTGCCGATAACGTTTCGGAGTTGTCTTCATAGATGAATTTATGGCAGCACGCATGATACAGATTGCACGCACCTATTTTTATAGCCCGTTTAACATCATCTTTGTTAATGAGCGGCAGCAAATAGTCTATACTACCGTAAATTGGCTGCGTATCATAATAGAATTGAAATAAATCGGATTTTTCCCAACTTAAAATTTCACTGTGTCCGGAAATAAAGCCGCAGGCTTTTTCCTTATTAGGCATTTGGGAAATTATAGCCCGATATTTTTGCAGATCTTGCATAGTTAGCTCATTCAGAATGAATACAATATCTATATCACTACTATCATTCGCCTCTTTTCGTTTGTAGCTTCCTTGTAAGCCGATAAAGGCAACCCTATCTCCATATTCATTTTTTATTTTTGCTACAAGTTCATCTATCCAATCATCTATAACGAAGGACATCTTCTCACCTCGCAATTTGTCCATTCTATCTAACATACAAAATTAGTTAAATATACTGAAAGCCCAAACTGAACACGTGTAGATTAACGTCGATATCGGATCCTTTAAACAGACGATTCTGGAACCACTCTGGCTCACAGATTTCGTTGCTTTCATGTATTATGCAACAATTTAGGAATGAGGCTATCAAGATTTTTCATATCTATTTTATCAACTTCTCTAAGCTCGTATCCACTATGAAATAACTTTTGAGCTTCAGCAGAAATACATGGAATAACCCGATCTTCAAACACTGCAGTCGAAAACCATTTTGCTTCAAACTCATACCAGCCGCCATCGGGAGCAGCCTGCTTAGCGCTTCCGTCTTGATTGATTATTAATGGGTGGATATCTAGATAGCCAAGTTCCGGGTGATGCAATTCAATGCGTGAAGGACTCCAATCAGTCGTGATTTTATATCCCTTTTCTTTTAGTGCATCCAATAAGACTTCCTCAGATTCACTATCGAAATCAATGTCAATATCTCTATGATCCCTGTTTGGTTTCCCGATCAGGATATCAACTCCCCATCCTCCATCAACCCAATATTTTATATTTAATTCTTCTAACAAGTTTATAACATCAATTAAATTATCTTTACTCGTTTTTTCCTTCTTAATCATAAAAACTCCCTTTCTCCAATTTCAAATAATCTCAGAAAAGCGCCTGTTTCCAGACGCTTTCCATTAATGTGTCTAGTATGAATTAGAAGTAAAGTTTATCCTTATCCTACCAAAGGAAACTTACTGTACAAAGGAATGACTGTGAATATAAAATTCCTCTTGACTTGGCTGGAATTTCTTCTCCATTTTTTCCAGACTCTCATCAAAGCGTTGCGCTTCTTGTTCGTCGATCTTCATCACTGGGCTGTCATAGTAAACCCATTTCCTTCCGTCCAAGGCTTCCGGCTTCAGTTCTTTTACCATCATTGCAGCTGGGTATGTTCCATTCGTTAGACAAACATTGTATTTTTTACAACTCTTAAAGCCACGGCTTACATAATTGTTTGGGTTTCCAAATATCACAATAACATCGTAGCCAAGTGCAACCGCTTGATCAAAAGAATGCTCCATAAGCATTTTTCCGTAACCCATTCTTTGGTATTCAGGCATAATACAAACAGGACCGAAGGTAAGGATGTTTTTTTCTTCCCCAAACTCATCAATCAGTCTTGCTTTTGTGTACATGATATTTCCAATGACTTGATTGTCAACTTCAATCACAAAATCTAATTCTGGCAGAAGGTCCTTGTGAGAACGCATAACATGAACTAAATAGTGTTCAATGCACCCTGGAACATATAAATTCCAAAAAGCCCTCCTTGTAACTTCTTCAACTTTCTTATAATCAGTTTCCACTTCGTTTCTGATTTTTACCGTCTTACTCATCTGTAACCATTCGATTTTTTCTTGTTTCATGCAGTTATCGCTCCTAAAAGTAAAATCTAACCTTTCGGGAGGTTTGTGCTTGAGATTGTATTTAAGCAGACCTCCCGGTTAGTCTACAATCTCCAAAATGTTGTTATTTTTCATATAACGACTCCTTAAAAAAGCTTATTACAGTTAGTCTGAAGACCAAACTGTCAGTGATAATTTTACCACAAAAATTGGGAATTTTAAACCAATGCGCAATTAATAATCACTGTCTACATCCTGCATCTTCTGAAATTCCTCATACAGCTTTTCCGATTTACTTTTTCCAGTGTGATGGGATGCTTGCTGTCTCCAGCGGCAGAGTATTGATAAAAGCCGTTCTTTTTCTCTGGGAATGCCGTTTTGCAAACACTGCCTTGTAGATGCAAGAAGCGCAAGCTCATCTCCTGCAAGAGCAGGAAAAACGCAGGGACTATTGCCGCCCAGCGTTTTCCCGGTGATGACGCCAAGTTCAGCGTCCGCTCTAATAAATTCTTGGCGCCGTTGGCAATGCCTAAGGTTGTGATAAGATGCCATCCCCTATTATCTTGCCAGATGAATAAGCCGCTTGAGTCTCCTGGACAAACTGGGACGGGCGACCATGATAAAATGGAGCAGCAAACGATACTGATACACTTTTTGCGAAGCGATGTTGCCGATATTCGTTTGAAAACCTACCGACACATTGTTATATTTAAAATTCAAAACATATATAACTTAAAGTCCCATATGCATAACTTTGGTGTAAAAGCTTTGGTTTAGCATTACTTCCACTTCCCATGGCTATAAACATTGGAACGATGTGCTCCTCACGTGGTATAGCATGTTTTGCATGTGGTGCTTTCTCTCTGTAGGTAAACAGACCATCAATATCATTGTTTTCCACTTTTTCTATAAGCCAATTGTCAAACTCTACTGCCCATTCTTCCGCCTTATCTGCATTCCAGTCAACTGTAGCAAGGTTATGAACAGTTGAACCGCTTCCAATTACTAAGATATCTTCTTTTCCCAGATCCCTAATGGCCCTTCCTATCTCATATTGCTTTTCCATGGCTAATTCAGGATTAATGGATACTTGAACAACAGGAATATCGGACTTTGGATACATTAAATAAAGAACATCCCATGCACCATGATCCATGCCTCTATATTCATCCAGCTTGCTTTCGATGCCTTTATTGCTTAACAAGGATTGCAGTTTGGAAGCTACTGGTACAGAACCTTTGGCGGGATACGTAACATACTAAACAAGTATATTATATATTCGCACCTCTACCTACATCACTAGAGGTGCATTTATTTAATCTTTTTTAAACATGCTTAAACTTTTTTGCAATTTTACACTATGCATCACGGACAAATTTCATAACAACTTTATTCAGCTGCATAACACTTATAACTTTTAATTCTATTACACTAGGAGTAAACCTTTAATTTTTCAGGACAGCTTCCCGACAACAAATGAGCGCCTATTTCAAAGCTATCAGGCCTAATGCATAAAATAAAAAAATCCCGCGATTACTTTAAACGGCATCGCGGGATAAACACCTTATTATTTATAAAGTCTTTAAACTACTTTATTTTTCTCGAACAATTTGAGCTCCTACTCTACGGTTACGCTCTTAGCCAAATTTCTCGGTTTATCAACGTCGCAGCCGCGAGTGATAGCGGCGTAGTAGGCGAGCAGTTGGAGTGGAATAACCGCGAGAATTGGGGTGAGATATTTTTCAGTAGCCGGAATGAAGATAGTATGGTCAACATACTTTTTAATTTGCTCATCGCCTTGCATAGCAAGGCCAATGACGACAGCATCCCGTGCTTTGACTTCCTTAATATTGCTCAGTGTTTTTTCATAAACGTCTTTTTGAGTAGCCAGCGCAATGACTGGGATTCCCTCAACAATAAGGGCCAATGTGCCGTGCTTGAGTTCACCGGCCGCATAGGCTTCGGCATGAATATAGGAAATCTCTTTGAGTTTGAGTGAGCCTTCCAAGGCAACGGCATAGTCAAGCGAGCGGCCGATAAAGAAGACGTCTTCATTAAAACCGTATTGCTGGGCAAAGGTTTTGATCGGTTCAACATCTTCTAAGAGTTCATGAGCTTGAGCTGGCAGTTCTTTTAAGCCATGGATCAACTCTTTCAGCCGTTCAGGAGCAATGGCTTCTTTCAAACCGGCAATATAGAGCGCTAGCAAGCACATGCTAATCAGCTGGGTGGTATACGCTTTAGTTGAAGCAACAGCAATCTCTGGGCCTGCCCAAGTATAGATGACCTGGTCAGCTTCACGGGAAATTGATGAACCGACAACATTCGTTACCGCCAACGTTCTTGCACCCAACCGTTTGGCTTCTTTCAGGGCTGCCAAGGTATCGCTTGTTTCACCTGACTGGCTTATTACGATTGCCAGTGTACTCTCGTCAACGAGCGGCGAGCGATAGCGAAACTCCGAAGCAATATCAACTTCGACTGGCATACGGGCCAGCTGCTCAAGATAGTATTTACCGACAATTCCGGCGTGATAAGCAGTGCCACAAGCCACGATAACAATTTTCTTGATGGCAGCAACATCTTCTTTGGTCCATTTAAGTTCGTCCAAAATGATGCTGCTGTCGTCTTTAGCTAAACGACCCAACATTGTTTCACGGATTGCCTTAGGCTGCTCGTAAATTTCTTTAATCATAAAATGCTCATAACCACCCTTTTCGGCAGCTTCAGCATCCCAGTTCACTTCAAATATTTTTTTTGTAATCGGCACCCCTTGGCGGTTTTGAACCCATACTGAGTCTTTTGTAACAATCGCCATCTCACCGTCGCTAAGAATAAAGGTTTTGCGCGTACGGTTGATAATCGCCGGAATATCCGAGGCAATGAAGTTTTCGCCTTCGCCAAGGCCAATAACAAGCGGGTTGTCTTGTTTGGTACAAATAATTTTATCTGGTTCATATTCTGTCATAAAGACTAAGGCGTACGAGCCTTCGATTTCAGCCAAGACCTTTTTTACTGCGGCCTCAAAATCCCCATCATAGTATTCCTCAATCAGATGAGCGACAACTTCGGTGTCTGTTTCTGAGGTGAAGGTATGGCCTTTCTCAATCAGCTTTTCTTTAATATGAAGGTAATTCTCAATAATACCATTGTGCACAACAACAAATTTGCCGGTGCAGTCAGTATGGGGATGAGAGTTTACATCAGAGGGGCGGCCATGGGTTGCCCAGCGAGTGTGACCAATACCGGTATGACCTTTCGGGGGCGCTTGCTCAATCTTCTTCTCCAACATTCCGAGACGGCCTACTGTCTTTTCAACATTGATCTTGTGGCCATCAAAAACTGCAATACCGGCAGAGTCATAGCCGCGATATTCAAGCTTGCTCATGCCTTCAATAAGGAATTGAGCAGCTTCTTTCGGACCTATATAACCTACAATACCACACATATGGTAATTTCCTCCTACGTTTACGTTCCACTTTTATCTAATTCTTCTGCTTAAGCCGTTTTGTCCCGCAAGTCACCTCACGGTTTTGTCGACTTTGTTACGACCGCAGTTAGGCCGGAAGGCATCCGCTGACCATCGTCGATAAACCTTCACCTCGTCAACTTACAAAGTAAGTTCCAGCGCTTATTAAAAATATTCTTTGTTAAATCATCTTCTGCTATCCATTTCCACCTCCTTTGACAGCGGATTACACCATGTCGCTTCCCTTCCTTAAAACGGAATAAGCGGCGGCCACGTTGGATTTCCCACTAGTAATTAGTATATGAACAAAGGAGCACCCTAGTGCTCCTTTGCAAATCTATTGTAATATAATAAATGGCTTGGGTCAACTAGGACTGTGCTTTTTTAACAACCTCTGCAATGGTATTTACAATCCGCTCCAGAGCATCCATGTCAGGGCCTTCGGCCATAACCCTAATAAGCGATTCGGTACCCGATGGACGCACTAAGATGCGCCCGTTGTCACCAAGCTCGGCCTCACCTTGGGCAATTGAAGCTTTGATGGCTTGGTTATCTTCCCAGCCGTCTTTTGTATTAACACGGACATTAACGAGCAGCTGCGGATAAATCTTCATGAGTCCAGCAAGCTGCGATAAGGTTTTGCCGCTCTTTTTGACGGCTGACACGAGCTGCAGCGCCGTAATAAGTCCATCACCAGTTGTACTGTACTGACTGAATATGATATGGCCTGACTGTTCTCCACCTAATACATAACCATGCTCTAGCATGGCTTCGAGGACATAACGATCACCGACAGGGGTCACTTCGACTTTGCCGCCGGCTTCTTTAACAGCTTGATGGAGACCGATATTACTCATAACAGTAGTCACCAGAGTATTCTCCACTAGGTGATTATTTTTAAGGAGATCAAGGGTACAAATGACCATCATTTGATCACCGTCAACGACTCTGCCTGTTTCATCGACAACCAAGCATCGATCAGCATCACCATCGTGGGCAATACCAATATTAGCTTGATGTTCAACAACGGCTTGCTGCAGCTGCGATAAATGAGTCGACCCGCAATCGCGATTAATATTAATGCCATTTGGCTGGTCATTAAGGACTATGACTTCTGCTCCAAGCTTTTTCAGAAGTATTGGGGCAGCTTCATATGCTGCGCCATTCGCACAATCAACGACAATTTTGAGACCACTGAAATCCTGGCTTACAGTAGCCAGAACATAGTCGATATAATCCTTTATAAGGTGATGTGAATTCTCAATCGTGCCGACCTGTTCACCTGTTGGGCGGTCCATCTGTTCCTGGGCCGCAAGCAAAACAAGTTCCTCCAGTTTGTCTTCAACAGCATCAGGAAGTTTATAGCCTGTTCCGGCAAAAAATTTGATGCCATTATCAGGAAAAGGATTATGTGAGGCCGAAATAACAGCTCCGGCTTGCGCATTATATTTTCGGGTTAGGTAAGCAACAGCTGGAGTCGGTATCATGCCCGCCAAAATAGCTTTACCACCGGCCGAGCAAATACCAGCAGCCAGAGCCGCCTCCAGCATTTGGCCTGATATTCTCTTGTCCCGTCCAATGATTATGACCGGTTGCGCATGAGTTTCTTCCCCAAAATAAGTTGTCGCTGCCCAGCCAAGTCTAAAGGCTAATTCAGGAGTAAGTTGCTTGTTAGCAAGTCCGCGAACACCGTCAGTTCCAAAAAGTCTGCCCATAGTATGTCTCCCTTCTCGGTCATCGATTATGGTTTGTATTTTTTAATGATAGATATTGCTGCATTGAGTCCATCCAGCGCGGCACTCATGATTCCGCCGGCATAGCCTGCTCCTTCACCGATTGGATAAAATCCGCTAGTATTGGCCGACGTAAAGTCACTGTTTCTTATTATACGTACCGGGGCTGAAGTTCTTGTTTCTACCCCAATCATAACGGCCCCAGCATCGGCAAATCCCTTGATTTTGCGATCGAAATCAGGTAGCGCAGCTGCCAGCGTATGGGTGACAAAGTCTGGCAGCACGTCATGAAGATCGGTAGGCGTAACACCCGGCTGATAACTTGGTTGAACTAAAAAGTCTCTGCTGCCGCTTTTGGCGTTTAAAAAATCGCCTACTGTCTGGGCTGGTGCACGATACCCCCCACCCCCTGCCTGATAGGCCAGGCGTTCATATGTACGTTGAAATCCCATACCACTAAGCACGTCACTACCGCAGTCCGCCGGGTTGACATTAACAACCAAGGCGCTGTTGGCAATTCCAGACGACCGGCTGTAATGACTCATGCCATTCGTTACAACGGCTCCGGGTTCTGATGCCGCTGCCACTACAAGTCCACCGGGACACATGCAGAAAGAATAGGCTGTGCGCCCGGTTGGTTTATCATGATATACCAATGCGTAATCAGCCCGGCCAAGCTTAGAATGCCCGGCTGATGGCCCATATTGCGCCTTGTCAATCAGTTCTTGCGGATGTTCAATCCTCACACCTATGGCAAATGGTTTGGCTTCCATCATGATGCCGCGCCGATAGAGCATCTCATAAGTATCACGGGCGCTATGACCAATACCCAGCAGGGCAACCCTGCACGCGACATATTTGTCGTCATTTATTGTTAGACCGACAAGAGCGCCGTCTTTAGTATGTACGTCCGTAACCTTGGCTTCAAATTCTACTGTACCGCCAAGTTCAATAATCTGCTGACGGATATTTTTGACCATTGTCCGCAGGTTATCAGTACCCACATGCGGCTTATGGGCAAATTTAATCTCGGGCGGCGCACCGGCTTCGACAAACACATCAAGCACTTCGTGCATTCTTATATCTGTTACCCGGGTGGTCAGTTTACCATCGGAGAATGTACCAGCACCACCTTCGCCGAACTGCACATTACTTATGGCATCAAACTGGCCTGTCCGCCAAAAACGTGCCACATCACCTGTGCGAGTATCAACATCACGCCCCCGCTCCAGCACCAGCGGCCGATAACCTTGACGGGCAAGTGTAAGAGCTGCCAACAAGCCAGCCGGCCCCATCCCGATAACAACTGGAGGAGCATCCAGCGTCATATCGCCAAACACAATGGATTCAGCTACTGACTCGGCCACAACCGCTATATCCTTATCTCCCCGCAACCGCGCCAAAACCTGGCCTTCTGGAACACTGCTTTTTACATCAAGCGAATACACAAAGTTTATATTGTTTTTGCGCCGGGCATCAAGCGCTCTTCGCACAACAACCACCTCAAGCACAGCTTGAGGTGGCAGTTTAAGCCTACGGGCAGCCATCTTTGCTAACGCCGTATTATCATCTAAGGATACCCGAAGATTGGTTATTCTAAGCAACAAACTGTCTCTCCTTTAGTGTTCGGTTGATTATTAAAAAATTACGGTTTCTTGTCAATATCAATCCGCACAACTACTTTACTTGTCGCGGCTTTTACTCCCTCCCGTAATTGCAAATTAACCTCAACCTCACCAGATTGATCAATGTTGGAAAGACTAATCGGTTCAGTAAATACGACTTCGGTATTATCAATAAGAGCAGCTTCGCCGGTAATCTCCACTTTATCAGGAGTGGTTTTTATACGCCGTAACACTGCATTCTTCGGCACATCACTAACTAGGATTGTTTTAACATCAACCACTTTTTTATTGATTCCAGTTAAGTTAACCGTTATACTCGCGTGGCGCGGACTTAAGGTTACCCCTTTCAGTTCTTTGCCTGCGGGATTAAGGACAACAAGCGGTGCATCAATAGTAAAGTCGGCTGTTTTTCCGCTGATGTCAACATAAGCGACAACCTTATCAACAATCTCCAATTGTGCACGCGGACCTTCTACCCTTACTGAAGAAACGTTGGCTGTTGTCTTAGCGACTTTTACACCTGCCTGCGGCGTCCCTATGGGACTTATCTCCATTTGCACCGGTCGACTGATGATTGCATCAAGCTGGAGCGAAATTGTGTCAGGCATTACCTCGATGATTTCAAGATTTGATGGACTTGAAATATTCACTTTGGCAGTGTTTACCCCTTCCGGTACACCTCGCATATCAATATACGCCTTGATTTCGTTAGCAGAAAGGCCTGCTACCACGCTCCGCGACCCACGCACCCGGATTTTTACAGCATCAGGTGTATCATTAACAATCATATTACTTGATAAATTGCGGACTTCCAGCGGGACTTGGTAAGAAACCTCAATCGGTGGGTTTTGTTCATTCATCACAAAAGCCCACAAAATGGCAGCAAATATTACGGCAATAATTTTGGCTGTTAGATTTTTCTTGGGAAGTCTATCCATTTGATTGCCTCCTGTTGAAAAATTCGGCCAATGTATTATGCTTGGCAGTAAACAACGGGCGCAACTTTTCTTGCAAAGCCTCGGTATCTAAATGCCGATCCAGACGCCCCCAGCGCGCCACCGAAATAACACCGGTTTCTTCGCTAACAACAATAACCATGGCATCGGTTTGTTCGGTAATACCAATCGCCGCTCGATGACGAGTGCCGAGCTCCTTATTAAGTGTCCGATCCTCGGTCAGGGGCAGTAAACAGCCAGCAGCCATTACTCGGTTACCGCGCAAAACAACGGCTCCATCATGTAGCGGCGTGTTTGGAATAAAGATATTGATAAGAAATTCACTTGACACCAAACCATCAATTTTTATGCCTGTTTCGATATAATCATTAAGCCCGGTTTCACGTTCCAGTACAATAAGCGCGCCAATTTTATTCTGGGCTAAACCCAAAACAGCGGTGGAAATGCCATTAATTAATGAGGCTGCTTCTTCTTCATCTAAGAAACCCGGCTTGCCAAAGAGTTTGCCGCGCCCAAGCTGCTCAAGCGTTCTTCTTAATTCAGGCTGAAAAACTATCGGTAAAGCAACCAAGACAACTGTCATGGTTTTCTGGAGCAACCAATAGATCACGTTAAGTCCCAGCCACTTGCTGGCAAAGTTAGCCAGAAGCAAGACAATTAAACCCTTCAAAAGGGCACTGGCACGGGTGTCTTTGATCATAAAGTAGAGCTTATAGAGTACAAATGCGACAAGAGCGATATCGACAAGATCTAATAAATTAATTGTAGATATAATACCTTTAATTTGCAGCAGCATGGAAAAACTCCTCAATAAAATGTATCCATTTTAACTTATTCTACCCATTATCAGGAATAACCTTTAACAAAATTTTAACTAAACGAAAAAAATAATGCCTCCCATATTAAATAGGAGGCATCATACTGCTATAATTTACAAACTTCGTCAACCCAACCGTGTTTATCTTCTAGCTTACCATACTGAATACCAGTCACTGTATCAAACAGTTTTTGTGCAAATTCACCGGTTTTATTACCGTTGATCACCATTTTATGATCTTTCCAGGTTAATTCCCCGACAGGTGAAATAACCGCAGCTGTACCAGTACCAAACACTTCTTCAAGCTGACCTTTGGTATAGGCTTCGTAAACTTCATCAATTGAAATACGCCGTTCAGTCGTTTTCAAACCCCATTCACGACACAATTCAAGCACCGTTCTTCTGGTCATACCGCTTAAGATACTGCCAGAAAGTTCTGGTGTAATAATTTCACCATTTATTTTGAAGAAGATATTCATTGTACCAACTTCTTCAATGTATTTGCGCTCAACAGCATCAAGCCACAACACTTGGGCATAGCCGTTCTGTTTAGCTTCATACTCGGCCCTCATGCTAGCAGCATAATTTGCCGGTGTCTTGGCTTCACCTAGCCCACCCTGAACGGCCCGAACATATCTATCTTCAACCTTAATTTTGACTGGATTAAAACCGGCTGCATAATACGCACCAACCGGTGACAGAATGATAAATAATTTATAGGTATCAGAGACTTTTACACCAACATAAGGATCGGTGGCAATAATAAATGGTCTAATATAAAGAGCTGTTCCAACCGAAGTTGGTACCCAGTCCTTCTCAATTCCTACTAGCTTCTTAAGCGAATCAGCAACAAAGTCAACATCGATATGAGGAATACATAGAGCATCGGCTGAGCGATTGAAACGATTCAAATAATCCTTTGTTCTAAAAATGACAATCCGCTTGTCTTCAGTCCGAAATGCTTTGATTCCTTCAAAGATTGCCTGCCCGTAATGGAATACCATGGCCGCCGGAAAGCAGGCAAACTCATCATACGCAGCAATTCGCGGCGAATGCCAGCCCTTTTCTCTGGAATAATCCATGACAAACATGTGATCGGTAAAGTGTTTACCAAACCCGAGCTGGTCCTCTGCCACCATTTGGCCTCGCTTTTCGACCATATTAACAGCTAATTCCATATTATATTGCCTCCTCATCCTAACTTACTGTTAGGTTAAATATTTACAACATTACACTCAAAATCATTTGCTGTACGAATTAGCAATATTATATAGTGGTTTTTGTATACGTGTCAAGCACCATTTGCTGATTGTTAAGTATTGATTGGGCAGTTGTTAACGAACGTGCAACCTCTGTATACGATGTTCCACCATAGGAGTTACGCGCACTAACACAAGTCTCAATTTTAATGGCTTCAATAATATCATCTTCAAACAACGATGAAAACTTTTTAAACTCATCCAGCGACAAGTCCATAAGCCATTTACTGTTATCAATACAATAACGAACGCATTTTCCTACTACCTCGTGCGCCTGACGGAAGGGCAGACCTTTCTTAACAAGGTAATCGGCCATATCTGTGGCGTTTGAAAAATCGTTCCGCACAGCATCTGTCATTCGCGTGCCATTAACTTTCATTGCCCGGAGCATGGAGGCGTAAACAGTAAGACTGAACTTGACGGTGTCAATTGTATCAAACAGGCCTTCTTTATCTTCCTGTAAATCCTTATTGT
>JAQWAQ010000071.1 GCA_028707635.1 Negativicutes bacterium
CATACCGAATAAAATCGTGTCCTTTGTATTGCCGCTGGGGTATAGTTTTAACCTTGATGGCGCGGCACTGTATCAGTCATTAGCGGTCTGTTTCTTGGCAGATGTATACCAAATCCCACTTGATGCCGCTTCGATTGTTACTATATTAATTACTACACTAATTGCGAATAAGGGTACGGCGAACGTACCATCTGCTTCGCTGGTTGTGCTTGCAGTCATACTGACTTCCATTGGACTGCCAGTAGAAGCTATTGCTATCCTGGCCGGGGTAGACCGGTTTATGGATATGGGCCGGACAACGATCAACGTATTTGGCAATACTGTTGCAGCTCTTCTGCTCCATAGGTTCGGTGGAGTCCCTGATGATGAAACTCCAAGCATAAGCGCTTAATGGTAGGACTGGTTTAGCTGATTTAAAAAAGAAGGTAGGGAATATCCGCGGATATTCCCTACCTTCTTTTTTGAACTTTGTATAAATTCAATGTGCCCTTAGGTTGATGGATGATTGGGACCATCGAGATGTCTATTGCCAATATTCTTGTTTTTGATATTATGAGTTTGCTTTTTAGCTAATTTTTGTTCCAAAGAGTCATTCGAGTTGTTTTTAGTCACAATAATCACCTCCCCAAGGTAGTGTTTGCGGAATGAATCAATTAAATACAATTGGGGTGAGGAATAATCATGCAGATAAAAGGTGCCATTATGCACAGTGATGGCACCTTTATATATTACAACACTTTCATCTTTTCTAAAAAAATATACAAAAAACATTACATTGTTCACTAGACAAAGACAGATTGTGCATGTATATTATACAGTGGTTACACTCTTTAATTGAAAGGAGAGGGTGAAGTGGATAAAGGACACTCTGTGGGAAATTAATAGGGGTAATCATTTATAAGTCGGATTTGTTGATTTTATGCAAAGCAGTTGCCATGATAAAGGTGATACTTAGCTGTCGGCATCCAGGGCAGGAAACTATTAGATTCGCAGATTTCGGTACTGTAATGTGGGAAGAGGTAATTCTATAATTTGACACTAGTAATCTTATGATTAGATAAAGGGGGCTATTTATATGACTATAAATGCGAAGCAATACTGTGAGGAACTCTATAATAGAGTTGTAAAAAGGAACGCCCATGAACCCGAGTTTCATCAAGCTGTTCAGGAGGTTCTCGAATCCTTGATTCCTGTTCTTGAAAAAAATCCAGAGTACATTAAACTTGGTATAGTCGAAAGCATTGTTGAGCCTGAGCGCCAAATTGTATTTAGAGTTCCCTGGGTGGATGACGCTGGCAATATCCATGTTAACAGGGGTTTTAGGGTTCAATTTAATAGTGCTATAGGTCCATATAAGGGGGGGATCCGCCTCCATCCCTCGGTATACATAGGCATAATTAAGTTTTTGGGGTTTGAGCAAGTGCTTAAGAATTCTTTAACCGGTTTGCCCATTGGTGGTGCCAAAGGTGGCTCTGACTTTGATCCCAAGGGAAAATCCGATATGGAAATTATGCGGTTCTGTCAAAGTTTCATGACTGAACTTTGCAGGCATATTGGTCAGGATGTCGATGTTCCTGCCGGGGACATTGGAGTTGGTGGACGCGAAATAGGCTATATGTTTGGTCAGTATAAAAAAATTAAGAACGCATATGAAGCAGGTGTTTTAACTGGCAAAGGTCTTTCTTACGGCGGAAGCCTAGGAAGAACGCAAGCCACAGGCTATGGTCTTGTATATTTCGTGGATGAAATGCTGCGAGAAAAGGGAATGTCTATTAAAGGGAAAACAGTTCTTGTTTCCGGCTCGGGCAATGTCGCTATCTATACAGTAGAAAAAACCCATGAATATGGCGGAAAAGTTGTTGCCGTGAGTGATTCGGATGGGTATGTTTATGATGCCAATGGTATAAACGTTGAAACTCTGAAGCAAATCAAAGAAGTTGAACGCAAGAGAATTCATGAGTATGTTAAATATCATCCTACTGCAGAGTATCATGAGGGATGCGCTGGCATATGGACGATTCCTTGCGATATTGCGCTTCCTTGTGCAACACAAAATGAAATTAATGAAAATGATGCTAAGATACTTGTTAAAAACGGCTGTAAGGCAGTCGCCGAAGGTGCGAATATGCCTACTACTCTTGAAGGAACAAAAGTATTCCTGGACAACGGCATTCTGTTTGGGCCAGCCAAGGCGGCAAACGCTGGTGGCGTTGCGACATCAGCTCTGGAAATGTCTCAAAATAGCATGAGACTTTCCTGGACATTTGAAGAAGTTGACGCAAAACTTAAAGATATCATGATTAACATTTATAGAAACACTAGTAAAGCGGCTGCAGAATATGGATTAAAGGATAATCTAGTTGCTGGTGCAAACATCGCCGGATTTGTCAAAGTGGCTGAAGCTATGAAAGCACATGGTGTAGTATAAAGCAAATCGAATAAAAGACAGACGAGGGTGGTTGGGGGCTAGTCGATCACGAAAGTGTGCTGCTTCGCCTCTAAAATGCACCCTCGTTTTTTTGTTATTCGGGACGATTACATGATAGAATTAAAAGATGTCGCGAATGTAATTGACAAGGTCATTTGATTTTTAAGCACGCTAGATCAGGTTTCTTGGCGTTGATGGTATAATAAATAAAGCAATGACATTTTGCCGAAATACATAACAAGGAAATGGTGACCTGATTGATTATAGTAAATAAAGCGATTTTGCATATCTTGGATTTTAATTCTGGTATTACGGTGTTTTCCCAGCAGGAATTGGAAATCAAAAGTGACAGTGTGATTACGTTCTTAACCAAACATATTGAACGCTCATATAATGATCAGAACTCGAAAGCCGGTGTGTTTGATCCTAATAGTAAATTTAAACGGCAAGTAGCTGACTATATTGATGGCAGGCTGGAATTTGTCGATTTTTCGATAGCGATAGCCGGGCTGATGGATTCCGCTATTTCGCAGGCCGATGTCCTGGATTCGTCTGATTTGTTGATTTGTGATTTGGTGATGGATGACAATCGTCTTATTGCGATTTTAAAATGCAATAATCGAGTTGGTTTTACTCATCAAGTTATACAAGACGGCGACAAAGTTAAAAATGAGATTATTAATCATCATGCCATCTTGCCTAATCTTTCGCAGAAGATTGATGAATATGCCTTTGTTGAAGTGGACTCGCTAACAATTAAATTTATTGATAAAAAACGTCTTGTTAATGGTCAGGAGACCTATGTGCTGCCGGAGAAAATTTTAGAATGCAGTTCAAGTGTATCACCCAATAGCACGATTAAATTGGTCAACTCAATTACTCGTAAGGTCGCCGAGAAGCATGGGCAAAGCAGTGTGGCTGCGATTTCTAAAGCAAAAAATTATATGGTGGAACATACTGAGACGTCAGAATTCCTCGATCCGGTCGAGGTAGGTAAAACCGTTTTTCGTTCTTCGCCTATCATGCAGGAGGAATATTTAGAAGAAGTCAAAAAGGCAGGAATCGCTGAAGTGGTTAAGATTGATCGGGACTTCTGTGTTAAAAAAGGGAAAAACCATAAAATCAAGACAGATACAGGGATTGAAATATCTTTTCCGGTAGATTATTTTGAAAACAAAGAATACATGGAGTTTGTCAATAATTCTGATGGAACAATTTCAATTGAGTTGAAAAATATCGGTAAAATTATTAATAGGTAGTATGATCTTCCGAAGATTCTCTATTAATTTTTATCGAAAAATGACGATATATAGGATAAGAGTATCATACGCAATAGGAGGGATCGTATGGCAATTTATCCAATTTCAATAGCAAATCAAAACGCAACCCGTACTATGGCGGGTGCTAATGCTGCTGCAACCTCTGAAGATGCTAATGCAGTACAGCAACCAATTGCACCTGGGGAGGCGGCTGTATTTGAGAAAACAGACCAAATGGTTGGCACTACTCCCAAAACCTATACAAGAGATTCCATTACCCTGAGCGAAATTAACAAACAGGTTGAAGAAAAACTGTCTTCACTGCGGGCAACAGTAGAAAATCTTGTTGCTATGCAAAGCATGAAAACAGGCGAGGCGCAAGGTTTAAGTTATAATCAGATTATGGAAAAATATGATGGGAAACTGAAAGAATTTTATCAAAATCTGGAAGTTGATGATGCAACTCGCTTAAAGGCTCAGCAAGAAATTTCCGAAGATGGTTTTTGGGGTGTTAAGCAGACGGCAGCAAGGACCATAGAATTTGCAAAAGCCCTTTCAGGCGGTGATCCATCAAAAATCGCTTTGTTAAAGAATGCTATTGAAGAAGGCTATAAAGCTGCTGAGAAATCCTGGGGCGGCGAATTGCCGGAAATCTCCAAGCAAACGCAAGCGGCTGTTTTGAAAGGACTGGAAGAATGGGCCAACGAAGCTACAGCCTAGAAGGTCGTAAGTCCTTTCGTTAATTAAAATAGGGAATGACTTTGCACCCGCGAATTTCGCGGGTTTTTTATTTGATGAAAGTGCAAGAGCAGGCTTGACTGAATAAAAATATTCGCATATCATTATACTATACAGGGGTACTGTACGACGATTGGATGAAGGAGGGAGCATGTGTTAGATGATAAGGAAAAGGGTGAACTTAAGCAACGATTGAAGAAGGTATCCGGCCAGATCAATGGTATTGATAAAATGCTTGATGAGGGACGGTACTGTGTGGATATTCTTCAGCAAATCTCGGCAGCGCGGGCCGCACTTAATAAGGTCGGACTCATGATACTGGAGAGTCATACGAGAAGCTGTGTTGTTAATGCAATCAAAGAAGATCGAACTGATCAAGGGATTGACGAATTGATGAGTGTGCTAAAACAATTTAATAAAAGTTGATTCCAAAGCGATGAAGGAGGTGAATGTAATGAGTCAAGACATTGTCTTAAGAATTGAAGGCATGACTTGTAACCATTGCAAGATGGCTGTTGAAAAAGCACTAAAAGCAGTCCCTGGTGTTACAGGCGCAATCGTTGATCTTGAGAAAAAACAAGCAATAATTGCTGGTTCAGCCAAGCGCGATGAGTTGGTCAAGGCTGTAGAAGAGGCTGACTATACTGTTGTTCAATAATAATAGCAATAATAAAAGCTGCCTTAAAGGCAGTTTTTATTATTGCTATTACTTGGATAAAGAACATTGACTATATGGAAATATTATCGTATACTCATTATATACTGTACGGGGGTATAGTAAAAACAACTAACAATAGTGACAACTGCTACAAGAATAGATAGAATCAATTATAAGAGTGATTAAAAGTAAGCTTGATGATGTATCCTAAAATAAGGGATGTGATGACCTTGTCAACAGACGCAAAAAATAAAGATATGCATTCAGTGAACCTGAAAATTTCTGGAATGTCCTGTGCTGCTTGTGCTAATCGAATTGAAAAAGGACTCAGTAAGTTGACAGGTGTAGACAAAGCGGCAGTAAACTTTGCCACAGAGAAGGCAAGTGTTACTTATGACTCAACACAAGTTAATTTGCGGGATATTGCAAAGAAAGTAGAAGATATCGGCTATCAAATTGTTACCGATAAGGCTGATTTTAAGATTTCCGGCATGAGCTGTGCTGCTTGTGCGGCTCGGATTGAAAAGGGCCTGAAGGGGATGCCTGGCGTATATAACGCTGCTGTTAATTATGCGGCAGAAAAAGTCACACTTGAGTATAATGGGAATGAATTGACGATTGGTCAAATTCAGGACAAGGTCAAAAAGTTAGGCTATGAGGCTCATAATATTGCTGATGCTAGTGAAATTGACCGGGAAAAGAAAGTGCGTGAGGAAGAAATTCGCGGACAGCGGTCGCGGTTTATTTTGTCGGCTGTTCTTTCTTTTCCGTTATTACTCGGTATGATACTGCACTCCCTTGGTAATATGGGGGGGATTGTTGATTTCTTGATGAATCCCTACGTGCAGCTTGTGCTCGCTACACCAGTACAGTTTGTGGCTGGGTGGCCGTTCTATCGTGGCGCATATGTCGCTTTACGTAACGGCAGCGCTAATATGGATGTATTGGTTGTGCTGGGGACCTCGGCTGCTTATTTATTCAGCATAGCAAATATGTTGACTGGCGATCCTCATTTGTATTTTGAGACATCGGCTATTTTGATTACGCTCATCATACTTGGCAAACTACTGGAAGCAACCGCAAAAGGCCGGACGTCTGAAGCCCTTAAAGCGTTGATGGGTCTACAGGCCAAGACAGCTCGCGTAGTACGCGATGGTGAGGAAATGGATATTCCAGTTGAATCCGTGCTGGTAGGGGATGTAATTGCTGTTCGGCCTGGCGAGAAGGTACCTGTAGATGGTGTAATTATCGAGGGAACCTCAACCCTGGATGAGTCAATGTTAACAGGTGAAAGTATTCCGGTGGATAAAAAAGCAGGCGATGAAGTCGTTGGTGCGACTATCAATAAATTAGGCACTTTTAGATTTCAGGCTACAAAAGTTGGTAAAGATACTGCACTGGCTCAAATAGTTCGCATTGTTGAAGAAGCGCAGGGCTCAAAGGCCCCTATTCAGCGGTTTGCTGATGTCGTTTCAGGCTATTTTGTCCCAATCGTTGTAGCCATCGCTGTTTTGACTTTTGCTGGCTGGTATTTTATCTTCGATCCGGGTAATTTTACTCGTGCTTTGATTAACTTTACGTCGGTTATGGTCATTGCTTGCCCGTGCGCTCTTGGATTGGCTACGCCGACTTCCATTATGGTCGGAACCGGAAAAGGCGCCGAATACGGTATTTTAATAAAAGGCGCTGAACATCTCGAAAATGCCCATCGCTTGACAACCATTGTGCTTGATAAGACAGGGACGATTACTAAGGGGCAGCCGGAGCTTACGGATATTGTTGCACTATCAGGGTTATCCGATATGGAGATTTTACAAATGGCAGCACGAGCTGAGAAAAACTCTGAGCATCCGTTGGCGCAAGCGATTGTAAAATATGGACAACAGCAGGGTATGTCACTTGAGGATCCCGAGATGTTTACAGCGATTCCCGGTCACGGTGTTGAAGTAATCATCGGTGGTAAAAAGCTATTGGTTGGCACACGAAAATTGATGCGGGAGAACAACGTTGAGATCGAAGGCGCAATGAGTGAAGTTGAGCGACTGGAACAGCAGGGTAAAACTGTCATGCTCCTCGCAGTCGAACAAGAAATCGCTGGATTGATTGCCGTCGCTGATACCGTAAAAGAGAATTCCGCCCAAGCAGTAGCAGAATTGCAGAAGCTAGGCATTGAAGTCTGGATGCTAACCGGCGATAATGAACGCGCTGCGAAGGCGATTGCTGGCAGTATTGGCATTACCAATGTCTTGGCAGAGGTTTTGCCTGAGCATAAAGCCGAAAAGGTAGAAGCACTAAAACGGGAAGGCAAAGTTGTAGCCATGGTAGGTGATGGCATCAATGATGCGCCGGCGCTAGCTACAGCTGATGTCGGGTTTGCCATTGGAACAGGTACAGATGTAGCGATTGAAGCAGCAGATATCACGCTTATGCGCGGTGATCTGAATGGAATTGTCGCTGCAATTAAGCTGAGTAAGGCGACTATGCGTAATATTAAAGAGAACCTATTCTGGGCGCTAGTGTATAATTCAGTGGGTATTCCGATTGCTGCAGCAGGTTACTTGTCGCCGGTGATTGCGGGCGCCGCTATGGCATTTAGTTCTGTTTCCGTAGTGCTCAATGCCCTGCGTTTAAAAGGGTTCGTCCCTACAAAATAGGTAACTTGTTCGATGACCAAACCGTTCTTCTTCTCTATATTAGAGATTTTGGTAACAAACTAAAGCTTAGGCGTCAGCTGCTGGCTAATATGCCCATGAACTGATGACGCCGCTAGCCGTTATCCGGGGTGAATTGTGTGAAGGTATTAGTTGTCGATGATGATGAAAAGATCTTAAAAGTGCTCACGGCCTATTTGGAAAAAGAGGGATACGCGGTAGTAACAGCAAAGGACGGCTGGGAAGCAGTGGATAAAGCACGGCAACTAGGGCCAGATATGGTTCTTTTAGATGTGATGCTTCCTAGTCTTGATGGCTGGGGTGTCTGCAAGGAAATTCGACGGACCAGTGATGTGCCAATCATTATGCTGACAGCTCGTGATGCGGAAGCGGATCGGATTATCGGTCTAGAGTTAGGTGCCGATGATTATGTCGTCAAACCATTTAGTCCGAAAGAAGTGATTGCACGGATGCGGGCGATTGTTCGTCGGCTACAGCCCACTGATCGTCGAGAGCATGGGGAGGGAGTTTTGAAATTTGGCCGAATTGTTCTACAGCGGAATAGCCGCAGCTTGACTGTTGCTGGTATTCCGGTGGAATTAACTCCTACTGAATATAAACTGCTTGAGCTGTTTCTTGCCCATCCCGGCCAGGTATTCTCCCGCCTGCAGTTAATCGAAAAAGTGCAAGGCTATGCCTTTGATGGCTATGAGCGGACAGTAGATTCTCATATAAAAAACCTGCGTAAAAAGCTGGATGTTGTTCCAGATGAAGCGCACTCTATTAAGACGATTTATGGTATTGGCTATAAACTGGCAGGTGAGCAACATGCATAGTTTACTGGCTCGGGTAGCCGTTACCGTCTTTGCAACAACAACTGTTGTTGTCATAGGATTAATGCTGGTTGTGAATTATCAGGTGTCCGAGAATTTCAATTCCTACTTAAGCATGAGCGGTATGCATGGTATGATGATGCATCACGGCCATATGTCTGCGATGATGGGAGAGCCGGAACGGCAGTTTGTGACGTCATTAAGGCAATCTTTGTTTGTTGCAGCTGGTATGATGCTAGTCATTGGGGCGGCTGTAAGTTATTACTTGGCTCGTAGTATTGCAGTTCCGGTGATTGACCTGAATAGGGCTGTCAATGATGTAGCGGCAGGTGATCTTGACGCAGCAGTGGTTGTTGACCAGAAAGATGAGGTAGGACAACTGGCGAGGGCCTTCAATGTGATGACGGCAAAATTAAAAACAAACACCGTTCTTCGACAACGGTTTTTGGCCGGAGTCGCCCATGAGCTCCGCACGCCTTTGACGATTCTAAAAGCTAACTTAGAGGGGATAGCGGACGGTGTTATTGCACCAGACCGGGAACAAATCAGCTCACTTACCGAAGAGGTAGATAGGTTAACAAAGATGGTGGGTGAGCTTAGGAATTTATCACTCTTAGAGGCCGGACAAGTGACTCCTGATTATACGGATGTTGATCTTACTGCTATTTTGCGGCAGGTCATTAAAAATAGCAGACCGGTGGCGGCTGAAAAAGGCTTGGCACTTAATCTCGCGATTGATAAAGAGATGCCGAACATATGGGCGGATGCTACTATGGTACAACAGATGGTATACAATCTGATTATTAATAGTATCCGCTATACTGCGACAGGCAGTATCAGCCTGACAGCAGTACAGGAGGGAACCATGGCTAAAATACAGGTGATTGACACCGGTATTGGCATGGCGGCTGGAGAGCTCGAGAATATCTTTGATTATTTTTATCGGGTTGATCAGGCGAGAGCGAAACGGAGCGGTGGTACTGGTTTGGGATTGGCTTTGGTCAAGCAAATGGCTTTAGCTCATGGCGGTCAGGTATATGCCGCCAGCGCGCTAGGGCAAGGCAGCACTTTTACCTTGCTGCTGCCTATTGTTCATAGATAGATAAAAACCAGGAGCAATCCTGGTTTTTTTAAATGTGTCATCCATTGTTGTGCGGGCTATTGTAGTTGCTCCAGCTCATTAAAGAAGCTCTTATAAGCCCAATAACTTGCCGAAAAGGTGGTAATGGCCACCGCACCTGTTATCATAAAGGTGACCATGATTTGATATTTAATAGCAATCATTGGCGAAAGTCCTGCCAGGATAAGTCCTGTCATCATTCCTGGCAGCTGCACGATTCCTAGTGTTTTCATTGAATCAACATTTGGCAGCATAGCGGTTCTAATTGTTTCACGAATGATAGCCACAGAGGATTCTTTGGCATTAGCACCCAGACATAGCTTAATTTCTACTTCGTCGCGACGGTGTTGAAATTTATCACGCAGGCTATTAAATACCAGACCGGCTGCTACCATAGAATTGCCTACGACCATACCACTAATCGGAATTACCTCACTGGGCTGATAGTGAATCGCACCGAAAAACAATAAAGTTCCTAATGTAATCACTAAGCTTGCGAGCAAGGCGGTAAAAGCAATTCGTAAGATATGATCAATTCCTTGCCCCCTTTTTGCAGCAACGGTGGCGGCATTATAGACCATTAATACGAGAAGCAGCGTTGTCAGAGCATAGTTGTTCAAGTTAAAAACGTAAGTTAAGACGAAACCAATGAGTGTAAGTTGTACTACAGCTCGAATACTGCCAACTACGAGTTCCTTCTCCAGACCAATCTTATTTTTTTGCGATAGAAAAAGGGCCAAGAGAACCAAGCTAAAGGTCATCGCTAATGAAAGATCATTCATTGTTGAGCCCCCTTTCAAAAAATTCGCCCTTGTTTCCGTAAAAGGAAATGCGTCCCTTTGCCAAATACAGAATTTTTTGGGCCAATCGCTCGGCTTGTTGGGTATTGTGTGAAATAAACAGAATGGTCACGTTCCTGGTTTGGTGCTGATCAAGAATGAGTTTCTCGATGATGAGTGTATTCTCTTCATCTAATGAGGCCGTGACTTCATCTAGAAGCAAGATGTGAGGCTTAACGAGCAAGGAGCGAATCAAGGCAATTCTTTGTTGTTCACCGCCAGAAAGCTCATTGATTTTTTTTGTGATAATGTCTTGCGGCAAGTTGGCTTTGGCAAGATAGTCTGTTATTTCTTGAAAATCAGGTTCTTGTTTCAATAGTTGGTATGGATAGATTAAATTTTCTTTAATTGTATCGCCAAACAAGTAGGTTTTTTGAAAAACATACCCGATCTCTCGCCGGAGAGTTGTAGGCTGATAGGTCAACGTATCTTTACCGCGGTACAGGACAGTACCCTGCGTGGGGCTCTGTAGCAGATTAATCATTCGAAAGAGCGATGTCTTCCCAGAGCCGGAAGTTCCCAGCAAGCCGATGATATCACCGGAATCGACCTGAAAAGACAATTCGTCTAATATGGTTTTCTCCTGCAATGCAAGTCGTATATTGACTAATTCAAGTAATGGCATCGTAGATCACCTCAGTACTATATAATAATCATCATACTGCAAATCTGTGTCATCGTCTAATACGTAAATAGAGCAATATGGATACAGGAAAAAACCTTCCCGATGATCAAGAAGGTTATATAAGGTGCATATCGTTATTCCGGTGAAGGTTTTTGCGGGAGGTTATCTTCGCCGCCTAAGCGGGACATTATGTACATGAGAATTGAAATTACAGCTAAGCTGATGACTATCGTTGAAGGTGTAACATAATGCGCAGGCAAATACTCATATAGGCCAAAGAGTCCAAACAAAATAAAGATGATTGCAGCAAACCATTTGACCGCTCGCTCGGGAATTTTCTTTCCAAGAACAATGCCAATGATAATACCAATGCCGTCGGCAATCATCATGCCAGTTGTCGTTCCCATCCATACAGGTATGAGTGCGTTGAATTGTGCGGCTAACGCAACGGTGGCTAACTGTGTTTTATCACCCATCTCGGCTATGAAAAAGGCAATGGCGACTGTCCAAAAGGGACTGCGGCTAGAAGTTTTGTCTTCCCCGTTGAGTTTATCACCACGGATCGTCCAAAGACCGAACAAAATAAAAGATGCGGCCGCTGCAATTTGAATGTAGTTCATGGGAATGAAGTGCGTCAAATAGCTGCCGACAACTACGGCAAGCAAATGATTGAGAATCGTTGCGGCGAATACGCCCCACATTACCGTTTTCCAGTGATAGCGGGTAGCAAAAGCCATCGCCAGAAGCTGGGTTTTGTCACCCATCTCGGCAAGGACCACAAAGACAAGTGAAGCAAGAAATGCTGTCATGAGATTCATCCCTTTTCTAATTATTATGTAAAAAAAAGAGACCTTTAGTATGACAATATAAGCCATACTAAAGGTCTCGCTTATTGACAATTGCCAACAACAGAGCCAGATGATTGCGCATCAGTATGTTGACTCTGTTCGTGAAGCTACTCCCCTTTAGGAATATGATGTTTATGAGCTATTTTACAATAAGTTAGCAGATGTGTCAATAATTACCCTAAAGCTGCAGGGAATATTTGATGTAAATATCTAAATCATGGAATTGCAGAGAAATCAAGAATAAATAGCAGGAAAAAAAGGAACGGTCTAAGAAAAGTGGAATGTTACATATATATAGAGAGAGAGAACTTGCCAACATATGAAACTGGTTCTATAATGTAAAAGTATTGACGTAGAGGAGAGGTATCTATGGACGATAGTACAGTTGACCGTCTAGCCGCGGAATTATATCAAGTTTCCCAGACGGGCAAACCAGTTGCGCATCTGACAAAGCGATATCCTGATATTACGATTGATGATGCCTATGCTATTCAACTGGCGGGGCGTAAATTGCGCGAGGCTGACGGCAGGAAGGGCGTGGGCGCAAAAATTGGCCTGACCAGTGTAGTGATGCAGCAGCTTTTTAATGTTTATGAACCTGATTACGGTTACATAATGGATGATATGGTTGTTATGGAAAATGAACCGGTTAAAATGTCTGAACACTTCGTTCCGCGTGTTGAGGCTGAAATAGCCTTTCTGTTAAAGAAGCCCTTGGAAGGGCCTGGCATATCAGTCGCTGATGTATTGCGGGCAACCGAGGGCATTATGCCTTGTCTAGAGATCATCGATACTCGTTATGAAGCTGGGACGATGAAAGTAGAAGATTCCATCGCCGATATAGCGTCAATAGGAAAAGTTGTGCTTGGTGGTGCTCTAACATCAGCTAAAGAAATTGACCTTAGATATACCGGGCTGGTTTTTGAAAAGAACGGCGAAATCATTAGTACGGCCGCCGGTGCTGCGGTGCTGGGGCATCCTGCTGCGTCCGTTGCTTGGCTTGCCAATAAACTGGCTAGTTATGGTGTATCATTGCGCAAGGGAGACCTCATTATTTCAGGTTCGTTGATTGCAGCATGCAGTGTAGAAGCCGGTGATGCTGTAAGAGCAACCTTCGATCGGCTCGGTTCAGTGAGTGCCCGGTTTAAATAATGTGTGCCTTAGTTAATTCTATTAACTAAGATGACGTTAAATTATGGCCTTCACCCCTTAGCATAAGGAGCGGAGGCTTTTTTAAGCGACTAGTTTGTCGATTTTTTGGTAATATTGTAATTAGGCGTAAAAATTATGCAAGAGGTGGCCGTATAGTGAGTGGAAAATCTGTAGGAATTTTAGGAATAGGTTCTTATGTGCCTGAAAAGGTTATTACAAATGCTGAATTAGAAAAGATGGTAGATACATCTGATGCGTGGATTGTTGAACGTACCGGTATTAAAGAACGGCATGTTGCAGGCGATGGGGAGGCGACATCAGATCTAGCGACGAAAGCTGCAGAAAGAGCCTTGCTGGATGCCGGGGTTAAAGCAGAAGAGCTTGATCTTATCATTGTTGCGACTGTTACGCCGGATATGGTTTTTCCTTCTGTCGCTTGCCTTGTGCAAGATAATCTAAAAGCCTGTAAAGCAGCTGCTTTTGATCTGACTGCTGTTTGTTCCGGGTTTATCTATGGACTTGTAGTTGGGAGCAGCTTTATAAAATCAGGGACTTATAAAAAGGTATTGGTCATTGGCGCTGAAACTTTGTCAAAAATTACTGATTGGACTGATCGTAACACTGCGATATTATTTGGCGATGGCGCTGGAGCGGTTGTTTTAGGTGAAACTTTGCCTGGTCATGGAATCCTGGGAGTTCATTTAGGCTCAGATGGTTCTGGCGGCGACCTCTTAAAGGTTGCGGCAGGTGGGTCACGGCAACCGACTTCGGAAAAAACCATTGCTGATCGGGCCCATTTCATCCAAATGGATGGAAAAGAGGTCTTTAAGTTTGCTGTTAAGGTAATGGGTGAGGCGGCAAGCAAAGCTCTTGAAGCTGCGAATATTTCTCCAAAAGAAATTGCTTGTTTAGTGCCGCATCAAGCCAATCTGCGCATCATTCAGTCGGCGGCTAAGCGACTTGGTCTTCCCATGGATAAAGTTGTTGTTAATGTTGACAAATATGGCAATACTTCGGCTGCATCCATCCCGATTGCCCTTGATGAAGGTGTAAAGAGCGGTCGAATTAAAAATGGTGACGTCGTTGTCATAGTAGGTTTCGGCGGCGGACTTACTTGGGGCGCAGGGGTAATAAAATGGTATAAAGAGTAATATAGGAAAAATAAGCTGATAGCATGTGCTGTCAGCTTATTTTTTTTTGCGCTAATTTTTCTGTGTCCGCGCTGCTGTCGATTTCATTCATTATTGACAGAGGAAAGATATTGAGTGAATTTGGGAATGATACCAAAGTGACCTGACGTTCGTAAAGGGGTGTGACTATGATTCGTTTTGAAAATGTGTCTAAAGTGTATGAAGACGGTTTTCAAGCCTTAGATAGTATAAGTATTGACATCAAAGCAGGCGAATTATTGGTGCTGATAGGGCCCAGCGGCTGTGGCAAAACAACTACCATGAGAATGATTAATAGGATGAATGAGCCGTCGTCTGGGAAAATTTTTGTTGAGGGTAAAGATATTAGTCAGCAAGATCCAGTGGAGTTAAGACGAAATATTGGCTATGTCATTCAGCACATTGGTCTCCTACCCCATATGACGATAGCCGAAAACGTTGCCCTTGTTCCGATACTTAAGAAGTGGGATAAAAGCCGCTACATGCAACGCGCAAACGAACTTTTGCAGCTTGTTAATCTTGAGCCTGATACTTATGGGCAGCGATATCCAGGTGAGTTGAGCGGGGGACAGCAACAGCGA
>JAQWAQ010000072.1 GCA_028707635.1 Negativicutes bacterium
ACTGTGATGAATCCCGGGGAAGGCCTATCTATTCCCACAAATGCGGAAGTAAAGTCTAAGGTAGCTCCTCCCATATCCAGTGTGCTGGTTAATATGGTTCCTACTAATCCGGTCCAAGCGATGGCAAACGCCGACATGCTGCAAATCATTGTATTTGCATTATTTATCGGTATTGGTATAACTCTCGTCGGGCAGAGGGCAAAGCCTGTTGAAAGTTTTTTTGATGGCTTAGCTGAAGTCTCGTATAAAATCGTTGGAATTATTATGGAATTTGCGCCTTTCGGCGTTTTTGCCCTGATCGTTCCTGTCGTGGCAGCTAACGGTCCAAAAGTACTTATTCCTTTAGCAACTGTGATTCTTGCTGTTTACATTGGTTGTATTTTACATGCGCTAATAGTCTATGGAACAGCAGTCTCTGTTCTCGGTCGCATGAGCCCCGTAAAGTTTTTTAAAGGTGTCTTTCCAGCCTCGCTGATTGCCTTTTCGACCTGCTCGAGTAGTGCAACTTTGCCCGTAAACATGAAATGTTGTCAGGAAAATTTAGGAGTCTCAAAAGAGATTTCCAGTTTCGTACTGCCACTTGGTGCGACGATAAACATGGATGGAACAGCTCTCTATCAAGGAGTATGTGCCCTCTTTATCGCCCAGGTGTATGGTATTGACCTAACAATGGGCCAAATGATGATAATTGTTCTTACTGGTACGCTGGGTTCAATCGGTACAGCCGGTGTTCCGGGCGCTGGCTTAATTATGCTCACCTTAGTTCTGCAATCTGTTGGCCTTCCGTTAGAGGGAGTTGCTTTGATTGCCGGTATTGATCGTGTGTTGGATATGATCCGCACATCAGTTAACGTAACCGGAGACGCATCTGCAACTGTTGTTATTCAAGCCGCCGAGGACCGCTATTTAGACAGCATAAAAAAATAGCTTAATAAATAGCTTTTTTTCAAAACTAAAACTAGACTTGATTTCTATAAGGGCATTTAAACAAAGGGTTTAAATGCCCTTATTTTCTTTATATCCGAAAAAAATAAAAGGCACCCAAGGTGCCTAGAATTAACCTGCCAGTTCAATATTCTTTATAAGTTCGGCTTCTACATCTTCCCAGATGATAATCGGCGTCTTAGCAAAGCCGTTGAAGACAGTGGCTGAAGCTGATGTATAAGAGCCGCAGTTAGGAACAAGGAGTACATCGTCCATCTCCAGCGGCACAGTGAGTTTGTCGCGATACAGAATATCAAGCGAGTCACAGCTGGGACCAGCAAAAGTGGCCGGAATCATGAGACCGCTTTTGAAGGTTTCCAGTTCAAACTCCCAATGGTCAAAAATAATCGCGGAAAATGTGCCATAAAGGCCATCATCAAGAAAATACCATTGTTTGTTGTTGCGCTCTTGGACACCAATGACAGAGGTAATTAGATTCATTGCCGTACCGCAGATAAATCGGCCTGGTTCACACCATACTTCTGTGTCTGGAAAATAGTGATTTACCGCCGCCCCGATTGCTTCAATCATACCGGAAATATCAATATCTTCGTTGATCACCGGAATGGGGAATCCGCCGCCGATATCTAAAATTCGCAGGTTAAGACCTTCTGCTTTGGCTTCATCAAACAGTCTGCGGCTGATTTTAAGCGACTGGATATAAGCGTCGGCACTGGGTGACTGACTGCCGACATGGAAGCAGATTCCTGCGGCATCAAGCCCCTGAGCCTGGGCTATTTTCAAAAGGCGCAGCGCGTCATCAGGACGGGCACCGAATTTTTTATTGAGGTCAACATGCGCGTCAGGATTGTCCACCCTAATACGCACTAATACCGTACCGCCTGGCACGGCTTTCCCCATTTTGATGGCTTCACTTTCACTATCAAAGGTAAATTTATTTACACCGGTACTTTTGGCAGCTCTAAGCCCGCCGGGAGTTTTGGTCGGATTTGCATACACCATCCGATTAGCAGGTATCCCCTGGGCAGCAAGCGCCAGAATCTCGCCGTCAGAAGCGACGTCGAAACAAGAACCGAGTTCGTTTAATTTGCGGATAATCCGTTCATGTGGATTTGATTTGACCGCATAATATATCTTGACACCAGGCATTCGCTTGGCGAGAAATTTATAATTGCGTTCAATTTGATTTTCCGAAAGCACCAACAGCGGCGACCCGTAATTCCTGGCCAGATATTCTACCGCCGATTGATTAAGTTTGAAGAACTTTTTCATTTATCATCCCCCCATCGTAATGTGACTTATTAAAAGGCACGATATGATTTTAACACAACTGGACAAAAGTGCAATGGCTTCGGAAATTTTTTTTGAAATACATCCTAACATTAATTAATCGTTTAATTAATGCTAGGATAAAGTGAGACTTGATTCATATGGAGTTTTAACTCCACCCGAATCCTAGTCGAACCGTATCCAGGGACTTAACCGCTCGCCTGTGCCCTTTAGGGTATAGAGCGGGTTAGTCATCGGATAAAAAAACAACTGCCATCAATTGGCAGCATCGAAAAATATTTTTAAACATAAGATTGCTACGTCCCTGGTAATTTGCAACAACAAACTCGTTAGCCACATAGCCCACTACTCTGTGATTGCGAACGCTATTGGGTGCGGCTATGTCACCGCATTCAATGCATTTTTTACCATATTCCTAACGTTATCAGGCAAATCCAAACTGGTTTTAAAAATAACATAACCGTTTTCCGGAATGGCTTCGCTAATTACCAGATAGTCTATAGGCTTATAACCAAAAGCCTTGGCTTGACCGATCTTTGAGCTAGACAGCGCTTGATGAAAATCAAGTGTCGCTTCATTGCCGCGGATGAAAAGGGTCATGCCATCTCCCGGGTTGATACTGCCAGTAATTTTGGTCACCATGGCCAGACTGACTTTCGAGAATATCCACGATAATAACGGCTTATCTGGCAACTTCTTATCTAAAGCCTTAAATTTAATTACCGAATGATTTTTGTCATGCTCAAACTGCTCGACCTTGCAGACAAGCACAACATGACCGGCTTTGGAAGTCAATGCCGTTATCCTTAACTTGTTATCCTCAAGTGAGGTTATTTTAAGTTCTTTGACCTGTTCGCTACCGTCGATACTTGATGCTAGATATTCATTAATCACATAATCAGGAACGGCAACCCGGCCCTGCTCAAGGTTCTCAAAAGTCTGCAAATCCCAAGTCTCCTGCATTGTACTGACAAACCCCGAAACATCGGCAATCTTAGCGGTTGTAGTCCACTCTTTGATACTGTCAACAAAACTTGCCGGCATTACAACAGGCATATCCATTTAATCATCCCCATAAACATATAGATATTTTATATATTTCTCAGCAGCAACTGGATTCCTGTCGGGCATCTACCTTCTTGCTTTTCCTGTTAAATGTTCGATATCAATTCTGAATACTGCCGTTAGATCTCTATCGCCCTGTGCATATTGTTTACCTCTAATAATACAATCCTCGCTAGTGGCATACTTGCGAACAATATTAACCAATGCCTCCACCTTTTCAGTGCCGCTTAATTCATAAGCCTTGCCAAATACCATTGCACTTTTGTATCTGGTGCTAAACTGATCAGGCACGACAGTACTCTCACTGACAACACAAAATGTTACTTTGTTGTTGTTTTCCAAACAAGCTAATTTTTGTCCTTCAACAGCAGCGTGAAAATATATACTGCCATTAGTATAGGCATAATTTAACGGGATTCCATACGGATAATCATTTAAACTATTCACCGCTAAAAAACCGTAAACCCCCTTTTGTAAAATCTCTTGTGTTCCTTCATGGCTTAATGCCCGATCTTGCCGTCTTAGCTCTTTAAACAATCTTCTCTCTCCTTTAACCTACATAATCTAAATAGCCTAGACCGTAAAAGTGTCTAGGCTACTCATTAAAACATGTTAGGTTAACTTTTGTGCATAGTACTCAGCAACTGCAACAAATGCTTTTGCACTGGCAGCAACAGTGGCGGCAATATCTTCATCAGAGTGAGCCGCAGACATAAAGCCGGCCTCAAACTGTGAGGGCGCTAGGTAAATGCCCTGTTCGAGCATGGCATGAAAGTAGGTATTAAAGGCCCCGATATCAGACAGTTTGGCACTGTCATAATCATAGACCGGTTTATCGCTAAAGAACATCCCGAACATCGAACCAGCCTGATGATACTGGAGTTTAAATCCAAATTTCTCGGCCTGGGCACGAATCCCAGCCGACAGTACAGCTGCTTTCTCGGTCAGTTGCTCATACATATTCGGGGTTGCCGACAGAATCTTAAGAGTCGCCAAACCTGCTGTCATAGCAAGCGGGTTACCGCTTAATGTACCAGCTTGGTAGACCGGGCCGGCTGGCGCGATGTTCTCCATAATATCACGACGTCCGCCATAAGCACCTACAGGCAAGCCCCCGCCGATTACCTTACCAAGACAAGTCAGATCAGGTTTGATGCCATAAATAGCTTGGGCCCCGCCGTACGCGGCCCGGAATCCTGACATAACCTCGTCAAAGATGAGTAAAGTTCCATACCGAGCGGTAATTTCCCGCACCTTGGCTAAATAGCCTTCCTGGGGCAGCACCAAACCCATGTTGCCAGGAATCGGTTCAATAATCACAGCGGCAATTTCTTCCCCCTGCGTGGCGAATATCTGCTCAAGTCCAACGACATCATTATAATTTACGGTAATGGTTCCGCTGGCAATATTATCGGTTACCCCCGGGCTGTCAGGCACCCCTAAGGTAGTTGCCCCCGAACCGGCTTTAACCAGTAAGCTATCGTGATGGCCATGATAACAGCCGGCAAACTTTATTATCTTGCCGCGTTTGGTGTACGCTCGAGCCAGCCGAAGAACACTCATGGTGGCCTCTGTACCCGAATTAACCATTCTGACCAATTCCATAGATGGTACGGCTTTCGTTACCAGCTTAGCCAGCTCAGTTTCCAATAAAGTAGGAGCCCCGTAGCTTGTCCCGTGATATAACGCTTCCCGCAAACCTTCACTAACAGCCGGATGCGCGTGACCCAATATCATCGGTCCCCATGACAAAACATAATCAATATATTCGTTCCCGTCAATATCGTACAATTTGCTACCCGCCGCCCGAGCAATAAACGGCGGTGTCCCACTAACGCCTTTAAATGACCTTACCGGACTGTTGACACCACCAGGAATATACTCCTTAGCCTCGGCAAAGGCCTGAGCTGACTTTTCTAGTGTAAAAGACATGTAGTTACCTCCTTTTCGGGAAAGTAGTAATGGTTTACTCTCTCATCCATCTTGCCGCATCAAGAGCATGGTATGTAATAATAATATCCGCTCCAGCCCGTTTCATACCAAGCAATGTTTCGAGAACAATCCGTTTTTCATCAATCCAGCCTTTAGCTGCTGCGGCTTTGACCATGGCGTATTCACCACTTACATTATAGGCAGCAATCGGCACAGTGAAACTGTCGCGCACTTGACGAACAATATCAAGATAGGCCAGTGCCGGCTTGACCATAATAATATCAGCACCTTCGGCAATGTCGAGTTCGGCTTCTTTTAAAGCCTCACGGCTATTGGCCGGGTCCATCTGATAAGATTTGCGATCTCCGAACTGCGGCGTCGAATCTGCGGCCTCACGAAATGGGCCGTAGTAGGCTGACGCATATTTTACGGCATAAGACATTATTGAAATATCTTTAAAACCGTTCTCATCTAACTGTTCACGAATCGCCTGCACACGACCGTCCATCATGTCGGACGGAGCGACCATATCAGCCCCGGCGACTGCATGACTTAAAGCCGTTTGCGCAAGGAGCGGCAAGGTCGAATCATTGTCAACTTTCTCACCATTCAATAGGCCGCAATGGCCGTGCGAAGTGTATTCACACAGACAAACATCGCTCATCACGACTAAGTTGGGCAAAGCAGCCTTGATTTTGCTAATGGCCTGCTGAACAGGACTATTCATATCCCAGGCACTTGAGCCGCACTCATCCTTATACTCCGGCAAGCCAAAGACCATAACTGCCGGAATACCTAGGTCATAAACTTCCTTGGCCGCTTTTACCGCCATATCGGCAGATAGGTGATAGCTGCCAGGCATCGAGCTTATCTCGCTTTTGACATTCTTGCCGGGCACGACAAACAACGGGTACACAAAATCTGCTGCACTTAGGCTGGTCTCACGCACTAGGCTGCGAATGCCTTCCGATGCCCGCAAACGCCGCGGCCGAATGAATGGTACCGACATTATAATTCCTCCCCGTATAGGTTAGCAATCGCCTTTACAAGGCCTGTAATGGTAAAGTCCTCGGCAATAATATCTGGTTCAATACCATTGTCGATACAAGTAGCGGCAGTAATCGGACCGATGCAGGCCACCTTGGCCCTCGCAACTAATTGAGCCCCGCCATCGCCCAGCAGCGTCAGCAAGTTGGTGACGGTTGACGAACTTGTAAAAGTAATGATTTCAATTTCACCATGATTTAATTGTTCAGCAATGCTGGCCCCGTTCGTTTCGCCAAGGATTGTTTGATAGGCTGGCACAACATCCACGGCTGCCCCCATTTCCTGCAGCTTTTCCGGTAATATATCGCGAGCTACGCGGGCGCGGGGAATCAGAACTTTCATTCCGGGTTCCACCAAGCCTTCCAAAGCTTCAACAATGCCTTCGGCCCGGAATTCGGCAGGTACAATATCAGCAACCACCCCATATTCTTTTAATCGCTTGGCTGTCTGAATACCGATTGCCGCAACCTTAATCCCCGCTAATGCCCGAGAATCACGACCAGCATCATGCAACCGCTTATAAAAATAGTCGACTCCATTTGCACTGGTGAAAATCAGCCAATGATAGGTCGCTAAATTTTTAATTGCCTGATCAAGCGGGTCAAAGCTATCTGGAGGAACAATTTTAATTGCCGGAGCCTCCAGACAGTCGGCACCGAGCTTCTCTAACTGATCAGTTAAGATGCTCGCCTGTTCGCGCGCTCGCGTCACAAGCACCTTCTTGCCAAACAATGGCTTTTGGTCAAACCAGGCCAATTTATCTCTAAGCGTTACAACCTCACCGACAATGAAAATCGCCGGAGGTTTAATCTTGTGCTTGGCAACATCGGCTGCCGCTTGACCGACCGTTGTGACTAATACGCTCTGTTCCGGCTTTGTTCCCCAGCGGATCACAGCAGCCGGCGTAGCCGCAGACCGGCCATGCTCAATCAATTTAGCAGTAATATGCGGAAGATTTTCGACACCCATTAAAAAGACCAGCGTGTCAACACCTGTTGCCAGCTTGTCCCACTTTATGGTTGATTCCGCTTTTGCGGGGTCCTCGTGACCGGTAATAACAGCAAATGACGTAGCAATCCCGCGATGAGTTACCGGAATGCCCGCATAAGCCGGCACCGAAATAGCCGATGTAATTCCTGGAATAATTTCAAACGGCAAGCCATTTTCAACAAGCTTTAAAGCTTCCTCACCGCCCCGTCCGAAAACAAACGGATCGCCGCCCTTAAGCCTGACAACGGTTTTACCTGCTTGCGCTTTATCAACAAGCAATTGGTTAATGTCATCCTGCTTCATAGTATGGGCACTTGAAGCTTTACCAACATAAATCATTTCGGCATCAGGCCGGGCATGCGCCAACAGCCTGTCATCAGCCAACCGGTCATAAACGATGGTATCGGCTGCTTTTATGCATTCCAGCGCTTTAACGCTGATAAGTTTGTAATCACCTGGGCCTGCGCCGACTAAATAGACGAGTCCTTTCATTTTTACCTCCGAACCTTGCATTTATTATTTTTACTTAAAATTTTATTTAAGCTCAGCTAAAATTTCACGGCCGCCAGCGGCCAGCATATTCGTGGCCAGTGTGATACCGAGCTGCTCAGCCTCGGCCGGACTGCCGAAAATTTTATCATGAACTTTTTTGGCTCCGTCAACAGATAAAATGACTGCCTCGACCGCCAAACTGCCATTTTCAATCTTACCATATACACCAACCGGAACTTGACATCCGCCTTCCACCTCACGGAGAAAAGCGCGCTCAGCCTCAACGGCCTGCCTAGTATTAACATCATTTAAAAACGCTAAGATGGCTAAAACTTCAGCATCATCACGCCTAGCTTCAATGGCCAGCGCACCTTGCCCGACGGCCGGCAAGCAAATATTGTGGGGAATAATCTGAGTGATTCGTTCTGCCCACCCAAGCCGTTTTAAACCAGCCACCGCCAGCAAAATGGCGTCTAAAGTCTGGCTCTCCAGTTTTTTTAGCCTTGTATCAAGATTGCCGCGTAAATCGACAATCTCAAGGTCAGGTCGGCAATGTAAGAGCTGAGCCTTACGCCGTAAACTAGAGGTACCCACTTTGGCCCCCTGCGGCAAATTTTCAATTGTTCGATACTCTGGACTAATAAAGGCATCGCCGGGATCAGCCCGTTCCGTGATGGCACCAAAAATCAGTCCATCCGGCAGTTCAGTCGGCATATCTTTAAGACTATGCACCGCTAAATCAATATCACCAGCTAGCATCTCGGTTTCAAGTTCCTTGGTAAATAACCCTTTGCCGCCAATCTTAGCCAGCGGCACATCAAGAATTTTATCCCCAGTCGTTGTCACTTTTTTAATAGATACCTGCAACTCGGGGTAGCGCTCCATTATTTGGGCGGCGACAAAATTTGCCTGCCACAACGCCAACTTACTGCCGCGAGTACCGATAACGAGATTTTTTTTCACGACTCTTGCTCTCCCTTATTGTTTCAAGTTTAAATAAACCACAAATTGCATCAAGATAGTAATCTTCCTTGTCCGTACAGGCTGCTTCGTTGATGCGAATCATTGGGTCACGCAGCATCTTGCGGATAATCATCTTGGACATATTCTCAATGATCTTGCGCTCATCTGGCGTAATATCAGTCAGTTTCACTAAGGCCCGTTTTAGCTCTCGCTGTCTGATTTGTTCAGCCTTGTTAGTCAGACGTGCTAAGATTGGCCGGAAGGAAAGATACCTAAACTTGTTGATCAGCTCACTCATTTCCTCGGCAATAATCTTTTCGGCAGCCTCAACCTCTTGCTCGCGCAGCCGCATGTTCGATTCAACGACAGCTTCAAGATCGTCAATATTATACAAACTTACGCCGTTAATGGCAGCCACCTCGGGCTCCACATCGCGCGGCACAGCGATATCAATTAAAATAATTGGTTTGCCTTGACGCTTCGGCATTAGATGCGCGGCATCCCAGGATCTTATCAAATAATGCGGCGCCCCAGTTGACGTGATAATAATATCGGCTTTAGCAGCACATTTCATAAAGTCCTCAAAAGGCACAGCAACTCCATCAAACTTTCGTGCTAAAAGCTCGGCCCGCTCAAAGCGGCGATTGGAGACAAATACCGTCTTAACACCATTGGCAACAAGGTGGCGGGCTGTCAGCTCGCTCATTTCACCGGCCCCAAGGATTAGAACATTGGAATTGGACAAATCGCCAACAACCTCTTTAGCCAGTTCGACAGCCGCATAGCTAACCGAAACAGCATTATGCGCAATGCGTGTCACTGTCCGCACCTTTTTACCAACCGCAATCGCCCGGTGAAAAAGTGTGTTTAGGACAGTACTTGTTGTTTCAGCATCACGGGCAATTGAATACGCCTTTTTTACCTGGCTCAATATCTGACCCTCGCCAATCACCAGTGAGTCCAAACTGGATGAAACCCGAAATAAATGATCGATACATTTTTCTTCAGTATAATAATAAAAATATTTTTCAATATTGTCGTGATGAACAGCAACCCGGCCCAAAAACTGCTGCATGACCGGATAAGCATCCTCGGCATCGTCAACTACTGCATACATTTCTGTACGATTACATGTCGACAGCAATACACACTCATTGATGCCGTCATATTCATGCAAATGCTTGAGCGCCGCTTTTACCTGTTCCTCTGTAAAAGAGAAACATTCCCGCACCTCAACAGACGCTGTTTTATGATTTAAGCCCAATACTACTAATTGCATTCCTTACCTTAGCCTCCGCCTCTTTAATCTTTCTTTGCCGCAGCAACTCAAGAATATCCTGATCAATGCTCTCCCGCCAAAAGGCTTCCCGTTCTTTGGTCGATGCAAGCCGCTCCTTTAGTTCAACACGGATCCGGCCCAACAAAGCGATATACTCCCCATATTCCGGGCCGTATGTCGCAGCCAATTCTTCCCGCAGGCGCCTAGCCATAACGGGGTTTTTCCCCCCTGTGGATACCGTGATTAATAAATCACCGCTCGTCACCTGCGCCGGCACACTAAAATTACCCAACTCCGGGGCATCAGCGACATTGATCAACGCCCCTTGTTGCTTGGCTGCCTGGGCCGCCTGCCGGTTGACCTCCTGATGATCTGTTGCACAGATTACGAGAAACGCATCCTGTAAATCACCTTGCCGATAATATCTGGCAATATGAACAATGCGCCGAACTTTAGCTAATTCAGCTAAGCGCGGCGTCAATTGCGGGCTAATGACTGCAACCTTCGCGTTAGCTGCTAAGAGCGGCATGACTTTACGTTCAGCAACAGCACCACCGCCCACAACAACGCAAGTTTGTCCGTCAAGGTGTAAATTAACCGGATAGAAAGGCATTTTTACCACCCTTTCCAATCTGAACATACTTCGCTCCCTCAATAGAAAATTCCTTTTTGCCCGTCCACTTTTTATCCGATGACTAAGCCGCTCTAAAAACCCCCTCTTCTACAAGCGGGAGTTAATAGCGGCTAAGTCCCTGGATACGGTTCGGCTAGGATTCAGGTGGAGTTAAAACTCCATCTGAATCAAGTCTCACTTTATCCGATGACCAAACCTCTCTAAGACAGTTAAGAGCGGCTAATCCGTTGTCCCCTTAGACGGAATTTTGACAGGCTGCGAATTATAGATACCAAAGTAAGCCTCAAAGATCCGCCGTACAGCCGGTGCTGCAGCAGCTGAACCCTCGCCGCCTTCATCAACAAGCACAGAAACGACGACAGCCGGATTATCAGCTGGTGCGTAGGCAGCAAACCAGGAATGAGTTGCCTCTCGCCCGGTTTCAGCCGAACCTGATTTCCCGGCAACCTTGTGTGGAAAACCGCTAAAAACGGTCGCCCCGGTACCATTCGTCGTCACCGCAACCAGCCCCTGGCGAATCACATCCCAGTGCTCTGGCTTTAAATAGACGGTCCGCATTACTTCAGGCGCGAAATCACTTTTGAGGACTCCCTCTGTCGTAATTATCTTGTCAACCAGCATGGGGCGATAGATAATACCTCCATTGGCTACTGCCATTAACACAAGTGCCTGTTGAAGCGGTGTCACCAGATAATACCCCTGCCCAATTGCGGCGATAAGTGTCTCGCCTGGATACCATTCCTCACCAATATGAGCCAGCTTCCAGCTTTGCGTTGGTACAACCCCGGTCTGTTCCCCTAATAACCCAATACCTGTCTTTTGCCCTAGTCCGAAGGCCAAAGCGTAGTTGGCAAGATGATCAGCACCCAAACGGTGACCAAGTTCATAGAAAACCGGATCACTCGACCATGCCAGCGCTTCAGCAAGACTAAGCTTGCCCAACCCCTTGGTATTCCACCCGTAAAAACTCCAGCCATTAAGCACATAAATACCTTGATCGAAAAACACTTCGTCAGCCGTTGTATAGCCCATATCCAGTGCCGCGGCTGCCGTAATAATCTTAAATACCGATGCAGGCGGATAAATGCTCTTAATTGTTCTATTAATAAGCGGGTTATTGGGATCGCTAATCAGCTTATTCCAGTCTTTAGCATTTATACCGCCCACAAACAAATTGGGATCAAAATCAGGTAAACTGGCCATAGCCAATATACTGCCGGTTTTGACATCCAGAACGACCGCGCTGCCGCCTTTGACTGGCTGACCAGCTTGGCGGCTGTTCTCAATATAATAGTTTAAAATTTTCTCTGTTTCCTTCTGCAAGTTAGCATCAAGCGTCAAGACAAGCCCCTGACCGGCTTGAGCAGGCTTAGTTCCCAGAATCTTAATTTCTTCGCCCAGAGCGTTGACCTCGACCTGTAATCCGCCCTCAACGCCGCGCAGCACCTCTTCCCATTCCCGTTCAAGACCATCCTTGCCAATGAGATCATTAGGCCTATAGCCACTTTCTTTTCGCGCAGCATATTCCTCGCCGCTTATATTACCCACATAACCCAATGTATGAGCGGCCAGGCTTTCATATACATAATAACGAACTGGAATTGCCTCAATTATAACCCCAGGCAACTCGCCACGCCGTTCTTCAACTTTAGCAATAACAGTCTGTTCTATATCCCGCCTAAGCCGAATAGGCGTTAACGGCATATCGGCACCTGCTGCCAGCAGTTGATCAATTTGTTCCACAGTGAGACCGGTTATTTCCGCAAGGGCAGGGGTAACGAAGTCACGATTTGTATACTCGGCTGGTACTATTGAGAGAGCAAAACTGGGACGACTACTGACCAAAACAGCCCCGTTTCGATCATACACCGTACCCCGTGGCGCCTGTGTGATCATTTGTCGAATCCGATTTTCCTCTGCCACCTTTTTATACTGTGCCCCCTGGAAAATCTGCAGCCAAGCCAAGCGCAGAATGAGCAGCAAAATTACACCAATAGCAATGCCTGTCATAATTCCCATTCTTCGTGACTGTTCAATATCCCACACTTCACTGCTCCTTCCCCTTTCATCAGATTTATTATGCCAAAAACGGACAAAAAAATAGCCCCGCGAAGGGCTATTTTAGATAGTCTTTACCAATGACAACAGTGGCTTGAATACTCGCTTCTTCATCCTTGGTAATCTGGAGTTTATATTTGAAAGGCAAATCGCTGAACTTATTCAACACATTGCTGCTGGTACTATTCGAAATGACTACAGTACTCGGATATGGCGTGGTCAGTGTCGATACCCCCACCACCTCAAAACCTCGGCTTCGCAGTGTCGCCGCCGCCTTATTACCGGCATCAGCAGCTCCACTGGCGTTGATCACTTCAACGCGAACCTTGCTGGTGGTGGAAGAGCTGCTTTTCTGAGCTTTAGTCATCTCTGACTTATCTGTTTGCTGCGATTTCACCGGTTCAGTTGATACTTTCGGCTGCTGAACCGCTTTCGGCACTTCAACGACCTTCATTTCCTTTGGAATCGAGGTCTCATATTCAGAGGCTTCTCGTCTTGATGCTGTGACATATTTATCATCCATCTTTACATCCAAAGTATTCGCCATGTGATTGCGCAGCGCCATTAAATCA
This sequence comes from Negativicutes bacterium, assembly GCA_028707635.1. GTDB lineage: Bacteria > Bacillota > Negativicutes > JAAYSF01 > JAAYSF01 > STF2-20. Next base: position 13,268 of record JAQWAQ010000072.1, read on the forward strand.
GGCAGCCAATAGCTTACTTCGTTAATATAGGCTGGCTTACCTGGAACCATGTCAGTTTTAAGGCCTTTTTTATATGCATCATTCAAAATTTGGGCAAAATTGACCATTTCACTTGTCGACAAATCTGTCTCAATAGTTGCCCCGACCTCTCTAATAAGAGCCGGTATTTTTGTAATAACAGACGGACTAGCAACCTCATTAAACATAGCCTTAATAAACTTCTGCTGCCGCTGAATACGGCCAATATCCCCTTCAGCATCACGATAACGCACATACTGAATAGCCGTTTCACCATCCATGTGCTGCACGCCCGGCTTAAGGTTAATAACCAGACCGTCGCCATCATAAGGATCTTCATAATACATTCGTTTTTCAACATCAATATCAACCCCGCCGACAGCATCAACAATTTTTTGAAAACCGTTGAAGTTGATCTTCACATAATAATCGATAGGAATCCCCATCAGCCCTTCAACCGCTTGTTGGGTCAATTTGTGACCGCCCTCGGCATAAGCATGATTAATCTTATCCCAGCCATTGCCCGGAATCCGAACCCGGGTATCGCGGGGAATCGACAACATTGAAACTGATTTTGTCTTCGTATCAACAGTAACGACAAACATGGTATCCGAACGACCGACATCACCATCACGCTGATCAACACCCATAACCAAAATATTTACCTTATCCTGGGCCGTAATGAGCGCGGCTCCTTTTCGTGGGGTTGTGTTCTTATCCAAAGCGCTTGAAAAAAGAAAATACGAAGCAGCCGTAACCGCCAGAAATGCCAATAAAATTAGCAGTATGGTGAACGTGCGCCTTTTGCGGGACTTTCGCTGCATTGACAGACGCTCTTCCAATCGCGGCATAAAGCACACCCCTTTCTATAATTTAAAATAGTCTAAATCCATCTTAAAGCGCAACAAGCCCTCACTATGGAGAGCTTGTAATAGTATATCAAAATGTTACACAATCAGTCAAGATTTTTAGACTACTTCATAACCAGCTTCTGCAACCGCCGCGCGCACTTGATCGATATTCGACTTGGTCTCATCGAACTCAACCGTTAATTGCTTAGCGGCCAAATTCACCTCGGCAAAGATGATGCCCGGTAGTTCGTTAACGGCTTTCTCAACTACATTTTTGCAGTGATTACAGCTCATTCCTTCTATTATCAATGTCTGTCTCAACATGACCCCTCCTATCCAGCTTGACTCAATGATCCTCTCTTTCATCATATCATGAATCCTACTTAATTAGATAACTATATCTTATATTAACAAAAAAGCCCTGCCGATTTAATAACCGACAGGGTTTATCTACTATTGCTTAGGAAACTTTTGCTCGATAAGCGGCCAAATTTCCGGCTGCTCCTGCCCTAAGCGCCAGATGGCTATACCCGCTGGCTTATACTTTGCTAAGACATCTAACTTAGCGGTTGTACTCTTATCATTCTCAAACCAGGCTTCTCCACCGCTAAACGAGAAATGCGGTGCTTGCACAGCATCATCATACAGAATTTTGGCGCCTTTTTTGTCGGCCAAGACAATAGCGTCAACA
>JAQWAQ010000005.1 GCA_028707635.1 Negativicutes bacterium
ATCAGCAAACCCTCTCGCTTTGACTAAGCTCTCTATTTCCGTTTCCCGTTGTTTCTCCATTACCATTTTTAGCATTACATCCTGGGCTTTCTGTCGCGCGTCGTCATTTGCTGCACTTTTAATACTTTCGCGTAATAGATCGGATCGTTCACTGCGTATCTTATCACGTTCTAACCGATATTCGATAAAAAAATCTGGGCTAACTACAGGAATAACTTGCTCGGTCTGAACAGGCTTAGCGACCTGAATCGCATTTGACCGGTCGACCTTGGCATTTATATTACTACTATGCCACTGCGATCCTAGGATGAAGCTACCAACGGCTAAAGCTAAAGCCATTCCTCCGACGAGCAAGCCAGTGGTTAATTTCTTGTATTTAATAAAAGCGACAATCTTCATTAATGAAACCTCACTTTCTTTGCGGTAATACTGTTATTTTATATGAAGGAATACCCAAGCCTGCTTCTACTGCTTTAGTCAAGTTCGTTTTAACGGTAGAATCATATGCACCTTCAGCGATAATGAGCACACCTTTTATCGGTGGTTTTACTTCTCTAACCATTACTGGCTTATCAGCACCGTTTTCCTTGCCTAATAAAATTTGCTGGTTTTCCTTAGTTTCTGTTGTCGTTCGTACACCGCCAGCAGGATCCTTTTCTTGAATCATTTTAGTTTCTTTTACTAGGTTCTTAGCATGCTCGTATGTTGCACTAGTCTCAAGTGTAATGCTTACTGCTACAGAACCCGCCCCACGTACCTGCGACAAAAGATTAGATAACTTTGTCTCTAATGCCTCTTCATAACTACGAGTAACTGATGGTGATGGTATAACTTTGTTAATTTCTCCAGGAGTATCGGTGGGTTTTCTATCTGTTTGGGCATCAAAAACACCACCCAACAACAAGAGAATAACACCAATAACACCTAAAAGCACTAGCTTAGTATTTACTGCTCCTTCTTTAATTAATTTGCTTGGCCATAGCTTTTTAGATCTTTGAATCAGCGCCCCGAATCCGTTCATCAAGCGATCGCCTCCTTAATATAGTAACTTTACATCAATTTGATTTTGGGAAAGTTGATACAATTCTGCAACTGCATGTTTAATCTTAGCAACTAACTGTGGCCTTAATTCTTTCACCGCACTTGCCTGATCACTATCGCCAAGATTAACCCGGGGAACAGATGCTATATTCCTTCCCATAGCGGCTATCCCCGGCTGTACATATACCGTGATATCTTTTATTGATCCAGCCGTATCCCCACTTGCAGCGTTATTGACGGCAACGGTCACTCGAGCATCAGCAACACCGTCAATTGTTGTAACAATAGCCCTGATCTGTTTGGCTAACTCTTTTTTGTATAGTTCATAAGATAACTTATCACGTTCATTAACCATCGAAGTTGTAACATTGCCAATGTTCGCTGAACTATTTAACGTAGTTGACACTAGCGATAGCTCTTGTCCTGATGCCAAATGATTTTGAATGATATTAAGCGCCGGATTAAGGATTGTTAGCATAATACATAGTCCCATAATTACTCTTATAAAGCGCTGCATGCTGCTACTTGGCAGCAGCAATTCCATAAAGGATGCAAAGAGAACAATAAATATTATATCCTTAATCCAGGCTGATACAGAAGCAATCATTATATCCCTCCCATCCGCATGGCTCCTATCATCTCAACATCATTGCGACACTTCCAGCGCCAATAATCATTGTTATAACTAGAAAGAACATTAAGGCAACTGTTAATACACAGGCAAATACCAATAGTAGATTATTTCCCATAGCATCCAGGCATTTTGCCATCTTCTCGTCGCCCATCGGTTGAATAAGTGCACCGGCAATTTTAATAATAACCACTAACGACAGGAGTTTAATCAGCGGAAAAACACATATGAGTAGAACAGCCATTACCCCAAAAATGCCTACCGCGTTTTTTAACAGCAACGAAGCTCCCATAACCAGTTCGACTGTGTCGGCAAACATTTTTCCGACAACGGGTACAAAGGTAGCTGTTGCATATTTGGCTGTTCGCAGAGTCATTCCGTCAGCCACACTTCCAGCCACACCCTGAATAGTAATAATACCGATAAATATGACCATGGTAAAGCCAAGAACAACCATGCCAGCCTGTTTAATAATTCCTGTCAAATTATTCAAACGGTATTTATCGGTAAGATAGTTAACAAACTCGAGGCTTGCCGTCAGTAATAACAGGGGTAGTACTACATCTTTTACTACTACACTGACCGAGCTGACCACAAATAACATAAGCGGTGTAAATAACGCTGCCGAAGTCAGCGCGCCAACGCCTGCCAACAGAGTGATCATAAGCGGCAGCAGCGCTTCCATAAAGCCTACCATGTAGCCAACTGTATCACGAGCTAAAGTCAAGGCATTATAAAAAGCCGTTAAAGCGATTACGGCCAAAAAAATGTAACACAGGCTATAGGCCAATAGCGATATACCTGATTGATTAAACGAGTTCTGTAAATTTTGCAGCATAGCACATAATACGGCTAAAAACAGTAGTTTACCAAGCAAGTGAAGATTCGCCGCGCATTCTTTGAATAATTTATTAATTAAATTTTGCCAAAGATTCTGCCAACTGAAGTCGATTCCTTTGCTGGCAATGCCCTTTACAGTCGTGTTTGTGAGGAGGGGAATATCTTCATTCATTTCTTGATTTACTTTAGTAATAAAGTTATTTATCTCATCCGGCGATAACGTATGAAATAATTCTCTGGTTATATCATCTTGATCCACTGGCGAAGCTAGGACAACAGTAGAGAATAAGAGCAGTGACAATGCTACCATGACATAAATTTTCATTCCTGCACTCCACCTCATGGAATCAACCTGACGATGGTATCCAAAACCAGCGCAATAATCGGAATAGCCAAAACCATAATGAATACCTTCCCAGCAAACTCAATTTTGCCGGCAATTGCTCCTTCGCCGGCATCACGACATACTTGAGCCCCAAATTCTGTTATATAGGCAATACCGATGATTTTTAAAATAGTATTTAGATATGTATAGCTGATATTAGCCTTTTCGGCTAAATCACGAAATAAATTTAGTACTACACCAATTTTGCTCAGCACTAGCAAAAATATAATGGTTACCAAAACAAGACTTAACTGAACAGCGATTTCTGGACGCTCGCGTTTAAGAATCATAATTAAGAGTGTTACGACAAACCCCAAGCCGACGATTTGAATTATATCCACATTTTACACCCCTTAGAACAACTTGAAAACGTCCTGCACAGTGGAAAATAAGCGTCCTAAAAGCTGTACAACCCAAAACAGCACTATTGTGAAGCCTGCTAGCGTACATAAGTGTGCCATATCTTCTTTACCAGCTTGTTTTAGTGCGGTATGAAAAACAGACACTAATATACCTACTCCTGCGATTTTAAACAACAAGTCTAACCCCATTTCCAGTCCTCCCCTTTTCTGATCAGATTAAAACTATCACTACTGCTAATCCCCCGCACACACCTAAATATCGATACATTTTTGAATTCTGATCCCGTAATTTGAGTGCATCACATTCAATTTTCGCTAATTGTTCTTGAACCATATCGAGATAATTGGTCTGTTCATCACGGCTTGTTGAGCCCAAATTGGCGCCAAAAACAACTAATACCTCAATTTCTGGTTTTTCAAGTACTAAATCGTGAGTTTCACTAATTGCTTGTTGAAGAGCTTCTTGAGGTGTCATCCAACCGTTACCTTTAAGGATTGTAGCCGTTTTCTGGAAAAGCTCCTTTACTGCACCGCATGTCCCGTTAGTACAATTAATTAAAGCCTCGGCAAGTGGTAAGGAAACATAACTTATGTAAGATTTAAGAGACCCAATGCAACTGATAATCTGACGAATTTGTCTCGGTCGCTCACAGCACCGATTGGCATACAGAAAACCTATGCTCGTACCTGAAGCGATAATAATGATTCCGCCAAGCATCTTCAACCACATGCTTTCACCCCTTGCCTATGTAGATATAATGAATCCCCAGTCTTGACCTCAATAATTTCCTTAATCGTGCCGATTGTCGGACTATCACTCAAAATAATGTACCGTTCAAAGAACCTTCCTTTTACTAACTCGCCAACATAGGGGCGATTAGCCACTTCGTCCACATCCTGTCCGTGCACGGTCGCAATAACGCTAATACCTGCATTTAAGGCCTCTCGTACGGCATAAGCGTCCTCCTGCCGACCAAGCTCATCAGTAGCAATTACCTGGGGCGACATAGACCTTATTAGGATCAACATTCCCTCGGATTTTGGACACCCATCCAGAACATCGACCCGGACACCGAGATCAACGGTCGGAACACCATTTAAACAGGCAGCAATTTCTGACCGTTCATCAACTACGCCTATCTGCACACCTTTAAAACTGCTACTCCTTGTACTTAGAGTCCGAATCAAATCTCGTAATATTGTGGTTTTACCACAGCGAGGCGGTGATATGATCAAAGTACTCCAAACCTTTTTTTCGCCGTTTATAATATAGGGTAGAACAAGGTCACAACATCCTTTGACCTCACGGGCTAGACGAATATTTAACGAGCTAATATTTTTGATAGCTTTAAGTTCTCCGTCCTTCATAATGGCCTGTCCCGCTAAACCAATCCGGTGCCCTCCCTTGACTGTAATAAATCCCATCTTTAACTCTTGTTCCAGCGCATAAATAGAATTTCGACAGATTAACTGAAAAGTTCGCCCAATATCCTCCTGCGTACAAAAACAGGCATATTGGGCGTCTTGGATTAACCTACCCTCCAAACTAATCATGAAATCTTCTGTACCCAATACCAATAGTAACGGTTTATCAACCCGAAGTCGTATCTCGGTTATGCTGGCTGCCCGGCTAACTGGGATACGTCCTAGCACAGTAACGATATTGGGCGGAAGTATCGAAAATATTTGATTATGTATAATTTCATTAATACTCATCTCCCGACCACCTTTCTTTACATAGATATGGGTTAGAAAATGAGTTTATTCCACTATTACAAATAAAAAATCCCGGATATCCGGGATTTCATCGTGATTAGATAGTTTTTTATTATATTCCGGGATGGATCCTATTGCTGATAACGTGTGAATTCATGTCATAATGCATATCATCTGTTTCTAGTACATTGTCATAAACTACTTCACCACAATGCGGGCATGTAACTTCGACAGCGTCGTCATCATCAAGCAATTCTGATTCAAACGCTACAGCTTCGTGGCAAAAAGGGCATTCTACCTCAACATATTCTTCATCATAACTTTCTTCATAAACCTCTTCTTCTAGTTCAGTTAAATCCTCATCAATAGTTTCCACATAGTCTTCTAAATCCTCATGTACCATTGTTACATTGTTGATTTCTTCAGCCATGTCATCAAGAACGTCAATAATGTTCAAGAGTAACTTACCTTCTGTCGAAGCGTCGCTCACATTAAGTCCATGTGTCAACCCCTGTAAATATGCAACCTTTTCCTTAATATTTGCCATAAAATCAACTCCTTTTAACAGATATTCAGCGCGATAATGATATTATGTCCAAACAGAGTTAAATTCATGATAAACATAAGAAAAGACTCAGCTTTCGTCATGTCCTTTTGGAGGTTGGCGAAAACTTGTTCGTCTTATTTTTAATCGAAAATTACATTTTCTAGTAAAATAAAAAACAGGCATTCCAGCTTTAGAATGCCTGCTCACTTTATGCTCGTTCAATATATTGACCACTACGCGTATCTATTCGTAGAACATCACCAATATTGATGAACAAGGGTACCTTTACAGTATAGCCTGTTTCAAGCTTAGCCTGCTTTGTACCGCCGGTAGCTGTATCACCGCGAATCCCAGGATCTGTTTCTACAACTTTAAGTTCAACAGCATTCGGGAGATCCAATCCGATAATATTTCCTTGGAATAAATTAATCGATATCGTCATGTTTTCTTTGAGGAAGTTAATCGCATCTGCCAGTTTATCAGCACCAAGTTCAATCTGATCATATGTTTCATTATCCATGAATACATACATACCATCGCTCTCGTATAAATATTGCATTTGGCGGCTATCGACATGAGCTTTAGGCATCTTCTCACCGGCATTGAAAGTTCGTTCAACAACCGATCCAGTACGCAAATTTTTTAACTTGGCACGCACAAAGGCTGCGCCCTTACCTGGCTTAACATGTTGAAAATCAACTACCTGCCATACATCACTGTCGATTTCGATTGTCACACCTGTACGAAAATCATTACTTGAAATCATTGCCTTACCCCCAAAATTAAGAATCTAATTCTATAAATTGTTTGCTACTTTTAGTTAAAATTTCCACATTGTGAGCAGTAACCACTACGGTATCTTCAATTCTTACACCGCCCCACTCCGGGATATAGATACCGGGTTCTACGGTTACAACCATGTTTTCGGCAAGTACACCCTGCTGGTTCGATGGTGAAAGCCTTGGCTCTTCATGAATGAAAAGCCCAACTCCATGCCCTAGGCCATGACCAAAGTATTCACCATAATTGTGCTTCTTGATAACTATCCTGGCTGCAGAATCAACACTTTGGCACGAATTACCTGATTTGATCTCTTGTAACCCTGCCAACTGGGCCTTTAACACCACATCATAAATTTCGTGCTGTTTTCGCGTCGCTTTGCCAACACAGACAGTTCGCGTAATGTCTGAGTGATACCCCTGATAAACAGCTCCGAAATCCATTGTTACCAAATCACCACTTGCAATCTTTTTGGGCGATGCGACTCCATGCGGAAGTGCCCCACGAACGCCTGATGCCACAATAATATCAAAAGCCACTTTTTCAGCACCTAACTGACGCATCTTATATTCCAATTCAAGCGCTATATCCTGTTCAGAGACACCAGGCTTTAGAAATGATAATATGTGTGAAAAAGCATCATCGGCAATTCTAACAGCCTGTTTTATTAAGTTAAGTTCTTTAAAATCTTTAATCACTCTTAAATGGTCAATTGTGACTGGCACTAAATTTTCTTCGTCTATAGCTTGGACAAAGTTTTGATAAATTGCAACCGTAGTAAAGTCGCTTTCAAAGCCAACTCGATCCAAACATTGATCTTTGATCAAAGAGATCAATGTTTCATAAGGGTTTATATCATGCTTTACAATTTCGTAATGAGCCGCCTGCATAGCAGCCTGTTCAATATAGCGAAAATCAGTTATTAAAAAACTTTTTTCTCTGCTTATTAACAGCATACCAGCTGTTCCTGTAAAACCGCTAAAATAGCGCCGATTCTCGGGTTTGTTGACAATTAACGCTGACAAATTCTTGTCCGCCATAAAGGCGCGCAATTTTATCAACCTGTCTGTCACTCTCTATCACCACCCACTAGGCTTACCGCCGCATTTAACGCTAGGATATAGCTATGTACTCCAAAGCCACATATTGTACCATTGACTACAGCGGAAAGTACAGAATAATGACGAAATTCTTCTCGTTTATAGATATTAGACAAATGCACCTCAATGGCTGGCAAATTTACAGCCGCTAAGGCATCTCTAACAGCAATGCTATAGTGGGTGAAAGCAGCGGCATTAATAATTAAACAATCATAACGCCCCACTGCCTGCTGAATGGTTTCGACCATCACTCCTTCATGATTGGTCTGAACACACTCAACATTGAGTCCCAGTAGATTGGCAGAATGAGTAATCTTGTTATTAATATCATTAAGGGTCAATGTGCCATATATTCCTGGCTCACGTTGGCCGAGAAGATTCAAGTTCGGACCGTGGATGACTAATACATGCGGTTTTTTCTCCATAACATGCACCTACTCACTGCCTTTTCATTAGCTTTTATATTTTACCACAATCTGATTAATTTGCCTAGAATATCTTCTTCCAAAAAATTGCTTAACTGCCGCTGACTGTGATATTGCTGATTCTGATCGTAGGCGCACCCTGTGATCCATAAAATCGTAAATCATCAGCCACTGCGTCAACCTGACCAAACAGCTCCAAGATATTTCCCGCAATAGCGACCCCGCGGACTGCCTGCGTAAACTCGCCATTTTTTATCCAAACACCAGAAGCTCCAATGGAAAAATCGCCAGAAATGGGGTTGGCAGTGTGCATGCCCATGACACTTGTTACATAAAACCCGTCTTTAACCTCTTGGATAAGCCTTTCCCGCTTCATAGCACCAGCCTGAATAAATATATTGGTAGGACCAACTTCAGGCATACTTTTAAATGACCCCCTGATCCCATTTCCTGTACTATCTACTTTATCCCTAGCAGCGGTATAGGCATTATGCAAATAACTGTTAAGAATCCCATTAACAATCAAGTGTGTCCGTTGCGTTGGACAGCCCTCACCATCTATAGGACTAGTAGCAATGCCGTCAGCTAAACGACCGTCATCAACTAAGCTAATAAGCGGCGAAACAACCTTTTGGCCTAGCTTACCTGTAAATAATGATCTGCCCTTTTGCACAGAATCAGCACAAAGAGCTGGTATCAATACTGAAAAAAAGCTTGTTGCCACTTGAGAGTTTAATATCAAAGTGGCTTTTGTTGTACCAATACTTTTTGCCCCTAATAACAGAGTAGCGTCTTGAGCGGCTTCTCGCCCCACGAAATCAGCATCCAAATCAACGAAGTTTCGGCTAAAAAGCAACCCTGAACCTGTCTGGACATCACCATCTTTTTCTGCAAGCACAATCCCATATAACCCGCAATAACCTGCCCTGTAATATGTTGAAAGGCCATTTGAATTTGCTAAAGCAACCCCGTATTCAGCATCTTTATAGACACAGCGTTCGGTTCGCGTCACGCGATTATCAGTTTGTCGTGCAGAAGATTCAACTTGCTTTGCTAGGTGAATCTTCTCTTCGATTGTTGCTCCAGCAATTTTTTGATCAAGCAAATTAAAGTTAGCAATCATTTGCGGTAGCTTCGGCAAACCATTGTTATCATCAGCAAAACTTTTACAACTGTTGTTTAATGCCTGGCGTGCCAAATCTTCAATCGTATTCAAGTCTGTTGAATACGAAAACCCAACCTTGCCTTCCTTTGAAAATACCCGTAACCCAATACCACTGTCTTCAGCAAACTTCATCGTCTCTAATTCCTGATCGGCAACCTCAATTGTCAATGCTTTTGCATCAAGAATATATGCTTCGGCCTCATTACAACCCAACTTTTGGGCGATAGCTATTGCTTTATTTGCAACATCCAAATAATCCATTGCAAAGTCCTCCTAGAAACAATCTATAGTTATTATACACGTCACTCTCATGGTTAATGCGAGTACCTATGTTACCATTAACTATTTGACTTTTTAGATCAACTTCCTGCAGACCACCTGTATTAATCCTTATTTACTTTTTGCAATAATACCTTCAACAACTTCACGAAAAATAGGCGCAGCAATATCACCGCCAGACATGCCCTCTTCAACAAACACTACTACTGCATATTGGGGATTATCAACCGGTGCATAGCCCGCAAACCAAGCATGATTAACACCATGACCATTTTTATCTATCTGGCCTGTTTCTGCTGACCCTGTCTTGCCAGCAGAGCCAACTGTATCAACATAAGCGGCCTGGCCTGTGCCATATTTGGTCACTGCGGCCATCATGTGTCTAAGCTCTAAGGCCGTTTTTCGCGATAGTACCCTTGTTCCTCGTGATGCATTATAGGTAGTAATAATGCGTCCATCTTGTAAGGTAAATCTGCTAACAATATAGGGGTCAACTTTTATTCCATCATTGGCAATTGTGGCTACAAGCGAAACAATTTGCAACGGCGTGGCTTCAAAAGATCCCTGTCCTATGGCAAGATTTGCAATCTCACCAGGATAAATACGATCGGGATCAGGTAAATTACCATCATCTTCCCCGTCAAAATCCAATTTTGTATGATAGCCAAAACCTAGCTTTTGAGCAAAGCCAACAAGTTTTTGGGCACCTAGCTTAAGCCCTACATCGATAAATACCGGGTTGCTTGAATACGCCATTGCTTGTTCAAAGGTAATCTCACCACGTCCACCACGTTCAAAGTCCCATCCTTTGAACCTCAGGTGATTGACATCGATATAGCCGGGGTCAAAAAACTTATCGTTTGGTCGAACAATTTCATTTTCTAACGCCGCTGCCGCTACAACTAATTTAAAAACCGACCCTGGCTGATAAGCCACGACTGCACGGTTCAGCAAAGGAGCAGAATCTTTGGCTAAGTAATCCAAAATATAGTTGGCATTGAAGTTAGGGCGCGATGCCATTGCCAATACTTCACCGGTTGACGGTCGCATGACAATGATTGCGCCTTTATCAACCTGACTATCCATTACTTGCTCGACAGTCTTTTGAATCCGGGCATCAATAGTCAACACAACATTATGCGGACCCTCTCCAGTATCTAAGCGCAGACGCTTGTAACCAAGGCCGGGAATAATTCGTTGCGTTGCATCAACTAAGGCTGCAGCATATTCCGGCTCATTACCACGTAGCCTTTCGTCATAAATTAATTCAATACCGCTAACTCCACGATTATCTGCTGTATTAATATAGCCCGTAATATGTGAAGCAAGTGAACCATAGCCGTAACGCATTCTCTCTGCAACTGCTAACACTCCTGGAATTTTAGCAGCATTAATTCTATAAGCAAGATCCATATTAATATCCGACTCTAACTTAAATGGTCGTGCATCTTTGGCAATTCTATTGATCAGACTCTCTCGGGAATACCCGGTTAAAGCAGCGAGTTTTTCAATGGCAATTGTTTTATCGATAAATTGTGACGGAAACACAACAATCCTGAAGCGTTGCGTCGTATTTGTTAAAGGAATGCCATTACGGTCGACAATTATGCCACGGGCAACTTCAACCGGCACTTCCTGTACCCGACCATTTAAACCCTCAACAGCCAACTTAGAGCTGTTAACAATCTGTAAATAAAACAACCTCCCGACTAACAGACAACCAAGCACCACTAAAAAGATAATAAGCTTGAATATCCTTGAATGAAGAAATGCCATACAGTCACCTCTGTGATAGTATGGCATTTCTTGGCAGTTTTAATCCAATGAGCAGGATCTACGAGGAATCTTATCTGTGCATCTAAAGGTATTCAAAAGCAATCGGCAAATTGGCTAAGATTGTTCGCACATCATTTACCGTGTCTGGTGTAACACGGATGGCAATAATACCCTCGCAGCTATTTACCGTTGTTACGACACCCAAATATTCATAGCCTTCCATAATTCGATTAACATAATTAATATGGGTAGGCTCCAAACGCACATGGATTACATCATTCATGTTACTTCGCCTTTCTGCGCAGCATAGAGAACTCGGCTACCGGCATTCTTAACGGCATCATAACAACCTGCTGCGGATGTGGTGCGACCTCGATCGGCTGGCCGCTCTCATCGAACATTTTCTCAATACTTTGGGTAAAATTCGTTTTACCCGGCTGAACTACCTCAATCATATCGCCAATTTTCATATTATTGCGTTGTTCAACAACCACCATGCCAGTATCATTATCATAATTCTTAACAAGCCCAACGAAATCATGGGTCTGCATGTATGAGGAAGAACCATATATCTGATCATCGCGGGTTGTTTTATTAAAATAAAACCCAGTAGTGTAATCACGGTGAGAAACTTTATTCAACTCCTCCAACCACTGGTCATCAACTTTAAAGTTGCTTGGATTATCAAAATAAGCATCAATAGCCTCTCGATAAACCTTAATAACTGTAGCCACATAGTGAACACTTTTCATACGGCCTTCAATCTTAAAACTATTTAAGCCGCTTTTAATTAATTCAGGCAAATGCGGCAGTAAACACAAATCCTTTGAATTCAAAAAATAAGTGCCGCGCTCATCCTCAAAAACCGGAAAATATTGCCCTGGTCGTTTTTCCTCTACTAGAGAATACTTCCATCGACAAGGTTGGGCACATTGACCACGGTTAGAATCACGACCAGTAAGATAGTTGCTCAGCAAACACCTTCCTGAATACGACATACACATTGCACCGTGAACAAAAGCCTCAAGTTCAATATTGACCTTTTGCTTGATAAGCGAAATATCATTAAGTGATACTTCCCTGGCCATCACAACTCGGCTTGCACCCAACTCCTGCCAACAAAGAACAGACGCCCAATTGGTATTATTCGCTTGTGTGCTAATGTGTAATGGCAGCCCTGGGGCCACTTGGCGCGCAATGTGATATACACCCAAATCCGCAATAATGAGTGCATCGACTTCTATATCGTTCAGAAATTTTATGAATTCCGGCAAATCAACAAGATCTTCGTTGTGAGGGAAAATATTAACTGTAACATACACCTTCTTGTGTAAACTGTGCGCAAAATTAACTGCCTGCTTAAGCTCAGCATTACTAAAATTATCACTAAACGCTCTTAGTCCATAAGCTTCGCCGCCCATATAAACAGCGTCAGCACCATAAATGAGCGCCATTTTCATTTTTTCAAGGTTCCCTGCTGGCGCCAATAATTCTGGTTTTTTCAACGTCTATTCGCTCCTTGATATATAGAAATAGCAATCCCATCGCCTATGCGATGAATAGTTGTCTTAAAACGCGTATCATGATTAATATAGTCCAAAAATTCCCGCAGTCTATTAACAAGAGTTCGGTATCGCCGCGGCGTTACATTTTCTCCCTCTACCATACCTCGAAATAGTACATTATCAGTGAAAACCATTGCATTGTCCACCAATTTATCAATAGTTTTGACCAAATAATTTAGGTACTGCCCCTTAGCAGCATCAATAAAAACCATATCAAACTTTGTAGTGATCTGCGGGATCACTTGGGCAGCATCACCCACCATGATCTCAACCCGGTTAGAAATACCTGCCTGTACTAAAAAACTGTTCGCTTTGATAGCTCGATCTTCATCAATTTCAATTGTGATTATTTTTGCATCAGGCGAATTAGCGCCAATTAAGATTGTCGAATAGCCAATTGCTGTACCTATCTCCAGAATAGACTTTGGCTGATGCAAATTCACTGTTTCTATCAGTAGTTTAGCACCTTCACCCGTAATAATCGGAACTTTATTTATTCTGGCATATTCTTCCATTTCATTTAAAAGACTGTCCACTGTAGACATATTTAATTACTAACCTTTTCGATAAAGTCGAGGTGTTCTTGATAAGTTCGGCTGTAATGATGGGCTCCTTCTTTGTCAGCAACAAAATACAGATAATCAGCATCCGACGGATATAAAACAGCATTAATCGAGGCTCCGCCAGGATTAGCAATCGGTCCAGGCGGCAAGCCCATATGCTGATACGTGTTGTATGGCGACTCAATTCGTGTATCCTCAATGGATAATTCTGGTTTAGGATAGCCTAAAATATACTGGATTGTTGCGCATGATTGCAGCGGCATGTCCTGCTTGAGTCGGTTCATAAAAATTTTAGCGATAATTGGACGATCTCCATCTAATTTGGCTTCCTTTTCAACAAGTGATGCCAACGTGATGACATCTGATACTGATAACCCTAATTCAACTGCCCGAGCTCTCATAGTTGGCGTAAACTGATTATCAAACTCTTTAACCATGAGCGTCAATAGCTGTTCCTCAGTAGTATTACGCGGTATGTGATAAGTGTTAGGGAAAATATACCCTTCAGCTTTATAAGAAGCATTTGCCGAAGAAGTCATATAAGCATAAGGCGTATATATCTTGGCCATTTTTTTAAATTTAGTATCGTCACCGAAACCTTTCTGCTTAATAAGTTTTGCAATTTGGTCAACATTATAACCTTCTGGAATAGTAATTTGACGATAGGTTGTTTGACCCTTCGCAAGCATAGTTACAATTTGATCAAGAGACATATTCTTAGAAAAGGCATACTCACCAGCTTGAAGTGAGCTTTCCATGTTATGAAACTTAGCCATAACCCTAAACATGATTACACTGTTAATAATCTTTTCGTTATATAAAAGCTCGCCAATATCATTGGCTGTCATACCAGGTTTAACAGCAATAATCGCTTGATCTTTAGTATTTAAAACAGCCGGTTTGGCCATACCAAAAACGATGCTTCCTATCATAAGAACACCGATTACGACAAGCAAAATACAGTTTAGTTTATTCTTCATAGAGTACCACATGTATTGCACCTCAATTCTATACTTTGGGAGAGAGTGCTATAATAAGCCTGCAATTGTTCAATATCACGATAAGTATTATACCACAAAAGAATTAGAAAAACCCGGTTTGTGTCGAATCTAGGGGCAACTATAATGTAAAAAAAGATGAAGCCAATTAGGCTTCATCTTCCTCATCATTCATCAGTTCTTCATAAGCTTGACGAACTTGATCGAATTCCTCGTCAGTTGGATCGACGTATAACTCTTCGCCATTCTCATCAGTATCAATACGGGCAATAAAGACATCAACCTCATCTTCGCAGCCGCATTTAGAATCACCGCAGCCACAGCCGCCTTCTTCCTCAACCTCAATGGGAACTAGAATAGCATAACGCTTTTCATCGACTGGTATGATCAATTCTTCACGATAGTAATATTCATTACCCTCTTCGTCAGTCATAACTACAATTAGATCTTCTTCCATTTCTTCGAGGTCTTCCTTTTCGATATCAGCCATTAATTGTCACCTCACTCTTTTTATGTATTGTAAATTGTATCCTAGAAAGCCTTTCCTGTCAAGGAAGATGTTGGTGCGTTAAACTATCCAAATACCCCTGCAGAATAAAAACAGCTGCCATCTTATCGATTACCTTGCGACGCTTAGCCCGACTAACATCAGCAGCAATTAATGCCCGCTCGGCACCGACAGTAGATAATCGTTCATCCCATAATACTATTTTTTGGGCAACAAACATTGCCCTAACTTTCTCTGCAAACTGCTGTACTAATTCTCCCCGCGGCCCTATTGTTCCATTCATGTTCTTAGGAAGGCCTATAAGAATAGTATCAGCTTGATAAGTTTCAATAATTTCGGATAGCCGTTGAAAATCATTGGCCTCACCTCTGCGGCGAATAACCTCTATTCCCTGGGCAGTCCATCCTAACTCATCGCTAACTGCTATACCTATTGTTTTGTCTCCAACATCCAGAGCTATTATTCTCATAGTTCCCCCATAATATGTGAAAATTCACTATACTAACCATAATAAAATTACCTCTGTCGCAGATAGAATAACTTGACAGAGGCATATTATATGATTAACATTACTTACCTTTTACATAAGCCCGGACGAACTCTTCAAGCAATTCATCCCGCTCTAATTTACGAATCAGCCCCCGAGCATTATTGTGACTAGTAATATAAGTGGGGTCACCGGACAGCAAATAACCGACTATTTGATTGATTGGATTATACCCCTTGTCTTTAAGCGATCGAAAAACTGTGCCGATAATTTCAGCCGCGACATTATTTTCTTCACTATCAACCTTAAACATCATGGTTTCTTGGGATAAATTGGACATGAATACATCCTCCTCCCTGCTATTATCTCCATGCTTATACCATTATATTCTACTTATCCTAAAACTTACCTCTAAAATTGAGAAAAGTCTTCAGGGGCGGGCTGGGCCAACCCTCACGCGGATTCAAATTACTTCAATTGTTGTTTTATAATATCTTCTGCTACTTGAAGAGCATCGTTTATTTTGTCAGGATTCTTACCGCCGGCTTGGGCCATATCTGGGCGACCACCGCCACCGCCTCCGGTCACTTTAGCCGCTTCTTTCACAATATTCCCGGCATGAGCTTTTTTAGCTATCGCTTCTTTAGTGGCCATTGCTACAAAATTAACTTTGCCATCTGTAACAGCACCTAAGACTACGATCCCATTATCTAAATGATCACGTACCATATCGGCCATGTTACGCAATCCATCCATGTCAGTTGCGTTAACCTTAGCAACAACATACTGGACATCATTAAACTCTTGTAGGTTTTTCAGCAGTTCTTGAGCTTGCGCTTTTGCGGATTGAGCATGAAGTGCTGATATTTCATGCTCAAGGTCTTTAACTTTTGTCATAAGTCCTTCTAGTTTATTAACAACATCATCCGGACGGGTTTTTAACAATTCGGCCACTTTAGTGAGCATATCTTCTCGTTCCTTGGTATACTTTACAGCCTCGCGACCAGTTACTGCTTCAATCCGTCGGATACCAGAGCCGATACCCGATTCTGAAATGATCCGGAAGGTGCCAATTTCCGCTGTACTTGTTACATGCATACCACCGCATAGTTCCTTACTAAAGCCATCTACAATGACGACACGCACTAAGTCGCCGTATTTCTCACCAAATAATGCTGTAGCCCCCATGTCTCTCGCTATTTCTTGGGTAGTTTCAATAAAACTTACTCCGGCGTTTTGCAGAATTATTTCATTAACGATTTTCTCGACTTGGGCAAGCTGCTCATAAGTGACAGGTGTAAAGTGAGAGAAGTCAAATCGTAGTCTATCAGCCCCAACTAATGAACCAGCCTGATTAACATGATCGCCCAGCACCGCTTTGAGAGCACTATGCAGTAAGTGAGTTGCCGTATGGTTACGAGCTGAATCTTGACTTTGCAGACAATTTAATTCGATTTTTACATGATCGGAAGTTTTTATGACACCTTCAACAATACGACCTACATGATAAAAAGCACTGTTGGGAAGCTTTTTCGCTGTTTCTATTTCTACTTTTCCTAAATTGCCATAAATAAAGCCAGAGTCACCTATCTGGCCCCCTCCCTCAGCATAAAAAGGCGTTACATCAAGAACAATTGCGACCTCGTCACCATCATTTGCTTCCTCAATAATGACTCCATCTTTCCACATTAAAACGATTTTAGCTTCATAAGCATTCGGATCTCTGCGAAGCTGCTCAACATTGAGTCCGGAAATATCAGGAATAACCATTTGATTGTCATGATCCTGACGTGCAGAACGCGCCCGTACGCGCTGCTCATTCATGGCTGTATCAAAAGCAACCTTGTCAAACTCAATAGCATGTTCGTTCAAAATTTCAGCCGTAAGTTCCCAAGGAAAACCAAAGGTATCGTAAAGCTTAAAAGCAGTAGTACCATCTAGAATCTTCTTGCCAGCTTTTTCGAGCTCGACAATTTGTTCATTCAAAAGTTCCATCCCCTGGGTCAAAGTGGTGTGAAATCTCTCTTCTTCCAATTGGATAACTTTCTTTATGTAGTCTTTCTTTTCCGCTATATCAGGATAAGACTCGGCAAACATGGTAACAACCACATCAACGGCCGCAGCCAAAAATGGTTTTTCAATTCCAAGCAGCCGGGCATGACGAACTGCACGGCGCAATACCCGCCGTAATACATAGCCTCGCCCTTCATTAGAGGGAAGAATACCGTCAGCGATCATAAACGTCAGGCTACGAGCATGGTCCGCTATTACCTTAAGCGAAACATCATTGGTTGCTGCTCTTCCGTATTCCACCTTTGCCAGGTTCGCGGCATATTCGATGATTGGGAACAAGAGGTCTGTTTCAAAATTTGACCGCTTGTTCTGAAGAACTGATGCAATTCTTTCTAATCCGGCACCAGTATCAATATTTTTCTTCGCCAATGGTTGATAGTTACCCGCATCATCACGGTCGAATTGGGTAAACACCAAATTCCAAATCTCTAAGAACCTATCACAATCACAGCCAACCGCACAATCAGGTTGACCGCAGCCACGCTCTTCACCTAAGTCAAAATATATTTCTGAACAGGGTCCGCAAGGACCAGATCCGATTTCCCAAAAGTTATCTTCCAGCCTTATAATTCTATCTTCATTAATACCTATATCATTTTTCCAGATTTCAAAAGCTTCATCATCAGTTGGATGGATTGTCACCCATAATTTGTCCTTAGGAAGCTCCAGCCACTCGGTAAGAAACTCCCATGCCCAAGAAATTGCTTCCTTTTTGAAGTAATCTCCAAATGAAAAATTTCCTAACATCTCAAAAAAAGTATGGTGGCGCGCTGTCCGCCCCACATTTTCAATGTCCCCTGTCCGCACACACTTTTGACTTGTCGAAATCCTCGGGTGAGGCGGTTTCATTTTTCCGGTAAAGAAAGGTTTGAACGGTGCCATGCCTGCACCTATTAATAGTAAAGTCGGGTCGTTCTCCGGTATTAACGGAAAACTTTGTAAAACAAGGTGATCTTTACTCGCAAAAAACTGCAGAAATTTCTTACGCAGCTCGTTTCCAGTCATATAAATCAAGACAATCAACCTCCACGTTCATTTAGGAGCTATCTTATGGAATTATACATAATTAAGCTAACATTGTCAATAATTGGTGCTTAAACTAGCAGTTTATAGAGGTGCCTAAAAACAACCTTGATGATAGCCGCTAAGGGTACTCCCAGCAGCATACCGGGTAGGCCGCCCAGTTCACCGCCGACAAAAACGAAAAAAATTACCGAAAGAGGATGAAGTCCCACACTTTCACCAAGTATTTTAGGCCCTATTACCGTACCCTCTAGTTGATGTATTACCAAGAACAAAACAATTACTTTAAGCGCCAGAAACGGTGAATCTAGCAATGCGAGCGTTACTGCTGGCGTTGCCCCAATGATCGCTCCGAAATAAGGAATAATATCGAGTATACCAGCCAATATTCCAATCAGCAATGCAAATTTTACATTTAATAAGTAAAGCCCTGTGCTGACAAGAATGCCTACCAACAGGGCAATTAGCAGTTGTCCTCGAATTAATCCGTTCAAGACTTTATCAATATCTCTCACTACAGTAATAACCTCGTAACGCCATTTACCCGGTAGAAACAATAGTAGTTTTTCTTTAATTTCATTCCAATCATGTAATAAGTAGAAGGCCAATACAGGACTAATAATAATCCCGATAAAATAACTGATACTATTTATGATTCCATCAACAATAGCAGCTGTAAATGCCTGAACTTCAGTTTCTACTGAAAGCAATGCTTTATCAAATGCAATCCTTAAAGAAAAGGGCAGTGCTGAATTTTGATATTGAGCCTGGAAATTTTCTAAGAACTGCTGCCCAATATTCGTAATTTGCGGTATCTCACGCGCGAAGTTTTCGAGTTCCTTTATTAACAATGGAACCAACTTAATGCCACCAAATGCTAATACACCAAACACCAAGCTATAGATGATGATAATAGCCCAAATTCGTTTAAAGCCTTTCTGCTCAACATGTGCAACAGCGGGATTTAATAAATAAGCTAAAAACAACGCGATGATAAAGGGATAAAGACCGCTCCGAACCAGCCACAGAAAATAACTGCTAAGTAACACTATTAATAGGATTATAGTAACTCTTACTAGTCTTTTGGCGACTATCACATCCGCACCTCGGATAAATCATCTTAATCTAAATCTATATCGATTCGATAAAAATGGAGACCGTACGGTCTCCACCTACTAGTCTAATTTTCTCATCAGTCGTCTGCGTGCATGACGCGCTGTTCTCATTAAGTCTTGTGTCGTATCGGCAATCGCGTCAACACTGCGCTCGGTTAATGGCTTTCTCTGCGACGTAGTCATGGGACCAATGACAGCATATAATACTGCCCCTGCAATACTTCCCCAGATGAGTCCTTTCATAAAACCGTCATGCATACATACCACCCCTTCAGTGTTATTTAAACGGAGTCTTGAAGTGATTCGTCAAAAAGGGTTAATGATCCATCATCTGTAATACTAAAGACAGTATATTCTTGTC
Source organism: Negativicutes bacterium (assembly GCA_028707635.1). GTDB lineage: Bacteria > Bacillota > Negativicutes > JAAYSF01 > JAAYSF01 > STF2-20. The sequence continues at coordinate 19,741 of JAQWAQ010000005.1, forward strand.
CATTACTAACAAACTCTACACAACAGTCCCAACAATAATACTGTTCAACTCCCACCTTGCCAATCGACCTTCTCCCACAAACAGGACAAGTTACCACTTAGATACACCTCACAAAATTTGTTCGGCATGAAGCAGCTTGGCCATTGTGTCAGGAACAATTACCTTGTCTGGTCCAATCACTTGTGCTTGTGGCAAAGGCATGGTTTGACGTCCGTACAGCAAGTCGGTAATAATACTGTCAGATACTTGATAAGCCCTTATTTCACCAGTAATTACATCAAAAACTACATCCATAAGTATTCCCAACAAGAATCCTGTTTCAGTAAATATTTGCTTACTCGTTAAATCCTGCAGCCGGTAGATGCTGCTCAGCGCAGATAGGTCAGCTAAATCTTTTATTACTTCAGAACCCCGTACCATTATGGCATCTCGACCTATACTGAACAAATCCTCGAAACCAATACCATACGCCTTAAAAAACCAGTTTTCACTATCAATTAGTACACCACAGATGACCGCCTGATCAATGTCCAAAAGAACCTCTTCTACCATTCCAATCTGCGTCCCTGTTACAGTTTCTAAGACCGGCAGGCCAATTAAGTTGCTCAACTTTTGCATAAACAGGCCTCCTTGCAGATTGTAAGATTATTATGTCCAGAAAAGGCTAGTCTTATTAAATTGATTGTTAAAAAAGCGGCTATATTTTATGATTTCTTACGGTCTTTTGAATAATTCCGCCACCGACTACAACATCATCATCATAAAACACCACCGACTGCCCTGGCGTGATCGCCCGCTGCGGCTGATTAAATTTTACCTTGACCTGATTCTCGCTGATTGGCATTATCACAGCATCTGCTGGGATAGCGTTATATCTTATTTTGGCGGAAACAGTCATTTTATCATTAAGACAATCAATCGCAATAAAGTTTAAGTCAGCAGCGATTAACTCGTCTGCGTAAACCTCATTACTTGCCCCAACAATGACTGTATTAGACTCATGATCGAGCTCAACAACATAAAGCGGCTGACTTGCTGCAATCCCCAGCCCCTTCCGTTGACCGATTGTATAAAGTGGCACCCCCTGGTGTTCACCTAAAACATTTCCCATTGTATCAACAATTTTACCGGGCCTTAAAGAAGCAGGAGCCTTATCTGCCAAAAAGCTTTTATAATCATCATTGGGAACAAAACAGATCTCCTGACTATCCGGCTTGTTCGCAACAGCGAGTTCAAACTCGCTGGCCAGTTGCCTTGTCTCGGTCTTACGGTATGTTCCAAGTGGCATTAGAAAGTGTTTTAATGAATGTTGATTCAAATGGTATAAAGCGTAGGACTGATCCTTAGAATTATCAACACCCTTTTTTAGGAGATACCTTCCCTGCGCTTCGCTATATTCAATGATAGCATAATGACCTGTTGCTACATAGTCGGCCCCTAGCTGTCTCGCTCTCTCCAGAAGGCCTTCAAACTTCACATAACGGTTACAGGCAATGCAAGGGTTAGGCGTTTTACCTGCCGCATATTCTGCAATAAAATAGTCGACTACCGTTTGCTGAAACATTTCTCTAAAATTGAGCACATAATAGGGTATGCCTATTTTATCGGCCACCCGCCTGGCGTCATCAACAGCTGAAAGTGAACAGCAGCCGCGGTTGTCAGCGTCATCCTGCAGATTTGAATTATCCCATATTTGCATGGTGATTCCTATTACGTCATAGCCCTGACGTACAAGAAGGGCGGCAGTTAGAGAACTGTCCACCCCTCCGCTCATGGCTACAACCACTCTGGGTTTAGCACACATTTATCTAGATCACTTTCCCTTTTTTTCGATGTAGTCTTTAATTGCTTCATGCAAAGCATCGGCGGCTAAGTTGGAACAGTGCATTTTAGCAGGTGGCAAACCACCCAATGCTTCGGCAACAGCTTGGTTGGATATTTCTAGCGCCTCATCTAGTGTTTTACCCATAACTAATTCGGTAACCATGCTACTAGTGGCTATCGCTGCGCCACAGCCAAAGGTCTTGAACTTTACATCTTTTATGATGTCATCCTCAACCTTTAGGTATATTCTCATTATATCGCCACACTTAGCATTCCCAACTTCTCCTACGCCATTAGCATCGCTTATCTCACCAACATTACGCGGATTAGTAAAATGGTCCATTACTTTTTCTGTATACATGGAAATTCCCCTCTCTTTTTAGTGCTTGCAAATACTGCAGGGATTTGAATCAGACATTTTTGATGATGCGCTTAACGGCGACATACTACGTAACCGTCCAACAATCTCTGGAAGAACAGTTAAACAATACTCCACATCTTCCTCGGTATTACCCCGACCAAGTGTCAATCTTAGTGAACCATGAGCAACCTCATGAGTTAATCCCATTGCTAAAAGAACATGAGACGGATCTAGCGATCCTGATGTGCAAGCCGAGCCACTGGATGCAGCAATGCCCTTTAAATCAAGATTTAATAATAATGATTCGCCCTCTACGTACAAGAAGCTGAAGTTTACACTGCCAGGCATCCGTTGCGTAGGATGACCGTTTAACTTAATATCAGGCACCTTTTCCATAAGACCTTTAATCAGTTTATCCCGCAGGGTAGAAATGCGAGCAATCTTTTTGGTCATATCCTGTTGGGCAATCTCGGCCGCTTTACCCAACCCAACGATTCCTGGTACATTTTCAGTACCGGCCCGCAGACTGCGCTCCTGTCCGCCGCCATGTTGCACCGCATCGATGCGAACACCGCGTCGTATGTATAGAGCGCCAATTCCCTTCGGACCGTGAAATTTATGAGCTGACAATGTAAGTAAATCAATGTTGTATTCTTTAACATCAATTGGATAATTACCAACAGCTTGGACAGCATCAGTATGAAAATAAATACCCTTTTCGCGAGCTAATTGTCCAATTTCCTTGATTGGTTGAATAGTACCGACTTCATTATTAGCAAACATCACGCTAATAAGAATCGTTTTATCAGTAATCGCCTTTTTTACATCTTCAAGACGAACCATAGCATTTTCATCAACAGGGAGATAAGTAACAGTGAAACCGTTTTTCTCCAAATAATCGCAAGTATGCAGAATAGCATGATGTTCTATGCAGGTTGTGATGATATGGTTGCCCTTTTTACGGTTAGCAAACGCCAAGCCTTTAAGAGCTAAATTATCAGCTTCGGTTCCGCCGCTAGTAAAAAATATCTCGTTTGAATTTGCATTAAGTAACGAGGCTAATTGTTGTCTTGCTTCGTCTACCGACTTTTTTACTTCGCGGCCAAATGAATGGATACTTGATGGATTACCAAACTTTTCAGTCATATATTCCATCATTAACGCTGCAACTTCATTATCAACCGGTGTTGTCGCCGAATGATCAAAATAAATTCTTTTCATTTTGCTTAGCTCCTTTTAGCTTGTTCTTCCCGGCATAAATCGGCAAGAGAAATCGAATCTAACACATTATTTATACTATCACGTACTTTAGCCCAAACACCACGTGTTACACACATACCAGCCTTATCGCAATAATTACTATCACCGCAACTATCATCCAATAAACAGTCGACTGGAGCAATAGGTCCTTCCATAACTCGTATTATATCTCCAACCGAAATTAACGAAGGCTCTTTGGTTAAAGAATAACCACCTTGTGCACCACGAATGCTTTTTATATATCCTGCTTTGCGTAGTATGCCCATTAACTGTTCTAAATAATGTTCAGAAATATCTTGGCGCTGGGCTACACTTTTTAAGGATATTGGCCCTTGCCCGTAATGGATAGCTAAATCGTACATTGCAGCCACACCATATCGGCCTTTCGTTGACAGCTTCATGACCATCTCTCCTGCTTATTCCGAGTAATTCGATAGGTTTTGTTTGATTTAAATATAGCAGAAACAAAATCTGATGTCAAAACTTTTTTTATACAACAAACAAGCATTTTAACGTCGAAATTTAACATTGGCCATTCGCGCTTTAATTTCAGCCTCACAGCCGTTTTGCGTAGGCTTATAATAAGTAGTTCCCTCTAATTCAGTGGGTAAATACTGTTGCTCAACATAGTTACTCTCATAATTATGTGGGTACAAATAAGTAACCCCATGCCCTAATTCCTTAGCGCCCTTATAGTGAGCATCCCTCAAATGGCGCGGTACTTGCCCACATTCTTTATTTTTAATGTCAGATAGCGCATGGTCAATAGCAAGATAGACCGCATTGCTTTTCGGTGCGGCAGCTATATAGGTTACCGCCTGGGCCAGTGGGATCCGCGCCTCGGGTAAGCCCATATGCCGGGCTGCATCTGCGGCGGCAACAGCAAGGATCAACGCTTGGGGGTCAGCATTGCCGACGTCCTCGGCAGCGCAGATAATCATTCGCCGGGCAATAAAATTTAGATCCTCTCCCGCTGACAACATTCGGGACAAGTAATGCAAAGCAGCATCAACATCTGAGCCACGCATGCTTTTGATAAATGCCGAAACAACATCATAGTGATTGTCCCCACTTTTATCATAGGCAAGGATTTTTTCGCCAACAACCATTTCAAGAACATCTTCAGTTAATTTAGTTAAATTAGCTGCTTGAAGTAAAGCAACAGACTGCTCCAAAATATTGAGCGCAATTCTGGCATCGCCATGTGACAGGTCAGCAATTTTATCAATAGTCCCCTCATCACAGCTCATATTAAATTTTCCAAAACCACGCTCATCATCATTCAAAGCTTGTTTGATTATGGCAAGCATGGCACTTTTATTAATCGGGTTTAGCCGTATAACCCTAACCCTGGACAACAGCGGTAAATTGACCTCAAAATAGGGATTCTCGGTTGTCGCTCCAATTAATATCAATCGGCCATCTTCCACATAAGGCAATAGTGTATCTTGCTGTGTTTTATTAAATCGATGGATCTCATCGATAAATAGAATGGTCCGTTTACCGTACAGTTTAATCCGTTCTTTCGCTGCCTCAACCGTTTTTCTTATGTCGGAAATACCAGCTTCCACTGCATTAATTTTTTCAAAATGGCATCCAGTAGTACTGGCAATTATTTGGGCTAAAGTCGTCTTGCCTGTTCCAGGCGGTCCAAATAATATCAATGATGGGATATTGTCAGATTCAATCATTCGGCGTAGAAAACCCTGTTGACCAACAACTTCATCTTGACCGTGTAGTTCAGTTAAATTACGCGGCCGCATCTTTACCGCAAGCGGTGCATTTTTTTCAAACGTCGCCTGACTTGCCAGTGAAAACAAATCCATGTTTTATCACCCTCTGAATATGTCGGTAATAGCCTTAATAACATAATCGATATCTTCATTACCTATATCATGATGCGTAACAAGCCTAATCTTAAACTCACCAAACTGGCTACACTTAATACCATGATTCTCTAAAAGATTGGCAAACTGTTCAGCATTCATGCCAACCGATTGAACTTCAAACAACACAATATTTGTCTGAACAGTATTCATATCAATACCAAATCCAAGGTTAGCAATGGCATCGGCCAAACGCCAGGCATTTTTATGGTCTTCATCCAATCGATCAATCATTGTGTTTAGGGCTACAATACCGGCTGCAGCTAATATTCCGGCTTGGCGCATCCCGCCACCTAATAGCTTCCGTATTCTTCTGGCACTACTAATGAATTCGCTGGTCCCCACAAGCAATGAGCCGACAGGGGCACATAACCCCTTTGAGAGGCAAAAATTAATAGAGTCTGCATATTCAGTCAGTCTTGCAACAGCTAAATTCTGAGCAACGGCTGCATTAAATACTCGTGCACCATCAATATGAATCGGGATATTATGCTTATCCGCAACAACTTTGACGGCTTTCAAACAGTCGGGCGTATAATAGGTTCCCCCCGCTCGGTTATGGGTGTTTTCCAGGCATATCAACGCTGTACGGGGCTGGTGAATATCATCGCCACGAATTGCCTTTTCAACTTTATCAGCTGATATAACACCTCTTACTCCTTCGATTGTCCGTGTTTGGACGCCAGCTAAAGTAGCCAGTCCCCCTACTTCATAATAATACATATGGCATTCTGACTCACAGATAATCTCATCCCCGCGTTTAGTGTGAACCAGAGCAGCAATCTGATTACCCATTGTGCCGCTTGCAACAAATAATCCGGCTTGCTTTCCCGTAAGCTGCGCACCCAAATCTTCCAAGGCTCGTACTGTAGGGTCTTCCCCATAGACATCATCGCCTACCTCTGCCTGATACATCGCCTTACGCATTTCAGACGTCGGTTGTGTGACTGTATCACTACGCAAATCAACTATTTTCATGTAATTTCTCCCCAATCCATACTGTTAGTCATATTATTAGTTATCAATTCGCTAATAAATTCTAAAATTCCTATCAGAATAAGTTATTACCGTCTATTATTAACAGCACTTATCGTATAAAAAAACCTGGCTTATACAAGTCCACAGGACTCATCATAAACCAGGTTGCTTTCACATAAAGATTAAACCCCACCATGCCGTTTCACCGCTGTTTTGAACCTGCCCTAAGCAGGTGGGTGCCTTCCTAATTACTTTATGTGTCCCTTGACAAGGGCTTACATGCCATAATCAGAGTGAGGCTCCCGCAGTAAATGTGTTGGCTCAAAACATTGGCCTTCACGCGCACAGTAGGGTTAAGAATTATTATCTTTTCGATTTTATCTTATCAAATAAGCCCTCTGAAAGCAAGTGAGTGAATATGGAATGTTTTTACAAATCACTGGGCAGCTACTACTTTTTTACCAAAACTGCAGTTTTAATGCTTAGTTCTTTTAACTGTTTTGAAGCCACCTCTGACGGAGCTTGGGTCATAATATCTGTTGCACTCTGGGTTTTCGGGAATGCGATGACATCACGAATTGATGACCTTTTTGCCATAATCATAACAAGTCTGTCTAAGCCAAACGCAATACCACCATGCGGAGGTGTACCAAATTCGAAGGCTTCAAGCAGGAAGCCGAATTTAGCTATAGCTTCTTCAGGTGTCAAACCAATGGCTTTAAAGACCTTTTCTTGCAACTCACGGTTATAAATTCTAAGACTACCGCCGCCAATTTCAGTACCGTTTAGCACCATATCATATGCTTTGGCCTTTACGCGGCCGGGATCGCTTTCCAGATATTCAATATCTTCATCGCGAGGCGATGTAAATGGATGATGCATTGCCGTCCATCGTTTATCCTCTTCGTCATATTCAAACATCGGAAAATCAATTATCCACAAGAAATTCAACTTATCTTGATCAATCAAATTCAAACGGCGAGCCATCTCAAGACGAAGTTGCCCTAAAGCATTGGCAACAACTGGCGCTTTGTCGGCAATAACGAGGAGTAAATCGCCTGTTTGTGCTTGAGCTGTTTCAGTAATTTTCTTCATGATATCATCGGAGAAAAATTTAGCAATCGGGGACTTAGCACCTTCAGGTGTAAAGCAAATCCAGGCTAGCCCTTTTGCACCATAAGTGGCAACATAGTTAACTAAGCCGTCAAGTTCACGGCGGGGAATATTGGCATAGCCTTTTACGTTAATGGCTTTAACTTGACCACCGTCAGCCAAAACAGTTTCGAACACCTTAAAGTCTGATCCCCTTACAACATCTGATAAATTTGTCAGTTCCATGCCAAACCGAAGATCAGGTTTGTCAGAACCATATTTATCCATAGCCTCTTGATAGCTAAGACGAAGGAATGGCGTTTGCACATCTGCCCCAATGGATTCCTTAAACAGCTTTGCAATCATTTCTTCCATTATATTTAAAATATCTTCACGATCAATAAATGACATCTCAACATCCAACTGTGTAAACTCTGGCTGGCGATCAGCACGTAAATCTTCATCACGGAAACAACGGACAATCTGGAAATATTTTTCTATGCCAGCGACCATTAGTATTTGCTTAAAAATTTGCGGTGACTGTGGCAAGGCATAGAACTTACCAGGATTGACACGACTAGGGACAAGATAGTCTCTAGCTCCTTCAGGAGTGCTTTTCGTTAACATTGGTGTTTCAACTTCCAAGAAACCGTGACTGTCAAAATAATCACGCATAGCCTTCGCTACCCGGTGACGTAGAATCATATTATACTGCATTTCAGGTCTGCGCAAATCCAAATACCGATATTTAAGCCGCAGCAGTTCGTCAACTTCAATATTATCTTGGATATAAAATGGCGGAGTTTTAGCACTATTCAAGATGCGAAGCTCAGCGCCAAATACTTCGATTGCCCCTGTTGACATATTCTCATTAATCGTTTCAGCTGATCTTAATTTCACGGTTCCCCGTACAGCAAGAACATATTCAGAACGAACACTTTCAGCCTTAGCAAAAGCCTCTTTGTCCATTTCAGGTGAAAACACAACCTGAACAATACCAGAACGATCACGCAAATCAATGAATATCAAACCACCATGGTCACGACGGCGAGATACCCAGCCGCATAGAACAACTTGTTGTTCGGCCTGCTGCTTCCCCAATTGTCCACATGAATGTGTTCGTTTTAAACCTGTCATTATATCCATATTATTCCCCCATCTCAGCATTAAGCTTATCTAGAGCTTTGGCAAAATCAAGTAGTTCTTGCTCACCGCTCGCCATATTTTTTACCATAACTTTATTCTGGGCAGCCTCATCATCCCCGATAATGGCTACATAGCTTGCCATACATTTATTAGCCAATTTCATTTGGGCTTTTAGACTGCGATTCATAAAGTCCATATCAGCTGTTATCCCTGATCTTCTTAGCTCACATAACAATTTAAATGCGAAAGGCTTTGCCTGTTCACCAAGTGTTACTACAAAGATTGCTAACTTGTTATCTATTGTAGGCAATAATGATTGCTTTTCAAGCGCTAGCAAAACTCTTTCCATCCCGATTGCAAAACCAATTCCAGGTGTATCCGTTCCACCACACTCGGCTACCAAGCCATCATATCGGCCACCACCACATACAGCACTTTGTGCCCCAAGCGGCTCATATTGTATTTCAAAAGCAGTTTTAGTGTAATAATCAAGACCACGAACTAAGCGGGGATTCAGCTTAAATTCAATGTTAGCTGCACTTAATAACTGCTTTAAGCCCTCAAAGTGGTCTTTGCAATCCTCGCATAAACAGTCGGCCATTTCCGGTGCGCCTTGTGAAAGCTGCCCGCACCGCGAGTTCTTACAATCAAGTATACGCATTGGATTTCGTCCAAAACGCGATTGACAGTCCCCACAAAAATCGGAAAGATTATTTCTAAGATAGTCCTGCAACCTTTCCCGATAGACCGGGCGGCAGGTTGGGCACCCTACAGAATTAAGATAAAGCTTCAGCTCTTGCAGCCCAAGCTTTTCTAAAAATTGCACTGCTAAAATAATGATTTCAGCATCAATTGCAGGCCCTTTGGCACTCAATGCTTCAATGCCGAACTGATGAAACTGACGGAATCGACCAGCTTGCGGCCTGTCATAGCGAAACATTGGCCCAATATAAAATAATTTTGTCGGTTGCGAATCAGCATAGATTTTGTTTTCCAAAAACGATCGAACAACGGCTGCAGTGTTTTCTGGCCGCAGCGTAATACTACGTTCGCCTCTGTCTGTAAAGGTGTACATCTCTTTTTCAACAATATCGGTTGTTTCCCCAATTCCTCGCAAAAACAATTCAGTATGTTCAAAGATTGGTGTTCTTATTTCTTGATAATTAAACAGACTACATATTTCACGCGCGGTATTTTCAATATATCGCCAATAGCCAACTGTTGCTGGCAATATATCCTTGGTTCCACGCGGACCTGTTGTCAACATCCTAATATTCCTCCTCATTTCGTGCAAACAAAGCTGCAAGAAGTTGATCCCGTCTGCCAGTGTATACATCCACATTATGTATATAGGATAGTAAATCCTTAGCATTATAGCAACTTTTTAATCTCCAGTTAGAAACATTAACCGCCTTAGTGGCAGCTGCAGGGCCTATACCAATGATTGTCTGTCGTTCCTCCATAATCTGAACATTGTACCGGCATTCTGCACCAGCCTTAGCATAACCGACATTTTCGAGATTACCCATCATGTATTTTTGTCGATACAGATAGTAAGGATGCATGTTCATTTGGCACGCATACTGTTCGGCAATATCTAACATATGTTGGATATTCTCTCCTTGGAGAGAGGTTGGTTTTAAATAATGTGCGATCTCCGTTTTAAGAATTGACCCTTTTTTTACTGCCAAGGTATGCACGGTTAGATTATCAGGATTTAAAGCCTTAATTTGGGCCATGGTATCAGCAACATCTTGCACATCTTCCCCTGGCAACCCGGCGATAACATCCATATTAATCAGTGGAATACCTGACTGCCTTATTTTACCGAATGTATTTATTATATCCTCAACAGTATGATTTCGTCCAATAAGATTTAAAGTTTTTTGTTGCATGGATTGCGGGTTTATGCTTACACGCGACACGTTATAAGCTCTCATAGTATCAATTTTTTCTTCATTGATACTATCAGGACGTCCTGCCTCAACTGTAAACTCCCGCGTCGAACTTGTAATAAAGTGGTCGCTGACGCTAGATAATAACCCCTTAAAATGCTTGTTGCTCAAGCTTGTAGGCGTTCCTCCACCAATATAAATGTTTTCTACAGTCAAATTATACCGTCTTATAAGATTACATGCAGCTTCAATATCTTTCCTTAAAGCAGTTAAGAAAACGTCAATTCTATCATCATTAGGTAGAACATACGCTGGGAAAGAACAATACAAACATCTGGAAGGACAAAAAGGAATACCCACATATATACTTACTGCTTTTGGAGCAGAGCGGTTAAGAGCGAAGAACAACCGTTGCCGTATCGCAATATCAGTAACTAATTTTGCCTTTGTTCCCGCAACAGCATACTGATTCGAAATCATCGCTTTACTATCATTCTGCGACAATCCTTGGTCCAGAAGTCGGTGAACTAACTTAGTTGGTCTAACACCATGGAGAATACCCCAAGGGCCAGGATCTTGTCCAGTAATTTGACACATGGCAGCAAGAGTATTCAATTTAGTTAGGCGCTTATAGGCCGAAACAGGCGGCTCACACTCTGATGTAACGTGATTCACTTGTTTTAAACACTTCATTGAACCGTCGTCCAAGCGATAGATAAATTCGGTGTTTACTTGTATTGGTTCCTGACTATCAATTTTGCTTTTGACCAATACAGTATCTGCTGGCAGCCAGGTACTTGCACCATCTTCTTGCCTACAATTTATTTTATTTTCAGTAATACCAAATAAAACCATGACGTCATTAATCGCCTTAGCTATGATAGTATCCGCACCATTTAAAACGAAATGCTTTATTAGCACTTGTCCTGGCACTCCCGACAATAACCATAGAATTTGACTTGGTGATCAACAATTTTAAAATTGCTTTTTCGCGAAATAACACTTTCAAGCGTTTCAAGCAAGTCTCCTTCAAATTCTTTAACCTTTCCACAAGATAAACAAATAAGATGATGATGCTGATGAGGATTTGAAGATTCATTAATTTCATAGCGACTGCGCCCATCACCAAAATCCATTTTATGTAGAATATCTAAATCACTGAATATTTCTAACGTCCGATACACAGTTGCCAGACCAATATCCGTGTACTTTTGCCGGACAATATTATGGACATCTTCGGCACATAAATGTTTATCGTGATTGTCAAGAAAAGCTTGAAGAATAATTTGTCGTTGTGGGGTTAACTTATATTGCCGGTCATGGAACTTCTGCCTAAGGTCGTCTATATTTATCACTCAATTCACCTAGCCTTCTCATTAATCTTGACTGTGCCATTGTTCACTATCATTTCATTTATAATACCATAAATAGCGGCATATAACTTTCAATAATGCTGCCACCGGTACTGCTAGCAACATACCCATAATACCATAAAGCTGCCCCCCGATGAGCAGAACAATGATAATTGTTGCCGGGTGTAGGTCGATTGTATGCCCCATAACATTAGGAACAATAATATGGTTTTCAATCTGATGAACAATAATAAAGAAAAGCAGTACCTTGACGGCCAGAGCGGGTGATGTTAAAAAAGCCAACAATATTGCCGGTATCGCACCAATGATGGGGCCAACAATTGGAATCGTCTCGGTGAGTGTCGCCAATAATCCCAGCACGAGAGGATATTCTACTTCTAATGAATACATGCCGCAGAAAACAGTGAGTCCAATCAAAATGCTAATCCAAAATTGACCGCGTATATACCCACTGATAACAGCAGCCATCTCATCGATTATTGTGTGAATCTCATTTCTCTTATCAACTGAAAATATTGAAACAAAGCTTTCCTTTAAATATTTCCAGTCCTTCATAAAATAATATGCCAATACGGGCACAACCACCATTTCAATAATTCTAGAAGCCAAATCGAAAATTGAATTAACAATCTTTCTGACTAAACCTACTGAGAATGAAGCAGCACTGGATACTGTTTGTTGCACCAAACTAGAGAGATTGGCCGGCAGAGTCACTTCACTTGCGCGCGCTTCTATAGCTATCGTTATCTGTTGAATTTTTTGGATTAAATACGGTAAATTAGCAACAAATTTTTCAAATTCATGAACAAATGGCATAAATACAAAAGTAGCAATAATTGTTAAACATACACCCGCAAACAGGAATGACAATAATATAGCCAGTCCTCGCGGCATAATAAACGATTTAATCCGAATTTTACATAACAAATCCACTAAAGGATTTAAGATAAATGCTAGTACAATGGCAATAATGATTGGAATATAGATGGCCGAGACCAAGCTAGCTATATAAAAAGCAATACCTAGTATGGCTACCTTTATCCAGTTAATCTGAGACTTAACCATAAAGCTCACCTGTCCAATCCTACTGGATAAATTGATTCATTCTTCGTTCCCATCCAATCGACGTTTCCGATCCATGACCGGGAAAAACCTTGGTAGTATCAGGTATACTCAATAACTTCTCTTTTATGTTTTGAATTAGCGCACTATAGGAACCGCCTGGAAAATCAGTCCGTCCGATTGATTCATGAAACAGCGTATCGCCACTAAACAAAACACCATTGGCCAGCAAACAAATCCCGCCTGGTGTATGACCGGGCGTATGAATTACTTTTAATTCAACACTACCAAAACGAATGACATCGCCATCCTTTAACAATAAATCGGCTGGTTCAAACTGGATACTATTGCCAATATATATTGATAAATTATGTCGGGCACTTGTCAGCATCTCAGCATCAGCAGCGTGAATTAATATGGCTGCTCCTGTCGCTTGCTTCAGCTTTTCATTACCCGCAATATGATCCGCATGACCATGCGTATTGATGATATACTTTACTGTCAATTTTTCTCTTGCAATGACAGCAAGTACTTCAGTTGGATCACCACCAGGATCAATGACTGCCGCCTCTAAACTCTTTTCACAATATAGTAAAAAACAATTAGCCCCTAAATGCCCAAGCTGAAATTGTATCGTTCTCATATTTCGCCTCCCTAAAAAGTTCTTTTACTATCAAGTAGCATCGTAACCGGTCCGTGATTATCAAGCCGAACAATCATCTCCGCCTGAAATTGACCACAAGCAACTCTAATTCCAAAACTTTCACAAAGGGTAATAAATTGCATATATAAGGCTTTAGCTATGTCAGGATGGGCAGCGCCATCAAAACTTGGCCTACGGCCCTTTCTGCAGTCAGCATATAGAGTAAACTGTGAAACCACTAGTAACTCACCCTTGATATCAAGTAAAGACAAATTCATCTTTCCCTGATCGTCTGGAAAAATTCGGAGATTAACAATCTTTTCTACAAGATATTTAACATCAGCCTCATTATCATCAGCACCAACACCAAGTAATACTGTCAGCCCACAACCAACAGAAGCTATATTGATATTATTAACAGTAACGCTAGACTTATCTGTACGTTGTACGACTGCTCTCATCTCATCCCACCTGTATTTTGAGCCGCACGATAAACACTAAATACATCTTTTATGCGGCGCATCTTTGTCATAATATTTTCTAATTGCTGTAAGCTCTTTATTTCCAAAATCAGCGTAATTGTTGCAGTTTTATTTTTGTGAACTCTAGCATTCACTGAGGAAATATTCGTCTTGGATTCTGATGGAACCATCATCACATTCGTTAGCATTCCTGGCCGATCCGTGCAAAGTACTTCAATAGTAACTTTATATGTACTATCAGTCGCTATATCCCACGCAACTTCAACCATTCGTTCATATTCTTCCGGCTGATTTAAAATGTTAGGACAATCTGCCTGATGAATTGAAACACCGCGCCCTTTTGTAATATAGCCGACAATCGCATCGCCAGGTATTGGATTGCAACATTTCGCCAGCCGTACTAGCACACCAGCCTCACCTTCAACCAAAATGCCATGACTCGCTTTACTCTTACTATGTTTAGGTTTCATGTGAGCCAATATCTGCGACAAATCAGGCGGGAGAGTATTCTTTAGTTCTTTTTTATAGAACTCTATGAGCTTTGTCATCACTCCATGAGAGGTTACTCCACCATAACCCAGGGCCGCAAACATATCATCTTCATTTGATAAGTTGAACTTTTTTGCTACATCGTTAAGCCTATCATTCTTAGTCAGTTCTTTCCAGTCATAGCCGAGTCGTTTACACTCCCGTTCAATCGATTCGCGCCCTTTAGCAATATTCTCTTCACGTTTTTCCTTTTTATACCAAAGCCTGATTTTACTTCGGGTATCAGGTGACACAACGATATTAAGCCAATCTCTGCTAGGACCGTTATTTTGCTTGCTAGTAATAATCTCGACTATATCCCCATTGACAAGCTTATATTCCAACGGAACAATCTTACCGTTTACTTTGGCCCCAACGCAACGATGCCCGACATCTGTATGGATGCGATACGCAAAATCAATAGGCACAGAACCAGCTGGAAGATCGATTACATCACCACGCGGAGTAAAAACAAAAACTTCATCAGAAAAAACATCGAGTTTAATTCTTTCCATGAACTCGCGTGGATCTTTTAGATCCTGTTGCCACTCAAGTAATTGGCGCAACCATGACAATTTTTGCTCAAATTCTTTATTACCTCGCCCGCCCTCTTTATAGCGCCAGTGCGCGGCAATGCCATATTCAGAAATACGGTGCATCTCCCATGTCCTTATTTGAATCTCTAACGGATGGCCATCAATTCCCAGAACTGTCGTATGCAGCGACTGATACATATTAGATTTAGGCATGGCAATATAATCTTTAAAGCGGCCTGGCAATGGCTTCCATAAAGTATGCACGGTACCCAAAGCACCGTAGCAATCTTTTACTGTGTCAACTACAATCCGTATTGCTGACAAGTCATAGATTTCACTTAATTCTTTATTCCCCTTAATCATTTTCTTGTAAATGCTGTAAAAATGCTTCGGCCGCCCCTGTATTTCGGCTTTAATAGCAACAGCGTTCAGTCGGTCTATCAGGATTTTAATCGACTCATTAACCAGTTTTTCGCGTTCCTGCCGTTTTTGCTTGACCTTTTCGCTTAATTCATAGTATTTTTCCGGTTCTAAATATCGAAACGATCGGTCCTCTAATTCCCATTTAATACTCGAAATACCCAAACGATGCGCCAAAGGCGCAAATATCTCTAACGTTTCTTGTGCTATGCGACGTTGCTTATGCTCTGGCATATAACTTAATGTTCGCATATTGTGCAAACGATCGGCCAGCTTTATCAAAACAACGCGGATATCCTTAGCCATTGCAAGAAACATTTTTCGGTAATTCTCTAACTGCTGTTCTTCTTTTGACTTATATTCAATGCGGCTAAGTTTAGTTACTCCATCAACCATTCTGGCAATCTCTTCACCAAAGATTTTTTCTATTTCCTCAAGAGAATAGCTAGTATCTTCGACGACATCATGCAGTAAAGCAGCACTTATTGTTACCGCATCAATCTGTAAATCGACCAAAATCTTGGCAAGGCCGACCGGATGATATATATAGTCTTCGCCAGAAATACGCAGTTGACCGCTATGGGCATCGCGAGCAAATTCGAAAGCTTTTTGTACTAAAGATATTGGAGCATCGGGCTCATATGACAAAATTTTATTTTTAATATCTTCAATACTGATAATTGATTCGCTGCCCATTACACACCTCATATGACAATTATTTCAGCTGTTATATTTATATCTTATCAAGCCGCTCTAAACAGCACTTGTTGGATATTCGCTTTTTAGACCGGCTTAACAATCAAAGAAATTCATCTAGTACGTCACCAGTGTTGTAATATCATAACCAGCGAGTTTTTCACGACCATGAAGATACGAGAGTTCAATAACAAAGCCCAGACCAGCGACCTTACCTCCAAGCGCTTCCACAAGATGAATCGTAGCCCTGGTCGTTCCTCCTGTTGCCAGCAAATCATCCACAATTAAAACTCTGCTATTAGGCTTGATCGCATCCTTATGAATCTCTAAAGAATCCTTCCCATACTCCAAGTCATATCTATAATCAAGAGTTTCCGCCGGAAGCTTGCCTGGCTTTCGAACTGGTACAAAACCCGCCCCCAGCACATATGCAACAGGTGCGCCTATAACGAAGCCGCGAGCTTCAGGCCCAACTACATAATCAATTTTTTCGTCTTTGAATCGCTTGGCAAGCTCATTTATAGCATATTGAAAAGCCGCTCCATCGTTAAGCAATGTTGTAATATCCTTAAATCTAATCCCGTCGCTCGGAAAATTAGAAATAACTCTAATTTTTTCTTTTAAATCCACGTTAAGCCCTCCCGTTCTTGTTACCAATCATAAACTGCTGCGCTAATCTACCTTCCCTAAATGTACTCGATTTCTCAATGTTCAACTTTTCTGCAGGGGTAGGCAATAGTGATAACCTATGACTATCATTTAAAGAATTCACTGAAATTAGACCAAGTTCCTCGAGTATCCTTAATGCCAAATCGATCCCATCGCATGTTAACTCTGTTCCATAACAGGAAGTAATCCGGGCCGAAATTTGACTGGTAGTCCAAGTAACTTCTTGCTTTACTTTGAGTGATTTTAAGACCAGATAAACTTGACCTACTACAATTCTTTCCAATTCCATATTCCTATTATTTCCACTTTGATTACCGATAGTCTGCTTTATATCCTTTGCATTGAGCTGAATATTTCGTCTGCCCTGCCATTCGTTAAATTCCGGAGCGAAAGCTACATCGATCTTTGAATGATCTAAAAGCTGATTTACCATAGAACCCATTTCCCAGGAAATAACATTTTGGCATATATGCTGTTGCCGTACCGTCATTTTTAAGTGCTGCCCTTCTCGACCGATAGTTTTTGCGTTCTCGGGTATGACACCACGGCTTACAAAAACAGGCCTTGGATTACCCATCCCGAAGGGTGATAAACAAGCTAGCTCCTCTAAGAAAGCTGTATTAATTTCCTGTAATGACACCAACTCATCAATCTTCAGAGTTGGTATATAGTCATCATCTTGTAAGATTTGGCTTGC
This sequence comes from Negativicutes bacterium, assembly GCA_028707635.1. Taxonomy (GTDB): domain Bacteria; phylum Bacillota; class Negativicutes; order JAAYSF01; family JAAYSF01; genus STF2-20. Next base: position 37,289 of record JAQWAQ010000005.1, read on the forward strand.
AATGTTATTTAAACGCTCACGCAACTCTGCTATCTTATCCAAACTAATACTTAAACCAGCGGCCAAGGGATGGCCACCAAACTTTATGAGAAGATCAGAACATGCATTTAATGCGTAAAACATGTCAAAGCCCGGAATGCTGCGGCATGATCCTTTTCCAATACCGTCCTTTTCATTAATTATTATTACCGGTCTGAAATATTTGTCTAACAATCTTGAAGCGACAATTCCAATAACACCAAAATGCCAGTCTACACCTGACAACACAATCACTTTGTTAGTTTGTAAATCATAATCAGCCATCATTGCTTCTGCAGCTGCTAAAATATCTTTTTCGACTGCTTGTCGCAAAGCATTTTGCTGTTCAATATATAGCGTTAATTCAGCCGCACGCTCTTTATCTTCAGTAATCAAAAGTTCAACCCCGGCAGTGACCTGGCCAATCCGCCCTGCTGCATTTAGGCGCGGGGCAATTATAAAACCGACTTTGCCCGAATCAACATCTTCTAGATTAGCACTATGCAAAAGAGCACGCAAACCTTGGTTACTAGTTGATTTTAAACGAAGAAGTCCTGATTTGACCATTATTCGGTTCTCACCTAATAATGGAACTATGTCAGCGATTGTACCGATAGCAACAAGATCAAGGTAATCAAAAATATCGTTAACATCCTTGCAAAACAACGACCAGAGTGCCTGGCACAATTTAAACGTTACACCAACACCGGCCAATTTTTTATCTGGATATGTACAATCCTTGCGTTTTGGATTGATAACCGCACAAGCTTTCGGCAAGATGGCTGAAGGCTGATGGTGATCGGAAATAATGATATCTATCTTGTTTCCAATAGCGGAAACTTCCTCAATGGCGTTAATTCCACAGTCAACTGTGATCAATAAAGAAGTTCCACTTTTATAAATCAGCTCAAGGGCGGTGCAGTTTAAGCCATATCCCTCATTTTGTCTATCGGGTAAGTAATATTCAACAATGGCCCCTAGTCGCTTTAATACTCGAAAAATCAGAGCTGTTGACGTAACTCCATCTACGTCATAATCACCATATATTGTTATTTTTTCTTGATTTTCAATGGCACATTGTATTCGCTGAACTGCTATTTGCATGTCTTTTAACAAATACGGATCATGCAGACTGTCAAGCTTGCCAAATAAGAATTCGGTAGCCTCATCCTCGTCACCCAAACCACGATTAAGCAATATTTGCGCTATGACTCCCGAAATTCGTAATTTTTCAGCCAAATATTTTTTTAGCTCATGATTAGTTGATGCGAAGCGCCATAATTTGCGCTGCTTTGCCATGGTTCCCCCTATATGCGTATAATATAATAGATAAGAATATAAAAAACCAGTTTATACGGCATAATCATAATAATTCTCGTAAATTCAGCCGAATCCTGCTGTAAAAAGAGAAAAGGTACTGATTATAAGCAGCGCCCACCACGTTCGGTCCACACTGCCTGAATCAATACCTGTTTTTCTAATTCATCAAACAGATAAATTTTGCCACCAGCGACATCTGTTAACTTAGCTAAAAAGTTGCTATGGGGCTTTAATCCAATTGACATAAAGTCATAACCTGCTTCATTAACCCTTTCAGCGTAAAATAGGGCATCTGCTATTGGATCTCGACTCATATCCGGCAAAGTTGGTACTCCATCTGTCAACAAAATGATAAGAGGATTATTATTCTTCACTCCCTGTAAGTAACTAAGACTATTTTTCAACCCTAGTGCTAGAGGAGTGGCGCCAGCAACTTTTATTTCCCGCAGACTATCTTCAACCTGCTGATAGTCTCGTGTAAAAGGAACCTGTAGACAGGCTTTATCATTTTGGAAAGTAATTACTCCAATGCGATCAAGAGTAGAAAGGAGTAAATGGCGAACAAGAAACTTAGCAGCCAAGATTCGCTGTCCTTTCATACTTGCACTCGCATCAATCACCAATAGAACTTCGGATTTAGGCCTTTTCTGCCTAACGTAGACGTACAGGTCAGACTGGTTGAAGCTTAGATTTTCACTACTTAACTGAACCTTGCGCTGTGCTGCCGACATGACCGATTCAGCTACAGCGAATTCGGCATAATTCGCATTTTCAACAAAGGACGTTAGAATTTTTGGCCCTCTGCCAAACTTCTCATTGACAGCGGAGCTTCTTATACTACCTGCTTGTCTTGAAACCGGCTTTAGAGACTTTAACATCTGGCGGATATACACCTGAACCTCGGGTAAGTTTCTATCTAGATGCTGCTTAAATTCTTTACCATAAGGTGTAATACTAAGTTTTTCTCCTTTAATCTCAACAATCCCCATCCCAGACAAGGAATTAATCATTTGATTTACATTGCCATTATTATCAAACTTCTTCTCAATCTTTTTTCGATTATGATCGTTCGCGATTTCAGTCAGCATCTCTTTAACATCTTGTATAGTATCAAAATTGTCAGTTAAGATGACTGAATCTTGGGCGAACTGTTGTTTCTTAATAGCTGGCGGCATATTTCCTGTTTTCTTTTCCTGCAAAAATGAATCTGATTGGTCTGTATAAGGCGAGTTATCGATAGACTTACCCTTGTTTCCCTTTAAATGAGTGATATATTCATTGCACCTAAGTTCAAGTCCTGCTGCTAGAACAGCTTCCTCTACTGCCAAGATGATATAAAATAGACTTGCTATATGATTATTGGTAGAAGCTACTGCTATGTGAACATGATTCTCATGAGCCCTTCGTAATGATAATTTCTGCCCATAAGTTAGACTTCCGGTAATTCTTCCCCCGCCCATACCAGTCTGAATATCAATATGGTCAGCTTCTAAAACATCACAAGTATTATTATTAAACAGCATTTTATTAACTGAAAAATGTAAGTTATATGCGTCAACAGCTTTTTTAATAAGAGCGGCTACCAAATGGTGATCGACCTTACCGCATTGGTGGAATACATCAATGTGAAAGATACTTCCTACCTCTTTGCGTTGATAGAATGCCTGACCGGCATCTACACTCTGCAAAACGTTAACCTTCTCCGGCGTGTTCGGATGGAAAGTGTGCATGTTTCTGCTTACGACAGCACACTCTCCCACCCGAACCCCTTTGTTTTTTGCTAATAGATCTGCAACTTTATTAGCCGGCAAAGCCATGCTAGGCAAAAAACAAGAACTTGTAAAATCCCATAGAATCTCAGCCATCAGATTTTTTATCCTCACTTGTTACAAATTGTTCGATTGAGAGTGCGGACAAAGGGGTTGCTTTGTTAGGAGGAGCCTTGATAACCGTGTGCGTCGGGTCAATAATATTGTCTTCCGCTCTTTCTGCTGGCGTTGTTTTTACCGCTTGTGTCGGCACATTTGCATTAGCAGTCATACTACCCGCATCGTTATTGCCTCGAGACGCTTTGGACCTCTTTCCCGGATTTGGCGATGCTGACGGTTTTGCAGGATTAGTTTTATTAGGTAAAGGGGGATCGATCAATGGCCTAGCCGCGTATTTATTTACATTAAATATTCTTTTGAAGCCATTCCAAAGTTTTCCGCATAAGGTTACTGTGCTCTCATACTTGTCTGTTAAATCTTCCGCAATTTGCTCGCGAATTTGTAATGGCTCTGGAAATTTACTCGCTGAATTATTTACATTTATATTGTCTAGGTACTTCAAAATATTAGTGATTGTTGCATTATCAGCTCGATTATTCAAAACCAAAGGTACTGTACCGGATATATCCTCAATAGTTATCGCTGACCGTCCAGCGATTAAGGCAGACAAGCTAGCAGCTTTCTCCATGCCCTCAACTGCCCTTAAACTTTCCAAGCCAAAATCTACATAAATACTTGCAAATACATTTTTTATCATACGATCGCTTGTTATATCATCTAATTTCCCGGCTACAGTAAAGGGTTTACCGTCGTTCTTTGAATCACAGGTTCCTTTATAATCGAGAATAGCCATGACTGCATTATGATCACTAGGTCTTCCCATATTAACTGCAAGGTCAAAACGGTCGGCTAATTGTTTACGAATTTGGGCAAGCGGGCCCGGGTCTTCATCAGGATTAGAAGCCGCCCACACAGCCACCGTAACAGGCAGTTCAACCGTGGGCATTCCAGTCTCTTCTACTTGAATTCTACCAGGCTTAGTTCCCATTAAATCCAACAAAACATCTGCGATTTCAGGTGATGTATCAGCAAGCCGGTTAATTTCATCGACAAAAATGATTCCACGATGGGCCTTAGGAATCGTCCCCGGTAGCAAGGCTGCAACAGCATCCGTTTTATTAGTAAGTTTTGCAAGGTCAATACTTCCTACGACCGTCCCAACCTTAGCCGAGTGCGATATCTCTAGAAAAGGACATGGAACAGTCTCTGTACCAATAAAGGCAATCGCCTCACGCGACAAATTGCGGTGCTCTGGGCAGTGGGGCTCTAATGGATGGCAGTTGTACATGCAACCCTTTATTCTAACTATTGGGAGCATAATATCTTTTACTGCCCGCATAATGCTAGTTTTGCCCGTACCACGCAGACCTTGGACATGAATATGAAAGGGGTATCCATTCTCAAGAGCAATCACTGACATTTCTACTGCCCGAAATAGTTCCCGGTTTCCATCGTGCCGGATGAGCTTATGATACGATTTCAACGAAACCCCTCCCGCATTTTTTTCTTATTTTGTCCATCCCGAATACTTCTAATGCTGCTGGTATAACTTAACAACAACTTGAAAAGATAGGCGGATAGCCAAAAAATGCTGTCCATTAGCGTAAAATATATTTCGATATGAGCACAACCATAATCAAACCACATCCAAATCGAAAAAATGCAATATAAGTTAATCTTACAAGCACCTTTCCAATCATATCCCATCGTGGAAAGAACGTTTTACCAACAACTATCTCCCAAATTGCAGCTCCAAGCAATGGACCAAATAAAGCATCCGTCGCAACGATTCCAGCTACGTTTCCTGCGGTTGCATCAGTACTGAATACTCTTGAAATCCCAAAGTCCTTCGTTAAATAAATCCTTGCCATTCTCCCACCAACCTCGGCCAATAGCGATAATCCTACTAATAGAACAATCATCCAGGTAGTTAGAGTTGATAATCCAGTAAACACACTATAAAAAAAGGCAACACCAACAATAATTAGTGTTCCCGGTATCCTCGGCGACAAAGTAAAAAACAGCCCAATAAGCATCACGAATAATGCAAAGAAGTTTAATAACAAGATATTACACCCTTTACTTGTGAATCTACAGTTTTATTATGACTGTTTAATCCCGTTCTTATGTAAAAAATATGCAGTATAAATAATAAAAGCTGCCATGATTAGGCCAGTAATACTCATAAGCAGAATTATCGTGTTAAAATCAGCAAAAGTCCCTAAGTAAACCATGAATGCCGCTATGGAAAGTGCGGGCCAAAACGAGACGCCGGTTAAAATACTTACCTGTTTAGCATTAACCATCATAGCTGGAGCCATCGTATTCATAAATGTGCAAAATAGAATAATATCAAAAAAGAACACTGCTCTATTATCAAAACTGCTGGTAAAAGCCCCGGACAATGCCAGTGGTCCATATGCTTGTGAAATTAAAACAAGGTGAGCAACAAACAAAGTCAGTATACCTTCAAATAGCTTAGCTAATATAACCAGCAGTATCGCCTTATACCCTTTCTGAGCCAAATAAGTTGCCGTTTCTACCACCAAAACAGGCCTCATTCCTCCTACATTATATCCAATAAGCGCACAGACTAATAACCAATCGACATTCCACGTTATATTCATACTTGCTACAGCCTTTAGGTCGCTAGCGAACATCATGACTACGATGAGCGGAACAAGCAATAAACTAATATAATTGGATAGCTTCAAAAGCTCAGTCCCATACCCGGCAGCCAATACCGAAAAAAGCAATAAAGATAGCGGCATACCCCAAAAAGGTGTTAAGCCGATAATCTTATACAAGGCCCACCCACTATAATAGCCACCTGTCAACGCACTCGCTGGAATACAGACAGCCAAGATAACAATTGCTAGCATCTTCTTCCCACGACACCCAAATAACCGCTTAACCACTACCAATAGCTCATAGCCGGATTTAACACCGATCCATGCAGACAATCCGGCGATGAGTGAGCCAAATAACATGTAGGCAACGATTGTAGTTATGTAAATATCAGTTCCAGCACTCACAGCCATATCAGGAACGACAGCTATATTGTCACCAGCAATGTGAGCCACAGCAATGCAAAGCGCCGGCAGTAACATCCACATTGTATCACCACCTTTGTTGCTACATGATATTAAACCGATCACAGGTTGGTGAATAAAGTGAGACTTGGTTCAGATGGAGTTTTAACTCCACCTGAATCCTGCCCAAACCGGATCCAAGGACTTACTTCACTTACAGAAGAGGGGGAGTCTTAGAGCGGCTTAGTCATCGGATAAAATAGCGGCTGTTGGTTTTCACCAACAGCCGCTACAATGACTATGTATTATTTAGCGCCTTTTGACCTGGCAACTAGGCGCTGACGGTCAACATACTCTTTCCACATTACCCAGATTGGGCTCCCGATAAATATAGAAGAATATGCCCCGGCAGATACGCCGATTATAAGCGCAAGCGAAAAATTCTTGGTGGTCTCACCGCCAAAAACGTATAAAGATGTGGCGGCAAAGAGAACGGTAAGAACTGTATAGATTGACCGCGTCATTGTCTGCCAAATACTGCGATTAACTAACTCTTTGAAGCCCTCACCTTTGCGGTGAGTCTTTAAGTTTTCGCGAATACGGTCAAATATGACGATTGTATCATTGATTGAATAACCTATAATGGTCAAAAGTGCTGCTACAAAAGTAGCATCAACTTCCTTCTGCAATAATGAGAACGCGCCTAACATAATCAAAACATCATGCACAAGCGTAAGAATTCCTGATACCGCAAATTTGAACTCAAACCGATAGGTAATATACACTATCATAAAAACCCATGAAAGGATGACGGCAAGAATCGCGTTGCGAGTAAGCTCTTCTCCCACAACTGCACCGACTTTTTCTACCCTTAATACTTCAAAAGCGCCAAGCCTTTCGCCCACATCATTCAAGACAATCCGTCTTTCATCTTCTCCTAGGACATGAGTTCTAATCAATACATTAGTTGCTGATTCCACCTGACCGGTCGCTGCCAGCTGTATTGTACTATTTTCCATTTGATGATCTTTCAAAACATCCCGCACTTCCACAACAGTCACCGGACGAGCAAATTTTAAATCGAGCAGAGTGCCACCAGTGAAATCAATACCTAAGTTAAACCCCTGCACAGCCATCGAAATTAGTCCCGGTATTAAAATCAGCGCGGAGAGCAGGAACCACCAGTATCGTTTGCCAACAATATCGAATTTCATTGTAAATCCCCCCTACGCCCCAAATACTTTGCCGTTTTTAATTACGTTGGCATTCATCAGCAGCTTTAGCATATGTCTGGTTATTGTTAGTGCTGTGAACATACTTAGAAGAATGCCGATGCCAAGCGTAATCGCAAAGCCTTTAATCGGGCCTGTACCCAGGAAGAATAAAACACCTGCTGCAATTAACGTTGTAAGATTCGAGTCAAGAATCGTAGTAAACGCACGATTAAATCCAGCATCCATGGCCGCCCGCAAGGTCTTGCCCGCACGATATTCTTCTTTGAAACGTTCAAATATCAATACGTTTGCATCAACTGCCATACCAATAGACAAAATAATGCCCGCAATACCAGGTAGCGTTAAAGTCGCATTCAACATCTTTAGTGCAAGCAACACCATTAATACATATAACAGCAGAGAAATATTGGCCACTAAACCTGACAGACGATAAAAGAGCAACATGAATATTACTATCGCCGCTGTACCCACAGTAAAGGCAAACTGGCTTTTTTCCTTAGAGTCTTGTCCAAGAGTTGGGCCAACTGTTCTGGTCTCTAATACATCAACTTTAACTGGCAGCGAACCAGACCGTAGCAGAATAGCTAATTGCTGCGCTTCTTCGATTGACCGATTACCGGTGATCACTGCTTTACCACTCGGGATAGCTTCTTCCACAACAGGACTTGTTAACACCTGTTTATCCAACAAGATGGCAATATGTTTACCAACATTCTTAGCCGTCAAGTCAGCAAATAGTTTTGCGCCTTCGTCAGAGAACTCCAAGGATACTAAGTTTCTTTTTGATGGATCAATCTGCGCCTTGGCATCTTTTAAATCTTTACCTGTTAAAACGGTAGCGCCACTTTCATCTTGAAATTCCAAGAGAGCAGTTTTACCCAACATATCAATTGCCTTTTCCGGATCTTTTACGCCGGGCAACTCAACAATAATCCGCCTATCACCCTGTCGCTGGATGATGGGCTCTGTTAATCCCAGTTCATTTACACGTCGTTCAATAATTTTAACAACACGTTGCACCGCATCTTCATCCACTTTGGCCTCTGGTGTATCTACCGCTTCCAACACAACGTGAGTTCCACCCTGTAAATCAAGACCCTGTTTGATAGAAGTAGCAAGGGGCAAAATATAATAGCAAAACAAGCCAATAATTGCGGCTGCAGCTATTAGGAATTTAGTCATATTCCCCCATCTCAAAAGTTTCTCCCCCAATCTTGTCTAATCATCAACTTCATCCACAAGTATTATATCTGGATTATTATGACACTGTCAATCAATGGATATACTCTACAATAAACGATTGTCGTTTATAATTAGCCCAAACCGGCAATTTAAAAACTCTGCGGCTCGCCGACACATAACCATTCGTGACAAAAATATCTCAAAATATTCCATAACCGGACATATATGTGTATCAATTTTGACTTCAAGGGTTATTGTCTGCAGTTTTTTGTCAACTTTAATAATGCTATTATCAGCTGCATAATTCACACGGTCATGTATTTCAAATTTTGCAAAATCCTTTGTCGTAACTCGCGCGCGAAAAACATCAGATTTGTCAGATAAGATTAATGCTGAAGCAACATGATTTACAGCATTACCGCGTTCTTCTTCATGATTGCCAATTGCTGAAATTACCAGAGCAATTTCTTCCGGCGGCATCCCCATCCGCACCAGTTTTTCATAAGCAATCACTGCGCCTGTACCTCCATGATTATAACGGTTCACCATATTTGCGATATCATGCAGGTAACCAGCAACTGCAGCAATTTCACAATCACGTTCACTATAATCAAGGCAGTTTAGAATATAATACGCCCGATCGGCAACGATCGTCGCATGGCGCCGTCCATGTTCAGTAAAACCGAGCTGGCTTAAATACTCGGTACTACGAGATAAATAAACATTAATCTCGTAATCTTGTTTCAATTTCTCTAATGTGACCTTTTCCACTCAATTGCCTCCTTGTCATTTGATTAGCTTACAATAGGAAAGGCAAAATGCAACATCAGTTACATTTTGCCTTTCTTGCAATTAAATATTCCCTTTTCGGTTATTAAATACCGAACAGAAAGATCGTGCGGTTCTTTGGGAACACTTTGTAAAACATTTTTCGACCAACACAACCCTACTGTTATTGCCTTTGTTGCCGTAGGCAAAAATCGATCATAATAACCTGCTCCCATACCCAACCGATAGCCATATTCATCGAAAGCAATCCCAGGTATCACTATTAATTCAATAATAGCTGGATTGACAATCCACAGTTTTTGCGGATTCGGTATAAGCAAATTTTTAAACTTACCGGGAATTAAGTCTTGAAAGCCATCAATTACGGCCGCATCCATAACGCCCCATGTATCTCTTAAATGAGGCACACTAACCTGTTTAGCATTAGTCCAAGCATGCTCAAAAACAGCTGTTATTTGTGGCTCGCCAGGCATCGGCGTGTATAACATAATCTGATTGGCATTATTATAGATATCCCATTTTAAAAGGGCATTAATTATCTGATTACTATAGTCAACAATAGTATCATCCGATAACTTCCTGCGTTCGCTCAGAATACGTTGTCGCAAATCCTTTTTAATGTCTTTAACTGTTTGGAAATCCAAATTCCCGAACTGATTATTTTTCATTTTTTTGGGCATTTTGAAAACTAGCAACAGCAGTCCGCGAGATATCTACTTCAACTTTCTCGGATATCTTTATGGTGACAGATTTATCGGTTAATCCGGTAATTGTACCATAAACCCCGCCGATCGTCACAATGCGATCACCTTTTTTAAGACTGTCAAGCATTTCCGCGCGCCGTTTTTGCTCCTTCTTCTGCGGCCGGTATAATAAAAAATAGAAAATCACACCCATTAATACTATTGGACCATACTGGGCAAGACCCGTAATTACATCTGGAGACATTTCAATATTCACCTCCTGTATCATTTTCTTGACATGAATTCAACGCGTCAGCAGCTAATTCCTCTAATGAGTTTTATAATGTTCCCAAAACTCTTGCCTAAATGCAGGGAATCGATCTTCAATAATGGCTTGCCGCATCTTTTTCATGAAATCGATTAAGAAATGCAAATTGTGCATAGTTGTAAGCCTTAAACCAAATATTTCATCCGTTTTTAGCAAATGGCGAATATAAGCACGTGAAAAATTGCGGCAGGCATAACAGCTACACTCAGGATCAATAGGCCTAAAATCGCGCGCATACGCGGCGTTTTTTACAACTAACCGCCCCCACTTTGTCATTACTGTTCCGTTACGGGCAACTCGCGTCGGGAAAACGCAGTCAAACATATCAATCCCATACATAACCCCTTCTATAAGACAGTCCGGCGTACCAACACCCATCAGATAGCGCGGCTTAGTTGCAGGTAGCAATGGTACAGTATGGTCAAGCATCTCATACATTAAAGCTTTAGGCTCACCTACACTAAGACCCCCTATTGCATATCCGGGAAAGTCAAGCGCTACTAAGTCGTTCGCGCTCATTGTTCGCAGATCCTTATACATACCGCCCTGTACAATCCCGAATAGCGCTTGGTCTTTTCTCGTATGAGCCTTCTTGCATCTATCCGCCCACCGAGTCGTCCTTTCGGTTGAAGTTCGGGCATAATCATGCTCAGCTGGATAGGGAACACATTCATCAAAGGCCATGATAATATCAGCACCTAGTGCCATCTGGACTTCAGTAGCCTTCTCGGGCGATAAAAAATGCTTGGAGCCATCAATGTGCGACCTAAATGTTACGCCATCCTCGGTTATTTTGCGCAAAGGTCCCAGACTAAAAACCTGAAAACCACCGCTATCTGTCAAAATACCCCTATCCCATTTCATAAAGTTATGTAATCCCCCCGCTTCGGCCACAAGATCATGGCCAGGCCGAAGGTATAGGTGGTAGGTATTGCTTAAGATAATGCCTGCACCCATTTCCTTCAGTTCATCGGGCGACATCGCTTTAACGGTAGCCTGAGTACCCACTGGCATAAATATCGGGGTATCAAAGACACCGTGAGGTGTATATATTCTGCCGGCCCTGGCACCGGTCTTAGAACAACGTTTAACAAGTTCATAAGTGATTGCCACAAAAGTTCCTCCTCACACGATCACAGCTTAGTAAATAAACATAGCATCGCCAAAGCTAAAAAACCGGTATTGTTGCTCAACAGCTTCTTTATATGCATTCAGTACATGATGCCTACCAGCAAAAGCGCTAATTAGCATTAACAAGGTAGATTTAGGTAAATGAAAATTAGTAACTATTGCATCAATAATTTCAAACTGATACCCTGGATAAATAAAAATCTCTGTCCAACCGCTTTTCGGCTCAACTAAGCCATTCCTATTTGAACTTTCCAGGGTTCGAATACTTGTGGTTCCAACAGCGATTACCTTATTACCCTTCGCTTTAGTAGCATTAATGATATCTGCAGTTTCTTGCGAAATTGAATAATATTCTCGATGCATCACATGTTGTGTTACATCTTCTACTGTAACCGGGCGGAAGGTGCCTAAACCTACGTGCAGAGTAACAAACGCTAAGTTGACCCCTTTAGCCTTTAGTAAATTCATTAAATGTGTTGTAAAATGCAAACCTGCTGTTGGAGCAGCCGCCGATCCACGTTCTCTTGCATAGACAGTCTGATACCGCTCCTTGTCAAGCAATTGCTCTTTAATATAGGGCGGCAAGGGCGTTTCGCCCAGCTTATCAAGTATTTCTTCAAAGATTCCAGTATATTTAAATTTTACAACACGGCCACCGAAATCAGTCGTATCTAATATTTCACAGCTAAGTTCCTCGCCAAATTCAACAACAGTACCAGGACGGGCCTTTTTCCCCGGCTTGACGAGGGCCTCCCATTCGTTACCACTATTCCGGTTAAGTAAAAACACCTCAATTTTCGCACCGGTTCTAGCCTTTGATCCAATCAACCTTGCGGGAATCACTTTGGTATCATTAAAAACCAGGGTATCCCCTGGCTGTAGGTATTCCGGTAAATTATAAAAAGTTTTATGCGTAAGCACACCCGTCTCGGCCTCTAAAACCATCAGTCTCGAATGGTCTCTAGGCTCTATTGGGCTTTGTGCAATAAGCTTTTCGGGTAAGTAATATTCATAATCAGATAAGAACATCAAGAAACTCCTTTATCTATATGCCTTTTTGATATCCACACCTTGATAATAGTGTTTCAATATCTCTTTAAAATATGTAGAATCCCCTTTAGGGGCAGTCTCGGCCATTGCTTTTGCCCCCCACTGTGACAAGCCAATACCATGTCCCCAGCCAGAACCATTGAACACCACTGTATCGTTGGTCTGATTAGAAATACGATAGATCCCGCCTTTGTCGTTCAAAAAGGGCTTTTGCTTATATGCCGGTAAATTCACATCCACTTCTTTTGTCTGGTGATCGCCAGCACTGTCAGTAATCTCAAATTCAAGAGGTTTTTGAAGAGAAACAATAACTGCAATGTCAAACAATGTGCTATTTAACGCTAAAATACTGCGGATTTTATTGCCGGGAATATAGGCTGTTCCATTTGTTCCGACAAAACGAATTTCCTTGACCCTACCAGATACGCCACGATCAGCTGAATGAACCGGCTGCTTAGTCAGTGATGACAATTCAATAGCACGTAGACTACCTACATTATAACCGGCAATTTTTAATAACGCCTCAAGTTCACGAACAGTATACTTTTTTTCCCATTTATAGTAGGGCGCTTTTTGATCATAATCTGCTACCCCTTGAAGATAGGGATAGGCCCCGCCCCAGACATTTTCGCTATTTTCAGTATAACCACCGGAGCTACTGTGAAAATAGGCCGAAATCAATTTGCCTTGATAATAAATTGCCTCACCATAGGTTGCGTCTACAGCTTTCGTCGCACCATTAGCCTCGCTGTCCCGACCACCATATACCTGACAATCAGTCGTTGCGCAGACATCATAGCCATCATTCTTGTGTTTATTGAGACTAGCCAAAGCATAAGTCCTAGCTGCCACCACCTGAGCCTTTACAGCCTCAACCGGCCAATCAGGAGATATTTCTTTAGCAATAACTCCAAGCAAATATTCCTCTAATGGTAGCGTGTTAACTACCGTCAGGCCCTTCTTTCCAATCGTCTGATGGAGGCTAATCTGCCCACGATACCGTCGGCGATTAACATCATTATAACATTCGCCTTTAACCTCTTTTAAAGTAATCACGAGATTTTTATATTTAATGGCTTTGCCGTTAACAGTCATCTGTGATCCAGTTGAACTTATACTAACCTTCTCATTTGGCTTATATTTGGCAATTACCTTATTAGTATCACTGTCTATTATACTGAAATCAATATTTGCTGACACGACAACATTAGGCTGATTAGACAGAATACCAACCCTAATATCAGGTTCTTTTGACATACTCTGATAAGCGTAGCCCGGAAGAACAAAACTACATAGGATAAGCACCAGACACATAATCCTTGTTCTCAAAACAAAGTCTCCTCTCGCTATCGTCTACCGAAAATATTAAAGATAATAGTAAGAATGATGCTAATTAAGATCGAAGAAACGATGGGAAAGTAAAACCCGAAGCGTTCACCCTCGATCCGGATATCACCTGGTAATCGCCCAAAACTGATTGCTTTTCCCCCGAAGTGAATAATAAGCCCCACTACAAACAACATGACTCCAAAAGCCATCAATGTCTTGCCGAATGAATCAAAACCAAAGGGCAAGCTAATTCCTCCTTTTGGGCAGTTAATCTGATGAAGGTTGTTTTAAGCCTAAATGTTGATACGCCGCCCGCGTTACAATCCGCCCGCGCGGTGTCCTATTTAAAAACCCCAACTGCAACAAAAATGGCTCATATACGTCTTCAATCGTTTCGGTTTCCTCGCTAATAGAGGCCGCTAAAGTATCAATTCCCACAGGACCGCCGTCAAATTTTTCTATGATTGCCTTCAGCATGTTGCGATCAACATTATCAAGGCCACACTCGTCGACTTCAAGCATAAGAAGTGCTTTACAAGCAATCTCACGAGTAATAACGCCATTGCCGGCAATCTGAGCGTAATCACGAACCCGTTTAAGCAAGCGATTGGCAATACGCGGTGTTCCTCGTGAACGTTTGGCAATTTCTGTAGCACCATCAATGTCAATCTTAACCTTTAAAATTTCAGCGGCTCGCTTTACAATACATACAAGATGCTCAGTCTCATAGTACTCCAACCTGGCTATTACCCCGAAACGGTCACGTAATGGCGCGGCTAATGCTCCGGCTCTGGTCGTTGCTCCAACCAATGTAAAAGGCGCTAAATCGAGCCTAATTGACCGCGCACTAGGACCCTTCCCAATAACAATATCAAGAGCGTAATCTTCCATCGCTGCGTATAATACCTCTTCAACATTGCGCGATAAGCGATGTACCTCATCAATAAACAAGACGTCTTTTTCGCTTAGATTAGTCAAAATTGCTGCCAAGTCCCCAGCACGCTCAATTGCCGGTCCAGAGGTAATTCGAAAATTCACCCCAAGTTCATTGGCAATAATAGCCGCTAAGGTAGTTTTGCCTAAGCCAGGAGGTCCATAAAGTAAAACATGATCTAAAGCCTCACCACGCGAAAGAGCCGCTTTAACAAAAATAGTCAAATTTGATTTAACTTTATCTTGTCCAATATACTCTGCAAAACGCCTTGGTCGTAAACTATATTGCCAATTATCAACTTCTTGCTCCACACCTGAAATAACTCTAGAATCCATATCCATATTATCTTCTGCCGACCTCCTTCAATGCAAGTCGTACAGTATCTTCAGTCGTTTGCCCTGTCTGATAAATTTTTCGTAATACCGGGCTAATTTCTGCATGACTGTAACCTAAGGTAAGCAAAGCTGCCAAAGCCTCATCAATTACTTCATCGGAATGTTGTATAATTTCAATGCCATTCGACTCCAAATCATTACCTGATTCCATACTGCCTATTTTGTCCTTAAGTTCCAGTATCAAACGCTCAGCTGTCTTTTTTCCAATGCCAGGCATTTTAGTTAAAACAGTGATATTCTTACTGGCCACAGCGAAACGGAACTCGGACGGACTAATAGAAGACAATATCCCCATTGCCACTTTTGGACCAACTCCGGATATCGAAATCAGACTTAAAAACAGCTGGTACTCATCCTGTGTTAGAAAACCAAATAATGATAATGCATCTTCTCTTACATGAAGATATGTATGAAGAAGCGTTTCCTCTCCCACTGTAATTTTTTTGCGTGTGGGTTCTGCAATGAAAATCCGGTATCCGAGTCCTTGAACGTCAACAAAACAATAATCATTAAACACCTGGGCTACCTTGCCACGCACAAATCCGATCATTGTTTAATCCCCCACCTGCTGCTCATATGATTTGAATGAGTGGTACAAATCGCAATCGCTAAGGCATCAGCCACATCATCAGGATGTGGCTTGTCCGGTAGATTCAAAAGTCTCTGTGTCATATAAATGACCTGTTCTTTCGTGGCTTTGCCGTAGCCTACAACTGATTGCTTTACTTGAAGCGGAGTAAACTCGCTTAATTGTACATTATGCTGTGCTATTGCCAATAAAATTACACCACGAGCCTGTCCAACAGCCATGGCGGTTGTAACATTTTTATTGAAAAAAAGTTGTTCAACCCCCGCAATATCAGGTTTATATTGCTGAATCAATCGACTGATTCCATCAAAAATGATGGCCAGCCTATCTTCTAATTTATATGATGGGCTTGTTTGAATGGCGCCATATGTGATTGCCCGTAAACGGCTGCCATCAAGCTCAACCAGACCATATCCACAAATAGCCGTACCTGGATCTATTCCTAATGCGAGCATGTAACTGCCTCCCTTTTAGGGAATTTATTCGACAAAGTCATATTTTACTCCTTTTTTTGCATAATTAGCAAGTACTTAGTACAAAATCAGCTTATTCTCAAGCTCAATAAAAAAGGTAGAGATTTTGCTCTCTACCTTGAGTCCATTCCTTCCAATGTCCGCAAAAGTTCTTCTCTTGATTGTACAACCATGCCCCGCTTTAATTCCTCAATATCCTGTGGATGCATCTTGTTAACTGGAATTTTCGTAATTTCTTTTACTAGTGCCTTAGAACCCGGTTTTCCGTAAAAGACAGTCACATATCCATCCTTAACACCAATGAACATATTGTTAGCGTGTTCACGACAAAAGCTATCAACCTTCAACGTCATGGCAACTTCCTGATTATCAAATTTGTCCATCGTCCATCCCTGATAAACCTTCTGAACTTGATGATAATTAAGCCCAATCAAATTATCAGCAGGTTTGCTTCGCACCACTTCTTCATCGTTACATTTAAGATAAATAATTTTTTGGACTAAATCAGTATTTGCGTTGATTTTAATTTTACTATCCTGCTTAGTTACCTCAGTCTCATGAGGAATAAGTGGTGTATTTTCCCCCTGATTATAATTAACCAAATAGTAAGTTGCGCAGCCAATCACCAAAGCAATACCGGCAATAGTTAAAAACTGCTTTTTTTTCCATTTTAAAAGTGGCAACATTGAAAACATCTCCTCATTTTCATGTTGCCACCATTATTACCAAATAATTCAAGAATTATTCATTATTCCATTTCTTCTGGTAAATCAAAGTTTCCATAAACTTCTTGTACATCCTCATGATCTTCCAATAGCTCAACCAACTTAGCTAATTTAATTGCCTCATCACCAGCGACCGCGATAGTCGTATCCGGTACCATAGCGATCTGAGCTACTAAGGTTTGGATATTGTTGCTTTCCAGAGCCTTCTGCACACTTTCAAATTCTTCGGGTGACGTCGCAATTTCAAATTGACCTTCATCACTCGTTAAGTCATCGGCACCAGCATCCAAGACAATCATCATTAATTCTTCCTCTTCGACACCCGTCTCCTTGTCAATAACAAAAATACCCTTTTTATTAAACATCCAGGAAACGCAACCCGTCTCACCTAAATTGCCACTATATTTTGAAAAGAGATGCCGAATTTCCGCAGCTGTCCTGTTACGATTATCCGTCATTGCTTCAACCATAAGAGCAATTCCACCTGGTCCATATCCCTCATAGGTCAACTCTTCATAATTCGCACCATCTAAAGCACCTGCACCTTTTTGAATAGCACGCTGAATGTTGTCTTTAGGAACATTATTCTCTTTTGCCTTTTGCAAAGCAAGTTTGAGTCTCATATTACCTGTCGGGTCACTACCACCAATACGAACAGCAACGGTTATTTCCTTGCTGATTTTAGTTGTAATTTTCCCGCGAATGGCATCCATTTTGCCTTTCTTATGTTTAATATTAGCCCACTTTGAGTGTCCTGACATATTGTTTTCTCCCCTTCAAGCAAATAATAAAACTTAGCCCACCGCTTATAAAGTAAACGGAGGGCCATTAATTATGACGCAAATATTGTAGCATATTTACACAAATTTAGCAAAACCAAACTTGCGAATGTTATTTTCTATGCCAATGACGATCTTCGGCTATTTCAGCGGCAGCGGTTTCATTCTCAACAGCAACAGTCGCTTTAGAGGCACCAGCAAAAATTCCAACTAGTTTACTAGTTATCTTGGAGTTGGTCAAAGTACCCGGCCCGCCAATGCAACCACCTTCGCAGGCCATGCCTTCGAAGAAATTTACAGCAAGCTTTTCAGCGTTAATTTGAATTAAGGCTGATTTGCAGTTTCGAAGTCCTTCACAATGATGCACCTTAACC
>JAQWAQ010000073.1 GCA_028707635.1 Negativicutes bacterium
TGTGGCAGCCCATCAGACACTCCTGCTAACCTGGTTTCTCTTTATTTGAGCGGCAAACTCGTCAACACTGACAACGCCTGTGACCATGATCATGAAGGACATAGTTGCAGCCATTAAAAAAAGATGACAGCACTTGTGTGGCGCTGTCCATCTTTTCTGTTACTTAAGCATTCCTTTAATTTCTTCTTTGCTAGGAACCTTGCCAGCCACTTTAACTTTGCCATCGACTACCAACGCCGGTGTAGTCATGACGCCGTACTTCATGATTTCTTTAAAATCTTCCACTTTAACAAATTCAGCAGCTATGCCGAGTTCTTCAGTCGCTTGTTTTGCTAAGTTGTATAATGCGTTGCACTTCTGGCAGCCCATACCTAAGATTTCAATTTTCATATTGATTACCTCCCAAATTCATAATACTTCATTTGCTATCGACTAGCCTATGCAATAGCTCTTCAATGAACTCCCCTCCGCCATCTTAAGAAACTAATGCCTCCACTTATTTTAAAAATTTTAGAAGACTATGGCTGTGACTAATTTGTTCGCTTAATGTCTGTTCGGCTGCTCTAACCAATTCAGTCACCGAAGGATAAGCAATCCAGTAGATAACGCGTTGACCGTCTTTCCGTGAATCAATTAAGCCTTGTTTCTTCAAAAGACCAAGATGCTGCGAAAAATTAGACTGTTCAACATCCGTTTCTTCAATCATCTCACAGACACACCGCTCGCCACCAGCAAGCATGTGCAAAATTTTGATGCGTACAGGATGACCCAATGTTTTAAACAACTCTGCTGTCAACTTAATTACAATATCTTCGGCCATAACAAAATCCTCCTAACGCATTGACTAATTAAATTATTATCAGCCTACATTAAAAGATAACTAAAAGCATTAAATGTGTAGCCACATATAATAATACCTATAGTAACAATACTTACAAATATCACTAAAAGCTTTATCTTAATAACTTTATTTAGCATAATCATAGACGGGAGCGAAAGCGCAGTTACACCCATCATAAAGGACAACGCAGTACCAAGCCCTACCCCTTTCAAAACTAAAGCTTCAGCGATCGGTAGTGTCCCAAAAATATCGGCATACATCGGAACACCTACAATAGTTGCTAATAGGACAGAATACCATTTGTCTTGGCCTAGTACAGCGTTTATTACAGACTCTGGAATATAATTATGAATGGCAGCGCCTATGCCGACACCTATCAGAATATACAACCATACTTTTTTTATGATATCTAACACTTGATCCCTTGCAAATGCTATTCTGTCATAAGTAGTCAATTCTTCTTGCTCAATTTCAAGCATCTTATTACTATATACAAAAGGCTCCACATACTTTTCAAGCTTTAATTTACTAATGATAGTTCCACCAATAACTGCAAGTACAATGCCTACAATCACATAGGCTATTGCGATCTTCCAGTTAAAAATACTTGCAATCAATACAACTGATGCTATATCTACAAGTGGTGAAGATATTAAAAACGAAAACGTAACACCAATTGGTAGCCCGGCATTTGTAAAGCCTATAAATAAAGGAATAGATGAGCAAGAACAAAATGGTGTAACCGTTCCGAGTAATGCAGCCAATATGTTTGCTGAAATACCTTTAAATCTACCTAAGATCTTTTTCGTTCTCTCAGATGGAAAAAAGCTCTGTATATATGAGATCAGAAATATTAAGACAGCTAGTAGGATAAATATCTTTATAACATCATAGATAAAGAAGTGAACACTCCCACCCACTTGACTATTTACATCTAATTCGAAAACATTTTGCACAAGTAAAGTAATTAAATTATGAAGCCATTCCATTTTGAGCAATTGGTTATTTACCCATTCAAATACAACCATAAAAACACCTCCTTTTTTACCCTCATCGTTACCTATTTACAAATATTAACTTCAACCCAAAAAGTATACAGTTCACCCTGACAACCCCATCAACTCGTATCACAACCCTCTCATACTATCTGATAAATTATATGAAGGATGCCAGATTGTGCTACTCCAATAGCTAGATTATATTATATTTTTATAATATTATAATATGTATTATTTTCAAACGCAAGATTAATTCTCCACAATAAAAAGCTGCTCGATTATCCATTGAGCAGCTCAAACCATTATCTTTTGAAAATTCAAAGTGATAAGTTATATTCATCCTTTTAAATCTTTATCAATAATCGGAAAGTTCCAGCCATATTTAATGCAGCACAGTCGCAAACCGGTCGTAATCGCAAAACAGATATATAAAGAAATATGATTGGCAAGATGGATCTGGGAGTAATAAAAGACCATTGCCCCTATGATAGAAGTAATTGCATATACTTCCTGACGGAATACATAAGGAATTTCCTTGACAATCACATCACGGATAACACTTCCACCAATTCCTGTAATCACAGCAACCATAGTTATAATAAATACAGAATCCAAATTGTGTTGCAGTGCCAGATTAGCACTTGTACCCGTAAAAGCCCCTAACCCGATAGCATCAAATATTTGAATCGTATTTTTATATTGCTCTAACCAACGGTAAGTAAAGAAAACGACAATAGTGACTACTGAACTAATAATAAAAAAAGTAGGATCCCGAAATGTTAACGGCGGCGTATTGCCAATAATAACGTCCCGCATTATTCCACCACCAATAGCCGTTATTATGGCCAATACTAATACACCAAAGACATCCAACCGTTTTTGTATTCCAGTTAATGCACCGGAAACGGCAAAAGCCATTATTCCCATAATCTCAAATATATTCCAAGCTGTCATTGATGTTCTTCCTCTTTTCATATACCTGTATTTCATCCACTATTCTAACATAATTCCAATTAATAGATAACTTCTAATCCGCAATTTTATTTTTATCCGATGACCAAGCCGCTCTTCTTCTACAAGAGTACCCCCATATTAAAAATTCTGCAAGAATGATTTATCCTGCAGAATTTTCACCAATTTAAAATTTTGTCGTAAAACCCATTGAAACTCCGTGGGAGTTATAGGAAGGATTATGGCCTCCAATACCACCATTAGAAACATGCATTACCATATACCCGATATTAACTGAAGAGTTTTCATTCATTTGATAAATAAATCTAGGGCCGACCCGCCACATAAAATTAAAATGTCTTCCGCCAGCCGGAAATGTTTTATCATAGAGGATAAATCCGCCGCTCATATCGAATGCTGCTGACAGCTTAGCAGAAAGATCCTTTTCACTGCGAACCATATAAACAGGCCCGAGGCCGACTGCAGAACTGTCTTGGTTCTGTTGCGTATAGTCTATATATCCATACGGCCGGGTGATTGTAAGACCTCTATATACAGATTTATTTTTTGTTTCAGAAATTTTCTTAAGTATGTGTAGTGATACTGTATCAATATCACGGTTACTGGTAAACGGCTGTAAGTAGTCCCAATCCACTTCAAAATTGGAATCGGCCGCATACGACCTTCCTGGCATGAAAATCAGCAAGAAGTTAATGACAACTACTAAGCAAATGAATCTACGCACAATACGACTCTCCTTGTATGAATTTTCTATATTATTAACAACATCGTAATTATTATGTAAACCAATATTAATATTCTAGATACTGGCTTATTTTCCTGCTAAATCAATCATTGGAAATATTTTGCTATACTTAGTCCGTTTATAGTATTTCTACATACCCTTAAAGGAAAACACTACCGAATGTGGAAATCATCTAGAATAGCCTATTAAAATATAAATAAGGGGATGATTATAATGGCGACTGTACAAACAAAATATCTTGGTGGACTGCGTACTGAATCACTACATATACAATCAGGGAGTAAATTAATTACAGATGCTCCACTCGATAATCACGGCAAAGGCGAAGCCTTCTCGCCTACTGATCTTATGGCTACTGCATATGGGGCCTGCGTATTAACCATTATGGGTATTGCAGCTCAAACCCATGGATTTACCATTGATGGTACAGAAGTAAAAACGGAGAAAGTTATGGGTACAAATCCACGTAGGATTGTAGAGTTAATTACAGAATTCACCCTGCCACATAATAATTATAGTGCTAAAGAGAAAAAGATCATCGAACTAACGGCGAAGGAATGTCCGGCGCATAACAGTCTTCATCCTGATTTAAAGAAAACAATTACCTTTACATATCGCTCATAACATTTTTTGATATCCGACATTAAACGGAAAGTTGCAGTCCTATAACACCAACGAAAATTAAACTCAAAAAAGTTAATTGTAATCTATTGATTTTTTCTTTAAAACGAATGACACCAACTAGTGTAATACCGACGGTTCCGATTCCAGACCATGTAGCGTAAGCAATCCCAGCAGGAATTTCCTGCATCGCCTCGGCTAATAAATAAAAACTAACCAGAAAGCCAATAGTCATTACGACAATTGGCTTTTTATTTTTTAATCCATCTACATATTTCATAGCTATAACACTAACGACTTCCTCAAGTCCTGCGAGTACAATAAAAAACCAAGCCATTATTTTGATTCCTCCCTTGTGGTAAACTTAAGACCAATAATTCCTATTAGTAAAAGAACTAAAAAGATACTTTGCCATACAGTAATAGATTCCCCAAGAAAAGCCACACCAACGGCATAGGTACCTGTTGTTCCAAGACCAACAAATACGGCGTAAGCAACCCCCACAGGAATGACCTTATAAGCCTTAATCAGTAGTAAAAAGCTTATTATAATCAAAATCAATACTAATCCCCACATGGTGAATGAGTCGGCATACTTAAGCATAGATACCCACATAATTTCAAAGCCTGCAGCAACTAAAACTAAAATTCAGCCCATGGTTAACCCTCCTTAAAATTAAATTTATCCGATAATCAAGTCTCACTTTATCGCACTGAATGAACGTCAGTCATTATTTGTCAGAAAAATCATTGCCTTTTTAACGCATGATGAATGAAAGAAAATACTTGTTCTTGCTGCTCAGGAAAGGGTTTTTCAAGCTTGTTAAATAAGTACATTTGTTCAGCGGAAGTTTCAATTAACCCAATTACCATTCTGGCTGCAACCATGGGTTCCACATCCTGTCGAATCGCTCCTTGCTGAATACCTGTTGCAATAAGGTCTGCCAACCAAGAATAGTAGGGATTATAGATGCGCTCCCACTCACTAAGGGTATTGTCAATAGCAAGTCCGGAATAGCATAAAGCTAATACTTCTTTATAGGAATTCGTAACACGAAAAGTTATAGAAATCATTTTATGAAAGGTGTCCCATATATCGTTGGAATGTATCTGCTCTTTTTTTATTTCATGTAACATGGTCTGTAATAGGTCATTAGCAATGGCGGGAATTAATGCTTTTTTGGAAGAAAAATATAAATAGAATGTTCCTTGAGCCATGCCAGCTTTTTTCACAATTTCAGAAATTGTAGCTTTATCTAGGCCTTTTTCAGCAAAAACTTCTTTGGCTGCACGGAGTAGGGAGCTTTTTTTATCATCCAAATTTTTCACAACTTTCTCTTTGAAAATTAAATCATTAAGCTCAAGCCAGCTGACTGACTGTCATTCATTATATCTTGTTTTTTGAAATATGTCAAACTTCCTAATGGATAGCTATTATTTATTAGAATTAGCTTTATTGTAATCGGCATGTTATGGCAAGTCAAGAAGAGCGTCCCCTTACTTCCCTATACGCAGACTTTCAATCACATTCTGTAAAACAGTACATAAAATGTATTAAAAAGCATATTTATTTAGCGGGAGGTATGTATAATGTGGCTTTACGAAGAAAACGAATGTTGTGATCCTAAAATGCTTAATCACTCTCTCTGCCTTATCCTCGAAGCTCTGGGGGACGAAGCTAGCGATCGAGCTTTTTATCAATACTTACTAACAATTGCGCCAGATTGTGAGCAGAGGGAAATTATTAAATCGATTAGAGATGACGAAATTAAGCATTTTAAGATGTTTCGTATGATTTATCAGGAGATAACATGTGAACAGCCTATGCCGAAACAGAAGCAGGATTTTGAAGAGCCTGAAAACTACTGCGCAGCAATTCAAAAGGCCATCTTTGGCGAACTTGGCGCTGTGGAACTCTATCGAAAAATAATGTTTGGGCTCTGCTCTCAAAGACATAGGGATATGCTGTTTGAGATTATAACAGACGAGATTAAGCATTCTGGCAAGTGGAATTTCCTATACTCAAAAAACTGCTGTAGCTGCGGTTGCGATTAAGCTAAGCTACCTGGTCTGCCAATAGGCAGGCCAATTTTATTGACTAAATACGTACTGAATACAGCAACTTGGCATATCCTGATAAAAACAAGAATTGAGGGGTTCTATGGAATATAGCGATTTTCTTCAATTATGCGACCAATATCGACTTGGAAACGATTATAGCCTATCCGCGAAAATCTTACCAGTTATCCGTAAATTTATAGACCAACCAAGCAAAAGGAAACTTCCTGTGATATGGCTAGAAACCAGTGATAGCGGCGACAACAATATTGCGTTCATGAATACGACGTACCCCTACTTACACCAAGTATTTACCGATATGATCGATCTTTTATACAGTAATACCTTTATGGCAGCACAAGGAACTGATGCCCTAAACCTGCTCTTTGAGTCAGCGAAAGAATTTCAGGGACAGTATGTACTCGTTGTAGAAGGCGCCATTCCTACCAAAGACAACGGTATATATAACGTTATAGCACGGACTAAAAATGGAGATATTACTGCGCTTGATGCTGTTACTTACCTTGGTGGAATGGCACAGTATGTAGTTGCAGTTGGAACTTGCGCTAGTTTCGGAGGTGCTTCATCAGCAGCTCCAAATACAACAGGTTCAGTAGGTGTAAGCAGCGTACTTAACCGCGAAGTGATTAACGTAAGTGGTTGTCCCGTTAATCCCGATTGGTTTGTCGGAACTCTCGGCCACCTAATCATGTATGGGAAGCCGGAACTTGATAACTTAGGCAGGCCTAAGCTATTTTATGGTAATACAGTTCATCGACATTGCCAACGGCGTTCCTATTTTGATAAAGATGACCTAGCTAAGAATCTAGGCGATATGGAGTGCATGTTTTCGCAGGGGTGTGTCGGTCCAAGGACTGGATCGGACTGCCCATATCGTCAGTGGATTAATCATGTTAGCTGGCCTGTAAAAGTTAATACGCCCTGCATAGGTTGCACTAACCAAGACTTTCCAGATGCTTCAACACCTTTTTTCAAGCCGTTGCCTGAGAAGAGTAAAGGTAAGCAAGTGGATTCCCAGAAGGCATCGGATAAAGAGAAAGGAGAAAAGCATGAGCCAGCACAAACTACTATTTAGTCCAGTAACCCGATTAAGTGGCTTACTATCGGTGGAACTTACAATGGATAATACATATATTAGTGAAGCAGATGCCTGCTGTACTATGTTTAGGGGCTATGAATATATAATGCGCAATCGCCATATAACAGACGCGGTCTATCTAACGCAGCGCATTTGCGGCATATGTTCAACCGTACACGGAGCAGTTGCTAGCTACCTACTCGATAAAATCTATGATAACGACATTGAGGAAAACGCCCAGTACCTCCGAAATATTATGCTCGCGGCTGATTTCCTGCAGAACCATATTCGGCATTTCTATTTCTTCGAACTGCCCGACTACGTTATAATGCCTGAACAGCCTCCATTTTTGCAACAAAACTGTCTTGATTGTCGCTTAGATGAAGAGCAAAACCATCGCCTAGCTGGAAATTATATCAGAGCTGTGAAAGTTACAGAACAAAGCCACCAAATCCTAGCTCTATTTGGTGGAAAAGCTCCACATCAGCATAGTTTTGTTCACGGCGGCGTAGCTGTCGCGCCCACGGCTGATAAGATCACTCAAGCTCTTGCCCTATTGCGAGATATCCGTGATTTTGCGCAACGTTGTCTGATGCCAGATACAGAGTTAATAGCTAGCTGTTATGACGACTATTTTCACATTGGTAAAACAGCGGGGCGCTTTCTGTCTTTTGGCCTATTCCGTTTTGGAGAGAAAAACGACAATCCTTTATGGAAAAGCGGGGTCTTAGAAGATAACCAATTAACGCAACCAAGGCTAGATCTCATACAAGAAGATATTTCTCATGCCTGGTTCCAACGTACCAAATGGATGAATGAAGCAGAGCCAGCTCCTTATAAGCACGGTGCGTATACCTGGACAAAAGCAGTATTGTACCAAGGTAAGCACTCCGAAGGCGGTCCACTTGCTCGTATGGTAATAAACGGTTACTATACAGGCGGTACATCAACTATGGATCGAATAGTTGCTCGATCAATTGAAACTCTCATGCTAACAGAACTAATGGAAGAATGGCTAAAGAAGTTGCAACCTGGCACACCTCCAATAATGCAGAAGAAGCAGATAGTTACAAGCCAGACTATCGCAGTCACTGATGCCATGCGTGGTCCTTTACTGCATAGCGCGCTTATACAGGATGAAGAAGTAGCAAGATATGATATTATAACACCCACTGGGTGGAACTTTTCTCCAAAGGACGATTCCGGTAATCGTGGTCCTGTAGAAATGGCCCTAGTTGGTACCCATATGTATTCGCCCGATCTTAGGTATGTTATCCCTGGTCGAATCATTCGTTCTTTTGATCCATGCATTTCTTGTGCCACTCATTAATGGATAGATAAATAGAAATAAGGCCATGCATCCGCAAAGCCGATGCTGGCCTTATATTTCTAATCAAGAGGACTTTATATGACGCGCCAACTCATAATCTGCTAGAGTGACAGATCTAGAAATTTATTCCTGCACCATTGGCACTGTTATATAGACAAATCCGCCTCCAAGTATGGTAGTTTCCAGCCAAAGACCTAAATCGAATGTAATTGAGCGGCCTCCATCATAGCAGGTGACCATATAACGTTTTTCGCTTGCATCATAAAATAATGATATGAGCACAATCCAGTGCCAGCTCTCCATGACTGTCACTTGACCTTTGTGCAAGTTCAAAAATGCGATGGGACAATCCGCAGCTATACCATTCTCTATAAACTCTACCACTTGAGAAAGCGATTCCCGTTTGAACTTGTATGCAGTAATACTCAGTCTATGACACCGCCAGTTTAATCCATAGTTTTGCAAAAGCTCCTTTACGCCTTTGCAAAATTTTTTCGTACTGTTAAGTCCCAACAAAAATCCCGGAGTTACAAAGCTCCATACATTCTCAAGTACTTCCGTTATGGAAAAAACATTATTACTTTTATATGGCAGAGGTTCTACCTCACGTTTATTCAAATATGAAAGAAGCATGGCAGCTGCTGTTGGCCCACAGCCTCTAGTTCTCTGGTAAGAAGTCTTATACCACTCTTGATTGTAACCGTATATTTTTAAGTTCTCTTTTTTAATCTGTAGCCATTCAGGGTGCTTAATCTCCATATTTCCCCCTGTTTTTAATTGCAAGTCAATAGACATGGCACTAAATATTATATTGTTTGTTACTTCCATGAGGACAAGCCGCAACACAAATTCCACATACATGGCCATTAAATTGCGGGTAATTATTTATTTTCCATACGTCGCAGCTTTGAACATTAATCAAAGATTCTCTTGGCAGCCCCTCGCTCCAATGATTTCCAACAATAGCACTTGCTGGACATTCATCAACACATTTTTTACACTTGCCACAATAATTTTTCTCAAGTACATCATTTACTTGAAGTCGAAAATCAGTAAGCACGGTTGACAACCTAATTCGCGGGCCATATTTTCTCGTTATTAAAAGAGAGCTTTTCCCTATCCATCCTAACCCGCCCCTTACAGCAGCCGCTTTATGAGGAAATTCACCGCTGATGTTGACAAAATCAGTTCGTTTTGAAGAGGGTATGGCATAAGCGAGATATCCCCTCTCCGCTATTTGCGTTTTCAGTTGCTCGGTTATCAGATCAAGTCTATCATTTACACTTAGATATTCGTCATAATAAGCTTGGTTAGGTCCAGCTATGATATTATTAACAATCGGTGGTGAAAGAGGTATTCCAATTGTTATTGCATATGGAAGATGTCTAAACTTATCAGGAACAATATCACCTACATAAGCAAATCCATATACCATATTTCCTTTTTCTTCTAATATGTTTATTATATCGTTTAGTGTTTCCACATCAGTTGTTTGCATATTCTCTCCCTATCTCGTCTTAATCATATTATCCAGTTAAAAAAGCCGCGAAATTCGCGGCTTTTAAGAAAAACTATTCGTTCTCTGCTTCGTCTTCGTTATCGATAACAGTGTCCTCAAAGGTGTCGAGAATGTTTTGATGATGATCTTCAACTGCATCATTAATCAACCTCAAAACTGCGTTGGTCTGTTCTTCCGGCAAGCCAATTGCAATAACAATGTCCATCAAACGGTCCCCAAGGAGTTCTACGTCATCCGTAAATAGCACCGAGATGTCGTCATCAGCATTTTCAAACTCTTGTTCATCACACATAATTTACACTCCTCGTCACTTTTTTTCTACTGTCTCAATCGAACAGTCTCATTATGTAACAAGCCTACTATCATGCTTGTACAATGTTATTGTAACACATATTCGCAACTAACTACTAATTTTAGCTACTATTTGACGATAACATTTTTTCAAAACAACTATATGAATGTCGGTAAGTGGCGGACGTCTGCTTACTGTATTGCCCCAAGAGCCGCTTGAATCTCTTTTTTCACAGTTTCAGATGTTTCCCGGTTGCCACTTGCCTTTAGTATTTGTTTAGCTGACCGGCCACTGATTTTACCTAAGGCCCATGCAGCATTTCGCTGGAAATATTTCCGTTCTTTTATATAGTTGTACATCAGTGGCTGTACTCTTGTCTCATAAAATTCATCCGTCATGTTAAGCATCTGTGAAAGACTAAAATCATGCGATATTTTAACTAAAAACTCATCAGCTGGCCGCAGCGCTTTTAATTTCGCTTGATTACGGGGGCATACCTCTTGGCACACATCGCATCCATGAACCCTAGTACCCATTTTTTCTCTGATCTCAGGCGGAATATGGCTAGTGAGTCCGGCAGGCTTACCATCCTGAGTAAACCATGCATTAAAAGCAATACAGCGCCTTGGATTCAACTTTTGCGGCTCATAAATCGCTTGTGTAGGACATGCTTTCATGCAGGCTGTGCATCCTTCTGGACACTTTACGTCAACAGTCGGCTTATCATATTCGAGCTCGGCATCGATCACAATAGAACTTAGCATAATAAAAGACCCTATTCCCTCAGCATAAGCGAAATTGTTTTTCCCAAACGTCGTCACACCAGCCCTGGCCGCCGCCCAGCGTTCCGGAATAAATATGCTCTGACCTATTTAAAATGGCCCTTTTCTTATTTATTCCACTTAGAATTTTCCCGATTTAATATTTCGTCACAAAACCCACCGTAAATCCACGGCCGTTATATCCAGGATTATTAGTGCTAAGACCATTAGAAACATGCATGAACATATACCCGATATTCACAGAAGAATTCTCATTGGCTTTATAAATTAATTGAGGCCCGATTCGCCACATAAAATTATAATATTCTCCTCCCGCCGGGAACCTTTTGTCATATAAAATAAGCCCACCACTCATATCTAATGCTGCTGACAACTTGCCAGAAAGGCCTTTTTCATTGCGAATCATATAAGCAGGCCCAATGCCGACTGCGGAACTATCTTTAGTCTGTTGATCCTTTATTATGTGCCCAGTCGGCCGAGTGATTGTAATGCCTCTATATATAGACCAACTATTTTTTTTTGAAATATTCTCAAGTATATGAAGTGATACAGTATCAATATTGCGATCGTCGAATTGTGTGTGGGTCAAATAGTCCCACTCCATTTCAAGCTTTGAGTCGGCCGCATATGACTTTCCAGGCATGCAAATCAGTAAAAAATTAATGACAATTACTAAATAGATTAATCTACGCACAATACGACACTCCTCATAAGGTTTATATATTTAACTATATATTTACTATATAGTTAAATTATGCTAATTCTTTCCTTGCAAAGCAACATATAATTAATATTCTATATACCGAATTATTTCCCCTATATTGAAAAATTTCATCCTAACGCGATTCATATCAAATACCAAGATCATAGATTCTGTTGACGATGCTTAAGCGAACAGTATCATTATGTAACAAGGCTACTATTTACCACCAAAAGCATAAACTCTATCAGCTTCAATCAGCCGCACACGGTGCAAATAATAAAGTTAACAAGCAAAATGCAAATAATGGTACAATAATGGTAGAATTCATAAAAGGAGAGAACTGAATGAACCACCACAACACGCTGCGTTCTGAAGTCTATCTACTGTTATCCGAGGCTTATAAACAGCCTACCGCGCAATTTATTGCAGAGCAGCCTACTATCATCGAATTTTTAACCCAAGCCTTCTGCAAATTAGAGTACGATCTGTCTTCCACGCTATACGATGATTGGCCGACAATAGCCAATGACCTGGCAACTGTAGCTGCTGCCTATCGCCAGAGCTTTATCTTTCCTATCGACTCGCGGATTGTCCCAGTAGAATCGATTTATCGGCAATGGACCCATGATACAACCGCTGAACTCTCCTTTGCCAGAGAAAAAGGCCTGTTAATGAGCGATCACGCACTACATATAAAAACGTTATATGATTCTTACGGCATCACAATTCCGCCCGAGTATCATTCAATGCCGGACCATATCTGTCTAGAACTTGAATTTGCCGCTTTCCTGCTTGAACAGCAGGAAACAGAGAAATATCTGATATTCATAAAGGAACATTTAAACTGGTTAGACGAATTGGCAGAAGCTGCCGAAAAGCAGAACATTCCCGACTATTACCGTCAGATTATTAAACTAACGGCGCAATTCCTCTCTTTGGAACTGCGCCGCTGAAAAAACGAGATTAAATTTTAAACTCAGTCATTGACCGATTAGGTATAATCATGTGTACTGCACAAGCAAGACATGGATCGAAGGAGTGGATAACCCGAACTATCGGCAGCGGATTATCTGCGTCTGGAACTTCCAGACCAATGAGGGCTGCTTCGAGAGGTCCATGCTGTCCTGAACCATCCAACGGGGATGCATTCCACGTAGTAGGAACAACAGCTTCATACCGTTCAATCCGTCCACCGCGTATTTTGACCCAATGCCCGAGCGCGCCACGAGCTGCCTCGGTTAATCCAACGCCTTCTGCTTCATATGGGATCTCCACTACTGCTTCACATTCTCCGGCCGGGTCAAGTTCATCTAACCAACGCTCTACAGCACCGACCATGAGCTTTGCTTCCAACATTCTGGCCACGATTCGATCCATCGCGGAAATGCCACTCTGATACATACCATTCATCCACATCCGCGCTAATGGTCCTACTTCAAAGACGGCACTGTTATATCGTGGTGCCTTGACCCAACTGTAGGCTCCTTGTTTATCCGCGTCTGCCTGTGTACTGATTTCAGACGGATGTCCACTAGACTTAGCATGATACCATGAATGAGAAACATCCTCCGTGATTTTTGTCGGATCTAAATCATGGAATTGTCCTTCTGAATAAATCCCGCGAGCAAACAAACTTTTATGACCCCTTGGGTCGAGCGGGAATGCACCATACGTCAGCAAATTTCCTGCTCCTTTTCCCATATGGAAATAATCCTGGTAAGCCGCTGCTAGCGTACGGACATCTTCTTCATATATTGTATTAATAAATGTGCTTATTTCCTTGAGTAACGGCCGGGCGGCTTTAATCCGCTCGGCTGTTGCATTCTGCGAAGTCCCTCCCGCGATAATGGAAGCCAAGTGCGGCATTTTTCCACCAAATTGCGCTACCAGCTCATGGCATTTCCGGCGTATAACCAATGCCTGAAAATAATGGCTGGCCAGCTTCTCATTCGCCTCTTTATTAAAGCGAAAATCACCAGTATAATGCGGGCTGAACGGGGCGATCTCAGGTAATTGGACATAATCTGGAAGTGACAGATGATAAAAATGAGTAATATGTGACTGCAGGTAGTTTCCACCCAGCATCAAATTACGTAGCAGCCTGCCATTCTCTGGCACCTCCACCTGACAAGCACCATCCAGGGCTAACGCGGCTGCAGTCGCATGATCGGCAGGACAAACCCCACAGATTCGCTGGGTTAAGAATACAGCGTCGCGCGGATCGCGTCCGGCAAGCACCTTTTCGAAGCCGCGAAATAGTGTACCTGCTACCTCTGCTTTTATAATTTTACCCGCATCAACCTCAACCATCACCTTGAGATGGCCTTCTAGACGGGTGACGGGGTCAATAACGATTCGCCTCATTATTCATTCCCCCCTATCAGTTTAACAACCTGGGGCTGCGGAGCTGTCGTGCCCGCTGGGCCGTATTCAGCCATCTTTACGAAAAACGGTTCCGTCCCATCCGGAAATTCCGGCTGGACACAAGCCAGACAAGGGGAATTGGCGCCTACACACCAGTTAACTCCGTTATTAAATAACCGCGTCGGGCAATCGGCAAAAGCCATTGGTCCTTTACATCCGAGTTTGTAAAGACAACCTTTTTCGGACAGACGGGTTGCAAATATCCCTTGATCAAACGCGGGCCGACGCTCACATAGATCATGAATGCAGCGTTCGAAAAACATTTTAGGACGTCCGTGTCTATCCAAATCCGGCATACCATACTTAAACAGATGAGTGA
>JAQWAQ010000074.1:0-10520 GCA_028707635.1 Negativicutes bacterium
CTTTCAAATTCGGTACCACAGTTATTTCGCCCCCCTTGCTTACTACAAGTGTGACGGTGCGTTGCTCTTTAACTACTGAGTTCGGCTCAGGATATTGTGAGATTACATATCCAGTGGGCACTTTATCATTGAATGTTTCGGAAATACTGGTTCGTAAATTCTGGCTTTCAATGATGCTGCGAGCTGTGTCTTGTGGTTTACCAACAACGTTTGGAACTGTTACTTCACTAGAACTCCAGAACTTTCCAAAGGCCAAAAAGGCTCCGGTTAAGAATCCAAGCATGAGGAGTAGCACTAATCCCCAAATCCATCGTTTAGACTTACGATGTGGTTCTTCATTATCAGGGTGAGTCTTGCTATTGTCGGGTTTACTTATAGGGTCGTCAAGTCGCGGGAGCATTTGCGTCGGAAAATCATCACGCGACAAACGCATCGTATGATCATCTCGGAGATAGTTTTGTACATGGCTAAGTTCCTTAATCATGTCGGTAATGTTGTCATAGCGAGCAGAGATGTCTTTAGCCATGGCTTTTATAACAATAGCC
Source organism: Negativicutes bacterium (assembly GCA_028707635.1). Taxonomy (GTDB): domain Bacteria; phylum Bacillota; class Negativicutes; order JAAYSF01; family JAAYSF01; genus STF2-20. The sequence continues at coordinate 546 of JAQWAQ010000074.1, forward strand.
TCTACTAACGGCGGGATTTCGGGATTTAGTTCCCGTACCGAACGAGGGTTTTCTTGTAGATGCTTAAGGGCTACACTGATGGGCGTCTCACCGCAAAAGGGAAGCTGCCCAGTGAGTAATTCATATAAAACGACACCTAAGGAATAAATGTCAGATTTAGCACTGATTAAACTACCCTTGGCTTGCTCAGGAGAAAAATAATGAACTGAACCAAGCACTGTTCCAGTATGCGACATTGTTGCAGATGTTACAGCACGGGCAATTCCGAAGTCAGTCACTTTAATACGCCCAGAGCTTGTAATTAAAATATTATGAGGCTTGATATCGCAATGAACAAGGTTGTTTTGATGGGCATGTTCTAAAGCTTCTGCAATCTCGAGTGTGATTCTTGTAGCTATTTCGACTGGTAGTATTTTCTCGCGAATGATACGATCTTTAAGTGTTTCTCCTGATATGTATTCCATAACGATATAATAAATATCTTCATCATGGCCGACGTCATAAATATTAACAATGTTAGGATGTGATAAACGAGCAGCAGCTTGTGCTTCTCGCCAAAAGCGGGAAACGAAGTCCTCGTCATTCGTAAATTGCGAACGTAATACCTTGACTGCCACAGAACGGTCAAGTAATTGGTCATGCGCGCGATAAACATCAGCCATCCCGCCACCGCCAATATGTTCCAAAATTGTATAGCGGTTAGCAAGTGTCCTATTAATCATTATAAAATCACCCCCTTAATGTAATGCCTTATCGAATATCATACGTGCAATCGGTGCTGCAGTTTGGCCACCATATCCACCATTTTCCACTATAACCGCTATCGCGATTTGTGGGTTATCAGCTGGTGCGAAACCGATAAACCATGCATGTGGAGAACCTGACGGGGTTTCAGCAGTACCTGTTTTTCCTGCAACGCTTACACCCGGTATTCGAGCTGCGCTCCCAGTTCCATTGTCCACGACGCCGATCATCATCTTTCTAACTTCATTTGCTATGGTTGAATTAACAGGACTGATCCAATCTTGCGGACTATACTGTTCTATAATTGTCCCGTCAGGTGCAATTATCTTACTCACTATATAAGGTTTCATCATGGTGCCATTATTTGCAAAGCAACTTGCTAACATAGCCATTCGTAGAGGTGTAACAAGCAAACTACCCTGTCCGATACCAGTTTGAGCCAAATCACCGTCTGATAGATTGCGAAAATCTGGCATGCGACTATACGATTCATTAAGTGCTTCTGAAACCTGTTTTGAGAAACCGTATCTGTCAAATGTTTTGGCCATGTTGTTACGGCCTAACTGAAGGGCTAGTTTCCCAAATGTTATATTACATGAAACAGCTAAGGCTTCTTCTAAATCAACTTTGCCATGGGCTTTCAAATTGTTTTCAGTAAGCGTATAATCTGATCCAAGCTTCAAGGAACCTTCACAATCAAAAATGGTCTTAAAATTGGCAGATTTACCAGACAAGGCTGATTCAGCAATCATTACCTTAATGATTGAGCCTGGTGGATAAAGTCCTTGAACCGACCGGTTCAGCAGTGGACTTTCAGTAGATTGTGAAATTGATTTCCACTCTTTGTCAATATGGTTTGGGTCAAAGCCCGGTTTGCTTACCATAACCAATATTTCGCCGGTATGAGGCGAGATTGCTACAACAGAACCCCGGCGATTCCCTAAAGCTTGATAGGCAACTTGTTGCAAGTTGGAGTCCAGTGTTAATACAATATCATTACCCTTTTTTATATCCCAAAGATGGGTAATGGGGCCTAATTTTCTTTCAGGATTACCAGAACCGGTAAGATAGCTAGTATATTGGCTTTCTATGCCACTATTGCCATATTCGGTACTTGAATAGCCTACTATGTGGGAAGTTATAGCGCCGAGAGGATATTGACGACTAAAATTACCAGTGGTGTCTAGAACACTTTTTGCTAGATTGATATTGTTTCTATCTATTATCCTGCCTTGCTCAACTTTACGCATAGCTTCAATGTTACGACGGTTAAGTGGATGTGATGCCAAGACATTGCTCTGATAAACTTGAATGTAGGAGACATATATAAAAAGTAGTAACAACAGAAAAAGTATTGAAAAAGCGACACGGCGAATATTAACGTGAATTTTGCCTGAAGCACCTTTATGCATTTTTAGCCCTCGTTTCGGATATCGCATACAGTATTCCCAATAAAATGAAATTGGCTACCATAGAGCTGCCGCCGTAACTGATGAAGGGCAAAGTTATTCCTGTTAATGGAAAAAATTTAGTTACGCCTCCAATAATTAGAAAAACCTGTAACCCTGTGGCTACGGCTAGCCCCCCAGCCACGAGCGTACTAAATGGCTTTTGGCATATCAGAGAAATTTTAAAAGCGCGGTAAATAAGAGCCATATACAAAAGCAGGATGGATGAAGTTCCTAGTAGCCCCAGTTCTTCGCCGATTGCAGCAAAAATAAAGTCTGTGTGTACTTCTGGAATTAAGTCAGGAAATCCATAGGTTAGACCACTTCCCATAACGCCTCCTGAGCCTAATGCAAACAAAGATTGAACAATTTGGAAGCCCTTACCGCTAGGGTCACTCCAAGGATTGAGCCAAATGTCAACTCGTACTCCCACGTGAGGGTAGAGTTTATAGCAAATCGCTGAGCCAAGCAGGAATAATGTTAGGCCTAAAATAACATAGCTCAGTTTGCCACTCGCCATATAAGCCATTAGAATAGTTACGCCAAAGAACAAAAGCGCTGATCCTAAGTCACGCTGTAATACGAACATTACCATAGCCAGTCCCCAAATTGCGATAAGTGGTGCGATGAATCTTGGATGTGGCAAATCAAATGGTCCATATCTTTTTGTTGCAAAAGCTAGTAGTTCATAACGTTCGGCTAAATATGCTGCTAAAAATAGAACAATAAAAATTTTGGCGAATTCTGATGGTTGAAATCTAACAGGACCGAGAATAACCCAGTTTTTATTTCCACCAATATCAACCCCAAATAGAATAGCGGTCATTAATAAGCTAATGCCTATTATTCCGCAAAGATATTTATATTGGGCAATCTTTTCCAAGTTGCGGAATACTTTGGCTGAAATCACAAAACAAATCAAGCCTATGGCTAACCAAGTGGATTGCATTGGAAAGAGGTTAGGTTTAAGCCTTAGAATCATTACCAGACCAAATCCAGCCAGCGCAATTGTTAACGGAAGCAACAGCGGATCAGGATTATTGTAGTCAATTTTAGTAAGGATGTAACGCACTAATGAAGGCAGAAAAAGCAGGCTAGCAGTAACTGTTAAGACAGTAATATTAACAGACCGCGTTGCTATACTAACAGCTAGTATACCAATAACACCGATTAAACTAGCAATGATTAGCAACTTATATTCACTATGAGATGCAGGCATGTGACGGTCAATCTCCATTTCGCACTAGAATTACGGTAATATTGTCAAGGCCGCCAGCTCTTTTTGCCTGCTCAATTAGCATATCATCCACAGAGTTAGTCAATGGGTGTATATTTAAAAGGGTAGAAATATCTTGTTCACTTACCATATTAGTTAAGCCATCGGTGCATAGTAGCACAATGTCACCATGGTTCCAGGCGGTTACTCCTACGTCAATTTTTATGTCGCTACTAGTTCCCACTGCTCGCGTAAGCATGTTCCGTTGGGGATGGGTATTTGCCTCTTCTTTTGTAATACTTCCGTTTTGAACCAATTCCCACACTAAAGAGTGATCATGAGTCATCTGGCACAATTCGTTATTACGAAATAAATAAATTCGACTATCGCCAACATGTCCCCAGTATATTTGAGTATCAGTTAAGTAAACTGCGGTTAATGTCGTTCCCATACCGGTGTATTCAGATCTAGATAAGGCCATGTCATATACTAATGAGTTCGCTTTAATAATTGCTTGCTTTAAGATCGCTGTGGGGTCAGTGTTAGGTAGGATATTTTGCGTGACATACTCTTTGAGAGTTTGCACCGCAATATTGCTTGCAATTTCTCCTGCTGCATGTCCTCCCATTCCGTCGGCCACAACAAAAAGATGTGGAGGTAAAAATTCATAACTGTCTTCGTTAGTCTCGCGGACTAATCCGACATCTGATTTAACATATGCCAGCAACGCATATCACCTCTCGTATTTAAAAGTAACAGCCCCAATTTTAATCACATCCCCTACCTTTAAGAGAACTTCGCTAGTTAGAGTTGAGTCATTAATGTAGGTGCGATTGGTGCTGTTTAAATCACTTAGCCAGTGTCCATTTTTATAGTATGTAATACATGCATGCTCATAGGAGACAAATTTGTCGTCAATAATTATATCGTTATTGTTACCGCGACCTATAGAAGTTGTTTCGCCTAAATCAAAAATACTGAATGGCACACTTATATGCTGTTGATCAACAACTACCAGTCGGGCTCTCATCGTGTCGGGTGAGTGTTTTTCACTCAAGTCCGACCGGCTTGTCGGTAAATTATTGTTTTTTCTATTTAAGTCTTGATAAATTGTTTTAGTAACAATAAATAAGAAATAGTAAACCAGAGCGACCAAGCTATACTGTAGGATGACGCTGATGATATTTAGCACCATTGCTTTAGCAGGCAATTAGTTCACCTCATATAAGATTATGGTGTTACCCAGTCTGATTCTGTCACCGGAGCGAAGCCTCCAGCGTGTAACCCTGTGTCCATTAACATATGTTCCATTAAGGCTCTTTGCATCGTATAGAATATGGTGATTCTCTTCAAATACTATGTATGAATGCAGTCTGGAGGTATTCAGGTCAGCCAGTGGTAATTCATTGCTTTCCCGGCGCCCCATATTAATCCGGTTGGTACCAAGATTAAACTTCTCTCCTGCATCAAGACCTTCAACTACCGTTAAAGTACTAGCTATGCTTGAGTGCAGTTTATTTGATTCGTTTGGTAGTTTGGTGAATACTCTGGTGTCGGATAATTCCTCTGGAGAAACGCTCTCTGGTGGTGAATCGTTTGGTATTGGTTCGGTAAAATTGCAGGCAACTTTAAATTTGTTATTACCAAGCTCATCTGATGAAGAAATTTGTACGACCGGCTTGCCCACGATTGTATAGCCTCGCTCACGAGCCTCATCCTTTACGTATTGGGTCAGTTCTTGTTGTATTGCTTTACTATAAGGAGACAGGTGTTCATAGTCTTCCTTGTTTAGGTAAACTTGATATAAGTTGGGAACATAAATATGTGAAATGCCAATCGATCGCTGATCCTCCATGTCCCGCAGCAAGTACTTGGCAATTTCTACAGGTTGAAGGCCGCTTTCAAATTTTTTATTAAAAAAACCCTCAATATATTTTTCAAAAAAGTTTTCTAAGTTTCGAACGATTTTCATCATTATGTACTCCAATGCGCAGTATATAAAATATTATATTCTAAATTGGTAATAGAGTCAAAATAAACCATAGCTATTACCTATTTATTACCATTGTGTCAGAAAAAATACGCTAAGCAACAAGAAGAGAGATACTTGCCAAATTACTTTATGCAAGCACTCTCTTCTTGTTCTAATACTTTTTTTCGTAATTGGCCACAAGCAGCTTGAATATCTGCGCCCATTTCCTTTCTAACTGTTGCATTAATATGGTGGGCTTGAAGTGATTGCAAAAACTGTACAACGCGATGTTTTTTAGGACGTAATAATCCCCGTTCAGGAACTGGATTAACTGGAATCAGATTTACGCTGGCCAACCGACCTTTAAGTAACTTTGCTAAGGCGGATGCATGCTCGTCATTATCGTTTATATTCTCAATCAGTGTATATTCATAAGTAACCCGTCGCCCTGTTTTTTCCGCGTAGTGATCAGCAGCGTTTATTACGCTAAGCATATCATATTGATTATTAATGGGCATGATTGACGATCGTATCTCAGTTGTTGGAGCGTGAAGGGAAATAGCTAAGTTAATGGGTATTCCCTCTTCGGCTAATCTTTTGATGCCAGGGACAATTCCTGCTGTTGATAGTGTAATATTACGATAGCTCATATTTAATGAGTAACTTTCGTGGCATAGTCGTATGAATCGTAGGACATTGTCATAGTTAGCCAGAGGTTCGCCAGAACCCATAATTACTATGGTATTTACTGTAGACTGCTCAACCATCAGCTGATTGTTGCAGTGAAGAACTTGAGAAAAAATTTCTCCAGCCGTTAAGTTGCGCGTTACTCCTTGCAGAGTAGAAGCACAAAATTTGCATCCCATAGCACAGCCAACTTGTGTAGAAACACAAACACTATTTCCGTAGTGTTGTTTCATTAGTACGGTTTCCACTGCAGCTCCATCTTTAAAAGTGAGCAAGTATTTACTCGTTTTTTTATCAGCAGATTCTTGGTGGGCTGTAATAGTGGGTCTGCTAATTTCAAAGTTATCTATTAAGATTTCACGCTTAGCGTTAGGAATATTAGTCATAACATTGAAGTCAGAGACGCCTTGCTGATACATCCACTTTGCAATTTGTTGTCCTCGATATTTTTCAAAGCCATATGTTCCGAGCTCTTTAACGATCTCATCAGCAAATAAGCCGAGTAAATTGGATTTCATTGGATCACCTTCTCTTAATCAGCCTGGCAATGAAAAAACCATCAACATGGTCAATATGAGGCAAAAGTTGAATCATTTTAGAGGATTGGTTCTTGCCGGGGATGGATTGGCTAAGATCATCAAGTGCAAAATCAGTATGCTGGGTTAGAAACCAGTTTATTACATCCTGGTTTTCTTCAGGTTCAGTTGTACAGGTACTGTATACCAATACGCCACCAGGTTTTACACAGTCAGCCGCACTGTGTAAAATAGCCTTTTGCAGTTTAGGTAAATCATCAAGCATTGCCTCAGTTTTCCGCCAGCGAGAGTCCGGCTTGCGTCTGATTACACCAAGGCCAGAACATGGCGCATCAACAAGGACCTTGTCTGCCGTAAGAGCATAGTGGTTACCAATTGTTGTAGCATCAAAAGCATGAGTTTCGATGATGCTTATTCCTAAGCGTTGTGCATTTTCCCGAGTTATAGCAAGCTTATGTTCATGAATGTCGGTAGAAATTATTTTGCCGCTATTGTTCATTAGAGCTGCAATATGTGTGCTTTTCCCACCAGGTGCTCCGCAAGCATCAATAACAAATTCGCCTGCCTTAGGATTTAAGATTGAAGCGACCAGCATTGAACTTTCGTCTTGGACTTGAAACAGGCCCTTTTGAAGGGAACACAGTGTTCCAAGTGAGGGATACTTGTGACAGATAATTCCTTCCGGGGTAATATTGGAGGGCTCACAAACAACTTCTTCTGACTGAAGCTGTTTAATAAGGTCATTTCTGGTTATTTTTAACGTGTTAGTCCGAATTGATAGCGGTGGGGTAAGATTATTAATTTGGCATAGAGCTTCGGTAGCTTCAACACCAAAGCGTTTTATCCATCGCTTCACAATCCATTCAGGATGCATATATTTCAATGATATAAAGCCAACAGGATTTGTTTCACACTCGGGGTAAGTGACTTTCTCTGGATGACGGACAGCATTTCTTAAAACAGCATTAACAAACTTAATTGTACCTGAATGACCATACTTCTTTGTTAGTTCAACAGCTTGATTGCAAGCCGCTGAAACAGGTATTTTTGAAAGAAAAAATATTTGGTAAATACCCATTCTTAATATGTCCTGGATAATTGGGGGTACTTTCTTCATTGGACGATTTATGTAGTGGCTAATTATATAGTCCAATGTCTTACCAGCCTTGATTGTACCGTATACTAGTTCAGTTACAAAACGTCGATCTTGATCAGAGAGTCTTTGTTTGTTCAGCTCACGTGTCAAAGAAATATTAGCGTAAGCATTGTTTGAGGTTACATCGTTGATAATTTTAAGAGCTACTTCGCGGGCATTCATTTATATCACCCTTGTTTCAATTGATTAATTCTTTAACCGTTTGTTCTACTTTTGCCATGTCAATTCTGGTGTTGCAGCGTGGACCGAAAGGCCGTTCGTTTAAAACACCTATAACAGGAAGCGGAAATGCATCCTGAATACCGCTCGTTAAATCACGTTCGCACGCTATGGCGAGGACGACGCGCGGCCGTAATGTTTTTAGAATTTTACGAGCAAGTGTTCCCCCGGTAACAACTGTAACGGTTACTCCTAATTTCTGTGATAATTTTAATAAATCGCCTACCTGACAAGCGCCGCAACACCGACAGTTATTTATATCACGCGTTATTTTATGTGGACATGATTCTTGTTGGATACAGTGAGGGCTTAGTATAAGTAACTTATCGGGCGAAACTCTAATATGCTTTTGCCTGATAAGATGATTGCTTACTTCAATAAAGGATCGTTCCACGCGCTCTTTTTCAACATCAAGTAGTTTTCCGATGCGTGTAGCGATCGGAAATAGAAGATTAATAGCTGACCATGCCAAACCTTGAAAAAGTTTTGGTGTGGGAAAGCCAAGAATAGCCAAAATAATTCCACCTACACCACTGGCGACTGAAATTATGGCAATTCCTAAAAGTCCGCCTAGAATAAAAGGGAGATAAAAGCTTATATTCGCTAAACCAGGTAAGCTTACCATCCATAGGCCGTACGTCGAAAGAACTGCTAAACATAAGCTTGCTAAAATTAAGGATAAAAAGAGACGTTTCTTTGGTCTAACTGCTGCTACTTCAATCATAGGATCACCTCTATGATAAATACTCCTCTGAATTCAACCCGTAACCGGAGGCAAAATCTCTCCCTCCCATTCGGCGCTTGTTCTCGGGCTGGACTGTCAGTAATTCAACAAGGCCATGACCGGTTTCTACTATGATTCCGCTTGGGGTGATTTTATGAACTTTGCCGGGTTGTCCATTGGTCATCGTGTCAGAAACTCTAGACTCCCATACTTTAAGATTCTTGTCATTAGAGCGGCAATATGCGCCAGGCCATGGGTTTAATCCGCGGATTAAGTTATTTATTTGTTCAGCAGAGTTGTTCCAATTAATCTTTTCAATGTCTCGTGTCAATAGTGGTGCATAAGTTGCTAGTTCCTTGGGCTGAACCATCCGAGGTGCCTTGCCCGTTAATAGTAAGGAAATTGTTTCTTTTAGGACTTTAGCACCTAACACGGAGAGGGTGTCATGCAATTGACCAGTTGTATCAGTTGGTGTGATAGGAGTCTCGGCTTTCAATATCATGTCACCTGTATCCATGCCAATATCCATATACATGGTAGTGATACCAGTGGTTTTTTCGCCATTAATAATTGCCCAGTGAATTGGGGCGGCACCGCGGTAGCATGGTAATAATGAAGCATGTACATTTACGCAGCCAAGTCGCGGTAAGTCAAGCAAGGTTTTGGGCAGGAACTGTCCAAAGGCAACAACGACAATTAAGTCTGGCTGGAGAGCTATTAGTTCGGTGATGGTGGCTGTTTCTTTAATGTTTTCGGGTTGTAGGATATTAAGTCTATGTTCTAGTGCTCGGGCCTTAACTGGTGAGAAAGCAAGTTTTTGGCCACGCCCTTTGGGGCGGTCAGGCTGGGTTACGACAGTGGTTACATTGTAGCCTTGTTCAATGAGCATATCAAGACACGGGACAGCGAAGTCGGGAGTACCCATAAATATTACTTTAGGATATGACATTAGGTATTCTCCTTGAATAGTGTATCTGCCCGCTCGATAAACAGCACGCCCTCTAGATGGTCTAATTCATGCTGGATCGCCCTTGCCAGAAATCCAGTACCTGTGATAATTACTTTCTTTCCGTTTTGGTTTAGCGCTTCTACAGTTACTTTTTCATAACGTTCAACTTCGCCAAATATGCCTGGGATACTTAAACACCCTTCAGTGTTTTTTTCACAGCCTTCTTTCTCAGTAATGACCGGGTTGATGAGCTCAATTAAGCCGTCCCCTATGTCAATAACAACCACCCGTAAGGGCATTCCAATTTGTGGTGCCGCTAACCCT
>JAQWAQ010000074.1:10530-14694 GCA_028707635.1 Negativicutes bacterium
CCCTACGCCATTCGCTTCATACATCGTCTGGGCCATATCATCAACAAGTTGCTTAATTTTACGATCAATTTTGCCCACTGGAGAACAAACCTTTTTAAGTACCTCATCTCCAGCCTTTTTAATTTCTAGGATTGACATGGAATCTATCCTCCTCTTCTGATGGAAATGTTTAATCCAATTTTATTACATTACATTCATAGGTTCAATGTCTATATAAACATTTGAGTGTTCGTTAAGGCCTAAAGTATGAATATGCTGTCGAATTGTTGATAATTGAAGCGTTTTAATTATGAGATTGACTCTAAAAGAATCTTTGACTTTGAATGTGGCAGCGTTGAATGGACCAATAATTTCGGCATATGGTTGGGAATTTACTATTTGCCTAAGCTGTGATGCAATATCTTCAGCATGACGACGAACAAGTTGTTCATCAGTAGCTGTTATCGTAATTTTAATGATTTGGCTGAATGGCGGGTAAAATAGTTCTTTACGATGGGTGATTTCTGTTTTGTAAAATGCTAAGTAATCTTGACTGGCTCCTGATTGTACGGCATAGTGATCCGGGTTATAAGTCTGGATAATAACTTTACCTGGCTTATTTCCCCGTCCTGCTCGTCCAGCTGCCTGAGTTAGCAAGGAAAATGTGCGTTCTGCAGCTCTGAAATCAGGCAGATTAAGTGTTGTATCGGCCGCAATAATCCCTACCGCTGTTACATTTTTAATATCATGTCCCTTGGCCACCATCTGGGTTCCAAGCAGTAGATCATATTTACCGGAAGCAAAATCAGTTAAAATTTTTCCATGCGCCATCTTTCCACATGTAGTATCCTGATCCATACGGATGACTCGAATATGTGGCCATAGTTTAAGTAATTCTTGCTCTAGTTTTTGCGTTCCTGTTCCAAAATATCTAATATAACGGCTGTCGCATTTGGGGCAAGTATCAGGAACGGCATTATTCGACTGGCAATAGTGGCAGCGAAGCGTGTTGCCGGAGGTGTGATAAACGAGAGTTGATGAGCAGTGAACGCACTCCATGACATGACCGCATTCCCGGCATAAGACAAACGTGGCGTATCCTCTTCGATTAAGAAGAAGAATGGCCTGTTCACCATTTGCGATAGTGTGAGTTAAAAGCTGTTGGAGCGGCAATGATAATACATTCCGTCTTCCCTTCCGTAACTCCTCACGCATATCGACTACAGTGACATCAGGTAATGCTGACCCGTCAATACGATCTTTTATTGTGAGTAACGTGTGCTTGTTAAGGAGGGCTTTATAATATGTTTCGATAGAGGGAGTCGCGCTTCCTAAAATTATTACGGCACTGTCGAGCCTGCAGCGTATTTCAGCTATTTGGCGGGCATGGTAGCGGGGAGAGTCTTCCTGTTTATAGGCAAATTCATGTTCTTCGTCAATAATCACAAGTCCTAAATCCGTTAAAGGAGCAAAAATCGCTGAACGTGCACCGATCGCTATGCCTGCCTGATTTGTGCGGAGCTTTTGCCATGCATCATAACGCTCCGCAATTGACAACCTACTGTGAATGACGACAACGTCGTCATTAAATTCAGCTTTAAAGCGGGCCACGATTTGACTAGTGAGAGCAATTTCAGGTACGAGGACTATTGCCTGGCGATTATTTCTTCTTGTTTGAGCAACTGCTTCAATATAAACTTGCGTTTTGCCGCTGCCAGTTATGCCGTGTATGAGGAATGAGTGATATGATTGGCTTAGGATAGCCTTACTTATTGATCTTGTACATTCTTGCTGCTGTGGTGTTAAGGCTATCTTGGGTGGATGACACACAAAGTCTTGTGCGTAGCTATCTCGCAAAATTTGAGTTTTTATAATGCGGGCAATTCTTATATCAACCAATTTTTTTACAGTGCTTTGCGCAATATGCAGTTCCTTTAAATCCTGACTGGTAAGGCTGGATTTTTCTATCAGCAAAGTTAACAATCGTTGCTGAGCAGGACGGTGTACGAGATCAGCAAGCTTTGTTGAAGCGGTTTGCTTAGTCACTGCAAGTGTTAGAGTGTTTTGATATTTTATCCGCTTTGTGGAATGCGCAATCGTTTTTCTGGAAACAAGCTTTTTGGCTATTAAGGCACTTATTATTTTTAACACATTTTCACCAAAATGCGCTTTTAGCTCTGGTAACCGTGCGATAGAGTTTATTTCGATAAAAGAAAATACTTTTTGGTATATATCTGGCCTTTTGGTAAGAAAGGCTAAAGTTTCTTTGGGGTCGGTATTTTCGTGTACAGAATATACGAATTCTGTTTTTATGCCTGTTTTTCCAGGTACAAAGAGACGTAGTGCCTCGGCCAGAGTACAAAGATAAAACTTACTAATCCAAGCAGCCGTTCTTAGCATATTATCATCAAACCATGCGTAATCATCAAGGGCTGAAATGACTGGTTTTAAATTTGTCGTATCACCATCAGTAATTCCGATGATGAATCCCTCGACTTTTTGTGGACCAAATGGAACTAACACTCGATAACCAACTTCCAGAAAGCAAAGTTGATCAGGAATGGTATAAGAAAAGGGTTTATTTAGACTTTTTGCCGTAACATTAACAATAATTTGGGCAATATTACCCAAATGTACCACCGCCAACCTGCGCGCTAATAAAGAAAAGGAGAGATATCTATTCTCCCCTTTTCTTTTCATCAATTAGAAATACATGACAATTTCTAATGACATAAGAACGACTAAGGTTTTTGCCTGTGTCCAAGACCTTGGCGCGCCAAGGTTTTTCTTATATAGTTGTAATTCGATCATTAATGTAAATTACCTGCAGCATAATACACAGGATTTGGGTCTAACTCAACCCCTGTGTCCATTGGCAGTCGTTTGAAATATCTTTGTACCCGGCGGCGGGGCCCATAACGGATTTTCATCGCATTAACCTTGGATTGAATATCCCAAGGTTTGCAGTGTTTCTTCGATATAGCCACTGGCAATGACGTTGGGATTATAATTGACATTGACTTGCTTGCTACTAATACTAACGTCTACTGATTCAACTCCAGGTAAATGTGACAATGTATGTTCAATACGGTCTCGACAATGATCGCCCTTTAAGCCGCCGACCCGGTAGGTTGATTTTTGGGTAGCTGTACCAATATTTGCCATGTAATACTAACCTCCTTGGAGAATTTATTCTTCGAAGATAGTATTACCATTATTGTTTATTTAATTAAAGGTTTGCTTCCTTGCGTAATATTTTAGCTTTATCAGTGCGTTCCCAGGGCAGATCAATATCAGTACGGCCAAAATGACCATAAGCCGCAGTTTGCCGGTATATAGGGCGACGCAAGTTGAGGCTTTTAATTATGCCGGCAGGTCGGAGATCGAAATGCTTGTTAATGAGGCCGGCGATAACGTCTTCATCAATCTTCGCTGTACCAAATGTTTCAACCAAAATCGAAATAGGGCGAGCAATACCGATTGCATAGGCAAGCTGAATTTCGCATTTGTCGGCAAGTCCAGCGGCGACGACATTCTTGGCCACATAACGAGCGGCATAAGCAGCAGAGCGGTCAACCTTTGTGGGATCTTTACCGGAGAAAGCCCCACCGCCATGACGGGCCATACCGCCGTATGTATCGACAATAATCTTCCGTCCGGTCAAACCTGCATCTCCTTGCGGGCCTCCAACGACAAAGCGGCCAGTTGGATTAATGTAGTATTTAGTATTCTCATCAAGTAAATCGGCGGGTACAACCGGAATTATGACCTTTTCAATGAGATCTTTTTCGATGGTAGCTAGTTCAACATCAGGACTGTGTTGAGTAGAAATAACAATGGTATCAACTCGTACAGGCTTACCATTTTCATCATATTCTACAGTGACTTGACTTTTACCATCTGGGCGAAGATAGTCAACTTCGTTTGTTTTTCTTATCTTACTTAGCTGGCGCGAGAGTTTGTGAGCGAGAGAGATTGATAGAGGCATATATTCTGGCGTTTCGTTGGTCGCATAGCCAAACATCATACCTTGGTCGCCAGCACCAATGGCTTCAATTTCATCTATTTCACCTTTTTTTGCCTCAAGAGATTGATTAACACCCATGGCAATATCAGGGGACTGCTCATCAATCGAAACCATCACTCCACAAGTATCACTGTCAAAACCAAATTTAGCACGCGTAT
>JAQWAQ010000155.1 GCA_028707635.1 Negativicutes bacterium
TTCCGCCTATCGCCCCCGTAAGGCTAAGTGTTCCTGCTGATGCCGTAAGGTCGTGCGCGCCGTTGACCGTGCCGCCGAAGGTCAAAGTGCCGGATCCGGCATTGGCTGTCAGGTTGGCGTTTAAGGTAACGGCGTTGTTGAGGTTTATCGCGCCCCCGCCGGAGTTCAGCGAGAAATCATGATTGAAGATGATACCGTTCGTGGCGTTAAAAGTAACATTCCCGCCGGAGCCGGAGCTTTGGGATGTGGTGATTCCGCCGGATGAAGCGGTAAGGATCTGGTTCCCTGCCGTAAGGGTGATGTTCCTTCCAGCCTCAAGTGTCAGCGTGGCTCCTTGCAGATCAAGATTAATATTATTGCTGGACAGTAAAATGATGTCCGAGCTTTGCGACAGGCGGTTCAGATAACTTGCGGCAAAGACGGAATAGCCATCCGCCGTTGCCCCCGCCTGAACCGAGGCCATAGTCGTTTGGGCTTCGGCTCCTGTCAGGCCTGTTTCAGCGCCGATAACGCCGGGACCGGTAAGCGCAAGGCCCCACTTCGCCGATTGGTATTGATTAACAAGCGATTGGGCGTGGGCGGAAAGAGCGGTGTTGTAAAGAATATTTTCTGATAAATAGCCTCTGAAGTAATAGCCACCCCCCAACTGACGTCCTATAGACAACGTTCCACCCAATGCTGTGCTAACATCTGTTCCGGAAAGAGCGAGTGCTTGTTGCTGTCCTTGGATATAAAGAAAATTATTTCCTACAAATAATCCATTATGACAAACCGCCTCAAATTGTTTCCATGTATTTGCGATCCCCGAGACGTCTGTTCCATAGTTGTTCCCATTGCCTTCATTAAATCCAAATTTGGGATAGGAAAGCCAAAAATTATACCATGTTGGTGAGTGTGTAGAAAACGGTGTCTGACTTCCGCTACTCGGCAGATTGATAGTGAAGAATAGGGAATTATATCCGCCGCCAGCTGTGTTGAAAGCGGGCGATGCGGTCATATATTGACTCGTCCCATTAAACTTGATTACGCCCAACCCATTCAGCCCATTACTGATCCACAGGGGCATGGCGGCGGGGGTGGGTTGAGTGGCGTTGGCGCCGAGGCCGGATTTGTCGGCGAGCTGGCTGATGAAGCCGCCGTAGAGCGTGACGCCAGAGTAGGTGGTGGTGAGGGCGCTGTCGAGCGTGATGGTTGTGCCGGCGATGGCGGTGATGGTGTAGGTGTCGGCGCCGAGCGTGCTCGCAGTTGTCACGGCTCCTGCGCCGCCAAGGCGTATCCGCGCCCCGACTGCAAGGGAGGCAGAAACATCGGCTGATGTTGTGATCGTATTCTGCCCCGATGTGCCCGTGGCGGTCGTGCCGGTGGTGTTGTAGGTCAGGGTGACGCTGCCGGTGTCACTGGCATCTAGCCACAGCTTGAGGTTTGTACTGAGGGAGACTTCGGTGCCGTCCGTGATCCCTGCGCTGGAGTTAAACGCGGGAGTGACGCCGCCATAGATGGTGATGTTTGTGGGATCAAGGAAGTACGTGCCTCTTTTCCCGTTGCTGGCCGTAAGGTCTACGTATCCTCCGGCGTCAAGTTGTTCATGCCCTGAGGTTTCGACAAATCCCCCATTGCCGGAAGAAGAAAATGGGATGCCCGCCGGAGCCTGCCCCGTACTCTGATACGGGGCGGGCATGACGGTTCCTTTGGAAAGGTCCGCCCCTAAACCATCAATCGCGGTTGCATGCCCTGTTACAGGATCAGGATCCAATCCTCCCAAGGCTCTGGCATAGACATTGCCGTAGAACTGCGTCTTGGCGTCCGACCAGAAGATCGTGCGTCCGGCGTCGCCTGTGCGGAGAGCATCGTTAAAGACAAAGGCATAAGGGGCTACATAAAGGTTCTTGGCCGTCGGCGTCGTTCCCTGGCCCAGGTAATCCCCGCCGATCCTGATATCTCCGCCCGCGCTGCCTTCCCTGACTGCGGATATCGCCTTGCCTTCCGTGGTATTGCTTTTGCCGTCAGAACCGCTGGCATCAATGATCGTTCCATTGAGAAGGGCGACGTTGTCCCCTGTGATGGTAACCTTGCCTCCATGTTCGCCTTCGTTCCTGCCGCTGGCGTCTATAGTGGCATCCACCAGAACCGTGCTGCTTCCTGTCCTTTGGCCTTTGTCTTCGGCGATGTTGTCCTGAACGGCATTGGATCCTTCGGCCATGATGTAGATGCTGCCGTCCTTGACCCCCACAGCCCTTGCGTCCAGCTCTCCCGAGACCGAGATCAGGCTTTTAACCGTCTCCTTCGCGGCTGAAGCCGTCATCGCGATGGTGCCGCCTTCCGCCTTTAATAAGCCGGTGTTGGCCACTATCTGCTCTTGCAGCTTGTCGCTGGCCTTGACCTCCATCAGCCCGTCGCCATAGAGGTCCACTGTCGCCGCGTCTCCCGAAGCCAGATGGATACGGCCCAACCTGGCCTCGATAACGCCCGAGTTGAGCACATGCGGAGCCACAAGGCCCACAAGCCCCGCTTTCTGCGCTGTAATCTGCCCTTCGTTCACGATGGCGGCATTCGGATTGCCCGGCTTGTCGAAAGACAGTTTGCTCTCCGACATAAACTTGTCATTATCGATGTTGGCGGTCGAGGCCACAATTCCATTGACGTCCACCACGCTGTTCCTGCCGAACAGCACGCCGTTCTGGTTGACGATCACCAGATTGCCGTTGGCGGTCAGATGGCCGTCTATATAGGAAGGATTGGCGCTGTTAACCCGGTTAAGCGTGATCGACTCCGCCCGGGGCTGCTTGAACTCGGTCGTTTCGCCCTTGGCGATGTCAAAGCCGCGCCAGTCAATCACCGCCTTGTCCGTGGACTGCGTGACTGTCAGCTTCTCGCCCGCGCTTCCTATGGTCGCCGATCCCGCCGCGACCTGCCCAGCTGTCGGATTTGCCAATACCGCGCACGGCGCCGCGCTCGCCAAAAGCAAGGCAAGCAACGACATTCGCCGCGATCGTTTAAAAGGCGGGCCCATGCAAAAAGCCTACGGATATTCAGTTACTATTGGGTTAACCGCTTTTGATCCTTGCCAAACCATTTGCACGCTTTGTTGTGTGTACTTTGTGTGACTCGTGTGTGAAAAAGGCCTATTCTGTCCAAATTGTCGTTGGCGATAGTCTTATTCTTCAATAGCTTGGAAAGTGCCTAAGCCACTGGGGACTGGGGTCGTGAGTTCAAATCCCGCAGCCACGGACCAATATTTCCTTTTAAAATCCGATTCAACGCTTCTTCGAATTTGGCGAAATCATTATCGCTATGCAAGGCAGAGACAGTCCACCTCAATAATCCATTTGCAGGACAACCCGGATACCCTTTCATCAGAGGAACGAGTATTTCATTGGACAAAAATCGATGATGAAGCTCATCCATCGATAGTCCGGCTAGGTCGTCCTGGACGAAAAAGACCGGCGTAAATTTTGCCTGTCTTTTACAGCAAAACT
>JAQWAQ010000006.1 GCA_028707635.1 Negativicutes bacterium
GGTTTTCGGCTTAAAGAAGAAATTAAAGCTCTGTTGACCGCAAAGAACATACCTTTTCAGGACTTTGGCACATGCTCTACCGAATCGGCTGATTACCCCGACATTTCCCGCAATGTAGCAGAAGTTGTAGCTTCTGGGGAGTATGACCGGGGCATTATTATATGCGGGACAGGCATTGGCGTTAGTATTGCCGCCAACAAGGTAAAGGGAATTAGAGCAGCGTTGTGCCATGATGTCTTTTCAGCCCAAATGTCACGTGAGCATAATGATGCCAACATTCTTACAATGGGTGAACGGGTGATTGGATCCGGTTTGGCTTGTATGATTGTTGAAACCTGGCTAGGTGCCGCGTTTGCCGGCGGCCGTCATGGCCGACGGGTAGAAAAAATTGCCGAGCTTGAAGATTAATTGGCTGATTTACAGCCTAGGGGATGACTTTTATGGCAACTGAAATTACTATGGTTTATAGTCAGACCAAAGTTGCGTGCAATGAACTCATTGCCGCAGCCTGTCTCAAAGCAGGCCAAATTATTGTGGTCGGCTGCAGTACCAGCGAAGTACGGGGGGCAAGGATTGGCTCAGCCGGTTCTGATGAAGTGGCAGGAGCCATTCTGGACGCATTGCGTGAAACAGCTGCGGAAGCCGGAGTGATGCTGGCCATCCAGTGCTGCGAACATCTAAATAGGGCGCTGGTGGTCGAGCGGGAGCTTATGGAACGGTACAACTTCGAACAGGTTGCTGTCGTGCCTGTGCCTAAAGCAGGTGGTGCGCTAGCAGCCCGGGCGATGCGAACATTTGCTGATCCGGTCGTTGTTGAAACAATGGCGGCTCATGCCGGTCTTGATATCGGCAGTACACTCATCGGTATGCATCTAAAAAGGGTTGCAGTACCGTTGCGATTGGCGCAGAAATTCATTGGACAAGCTACAGTTACCGCCGCGACAACCCGGCCAAAACTCATCGGCGGCGCACGAGCCATATATGAGCTGCCGAAATTAAAGCAGATGAACTAATTTATGGGGGTAAAGTGAATATGAGCATACTTTCTAGTGTGGATCCTGAAATTTCAAAGGCAATTGATTTAGAACGCAAACGTCAGCAAAATAATCTGGAATTGATTGCTTCAGAGAACTTTGTAAGTAAAGCTGTTTTAGAAGCACAAGGATCCGTTCTGACCAACAAATATGCTGAGGGTTATCCTGGTAAGCGTTACTACGGCGGCTGTGAATATGTTGATATTGTTGAGCAGCTGGCCATTGACAGAGCTAAGGAATTGTTTGGTGCTGAACATGTTAATGTGCAGCCTCATTCTGGAGCACAAGCCAACACCGCGGTGTATTTTGCCTTCCTGAAACCAGGTGATACCATTTTAGGCATGAACTTATCTCATGGCGGTCATCTAACTCATGGCAGTCCAGTCAATATTTCCGGTAAATACTTCAATATTGTTCCCTACGGCGTTGATGCTGAAACACAGCGCATTGATTACGCTGAAGTAGAGAGACTGGCCAAAGAACACAGCCCTAAAATGATTGTAGCCGGAGCCAGTGCCTATCCGCGCATTATTGATTTTGAACGCATGAGCCAAATTGCCAAGAGCGTTGGTGCCCTGCTGATGGTTGATATGGCCCATATCGCCGGTTTGGTTGCTGCAGGTCTCCACCCAACACCAGTTGGACATGCTGATATTGTAACAACAACAACCCATAAAACGCTGCGCGGCCCGCGGGGTGGTATGATTATGTGTAGTGCCGACCTTGGACCGGCGATTAATAAAGCAATTTTTCCTGGTACGCAAGGCGGACCGCTTATGCATGTAATCGCCGCTAAGGCTGTTGCATTTAAAGAAGCCATGAGTGAGGAATTCCGCTTGTATCAAGAACAGATTATTAAAAATGCCCAAGCCTTGGCCGGCAAACTTGTTGACCTTGGATTTACACTGGTATCGGGCGGTACTGACAATCATCTGATGCTCGTAGATGTCCGTAGTCAGAACCTCACCGGAAAACAGGCGGAGCATGTTCTTGACCAGGTTGGTGTAACCGTAAATAAAAACACGATTCCGTTTGATCCGGCAAGCCCGTTTGTCACAAGCGGTATCCGTATTGGTACTCCGGCGATTACCTCGCGCGGCATGAAAGAAGAAGACATGCTTGTTGTCGGTGAGATTATCGGCATGACATTGAAGAATCCCGAAGATGATGCAGTAAAGGCTAAGGCAGCAGCCCTTGTCGGTGAACTGTGTAAAAAGTACCCTTTGTACGAGTAATTCGTTCTTTAGTGAACAAAAAACGGTAGAAAGTCGCTAGATTGGAGATGTGTAGATGAACGCTAAGATTATTGATCACCCGCTGATTCAACATAAGTTAACCCTCATTCGTGACGTAAAAACAGGTCCGAAGGAATTTCGTGAGCTCTTGGAAGAAATCGCGATGCTGATGGCCTACGAAATTACCCGTGACCTGCCGCTCGAAGAAACAGAAATTACAACCCCGGTTACTACTTGTAAGTGCAAGATTTTAGCCGGTAAAAAGGTTGGCATCATTCCCATTCTGCGGGCCGGTCTTGGTATGGTAAGCGGCGTTCTTAAACTCATGCCGGCAGCCAAAGTGGGCCATGTCGGTCTATATCGTGACCCGGAAACGCTCAAGCCGGTAGAATACTATTGTAAACTGCCGACCGATGTCCAGGATCGTGACTTTATTGTGATTGATCCTATGCTAGCGACAGGCGGTTCCTCGTCAGCCGCCATTGAACTACTTAAGAATAAGGGCGCTAAGCATATTAAATTGATGTGCCTTGTCGCTGCTCCTGAAGGCGTTATGCTTGTCAACAAAGAGCATCCGGATGTCGAAATCTATGTCGCTGCTGTCGATGAATGCCTTAATGATCACGGCTATATCGTCCCCGGCCTCGGCGACGCCGGCGATCGGATTTTCGGCACAAAATAATTCATTAAAGGAGACCCTGGACAATTCGGGTCTCCTTTTTGTATTGAATCGGCGATTGTAGATGTGTACCGGCGGTGATATACTATTGTACAGATTCGTCAGATGATAAGGATGTGAAAATATGTCGCGCCCATCTTGGGATGAATATTTTATGAATATTACGCGGGTTGTTGCTGAACGGTCCACCTGTCTTAGAAGGCAAGTAGGAGCAGTTATTGTGAAAGACCGGCGGCTATTAACCACGGGCTATAACGGGGCACCGCAAGGACTTGCTCATTGCGCCGAAGTCGGGTGTTTGCGCGAAGCACGCCACATTCCCTCCGGCCAGCATCATGAATTATGCCGGGGCACCCATGCCGAGCAAAACGCCATCGTTCAGGCGGCTCTCCACGGCGTAGCCATTGATGGCAGCACACTCTACTGCACACACCAACCCTGCTCGGCTTGCACCAAAATGATCATCAATGCCGGTGTTAAACGGATTGTTTACCACAACGCTTACCCCGATCAACTCGCTATACAAATGATCAACGAAGCCTGCATCGAAAGCATCTGCCTCTAAGCCAAGTAAAACATCGGGACAGGTTACCTGTCCCGATGTTTTACTTGGTAAATCTGGTAATAATTATCAAGGTTGTGTACAAACTAGGGACGATATGCTATTATCGGAGATAGATTAAAGGTTTTGGGAGGATTGTATGATCGAGGCTATTTGTCTGCCCAAACTTAACAATCTGACGCCGACACTTCAATCAACTTTACTGAAGGCGATGGAGGAAGCGGGCGAGTTGGCACGGGCGGTGCTTAAGTTTTTGCCGTGTGATGCTAAGGGTCAGGAAGCAGAGGATTTGCTGGCTGATGTGGCTGGCGAACTATTAGATGTAGCCCAGACTTGTGTTACTATGATTTTTGTCATGGAAGATCAGTATGGTGTCAAGGCGGATGACCTTATCGGGGTTCACTTGGCTAAGCTTGACACGAAGGGCTATGATTTTGATCACGGGCGAGCTTACCGTATCTCAACAATCGGTAATTTTAAATATCTTGAACTGCCCCGGCTTAACCTGCGTCAAGTCACATTATTGACAACAGTTTGCAAGATTCAGGAAGAGCTTGGTGAACTCACGCAATTTCTGGGTAAAAAGGCCGGTGCATCCGGCGAACGCCAGAAGCTTGGTGCGGATAAGGTTTTTACCGGCTGTGCGCTAGAGCTGTTAGATGTGGCCCAGTGTTGTTTTACCATGATGTACATATTAGCAGAAAGTTATCATGTTGATATGACTGCCCTTCTGACGCAGCATGTAGCGAAATTACGGCGAAAAGGGTATTGTGCATAGTAATGGAAGATGTTGCTATTGTTTGTAATAACTCGTTATATTGCTTGTATGATATGAATATAGATACTGATGATGATTATTAAAACTTTGCTGTCAAATCACGTAATTTGCGCTGTTTGACACTTCAAAACAGTTAGGTTAAAATGGACTTGTTGCTTAGAAATGGGGTGTAAAAATTATGCAGGCATATTTTGTGGCATTTACGATAGCGTTAGTAGTAGCTTATATTGCTACGCCGCAAGTGATCAGCCTGGCGACTAAGGCGGGTGCAATGGACGCGCCGGATGATCGCAAGGTTCATACCAAACCGATTCCCCGGATGGGCGGTTTGGCTATATATGCAGGTTTTGTGCTGGCCGTACTAGCGAGTATGCATGTTAATCGTGAGATATTTGGTTTGCTTGCCGGCGGTACTTTTATTTTGATCATTGGTATTATTGATGATATGGTGCAGCTATCGGCGAAAGTAAAACTGCTTGGTCAGATTGCTGCCGCTGCTGTGCTGGTGTTTTTTGATATTCGAATTGAATGGCTAACCAACCCATTCGGTGACATGATTTATGTTGAGTATCTTTCAATTCCGCTTACTATTTTATGGGTAGTCGGCTTGACGAATACCGTGAATCTGATTGATGGCTTGGATGGTTTGGCGGCCGGTGTTTCGACAATTGCGTCAATTACTATCCTGCTGGTTGCTTTACAGCAGAATTTTTGGTCGGTGGCTATCTTAAGTGCGGCCCTTGCCGGAAGTGCGCTGGGCTTTTTGCAGCATAACTTTAATCCGGCTAAAATTTTTATGGGTGACACCGGGAGTATGTTCCTCGGGTATATGCTGGCGGCTGTCTCGGTAATTGGCACTGTCAAGAGTGCGGCTACTATTGCCTTAATCGTACCGATTGTGGCGTTGGGTTTGCCAATTATGGATACTGCCTTTGCTATTATCCGTCGGTATATGAGCGGACAGCCGATTTTCAAACCTGATAAAGGGCACTTACATCACCGCTTGCTGGAAATGGGTCTTACGCAAAAGCAGGCAGTTCTCTTAATGTATGTGATTAGCGGTTGTTTGGGGATGAGTGCGATTGCGCTGACAGAAGTCAATCTGACATTTGGCACGTTAATTGTCATAGGATTGCTGGTCGTTGCTTTTTTAGGAGCCAAAAAGATTGGCGTACTGAAAGACACTAAATCTGCTGAAAGTCATTAAGAACTAATAGGGCGGGCGTAGGCTCGCCTATTTCTGCGTTCAGACGACAGATCAGTCATGTAGCGCACATCGAGTTTCATTTTTTGAAATACGAAGGGAGAATATGCATGTTGCCGATAAAAGTAATGACAGTATTTGGTACCAGGCCTGAAGCTATCAAGATGGCCCCGGTTGTGCTTGAACTGGCCAAATATCCCGAGTACATAAAGCCAATTGTGGCCGTTACTGCCCAGCACCGGGAAATGCTTGATCAAGTGCTTAATCTCTTTAAGATAACGCCTGACCATGATCTTGACATCATGGCACAGGGACAGACGCTTTTTGATATCACGT
This sequence comes from Negativicutes bacterium, assembly GCA_028707635.1. Lineage (GTDB taxonomy): Bacteria > Bacillota > Negativicutes > JAAYSF01 > JAAYSF01 > STF2-20. The sequence continues at coordinate 5,829 of JAQWAQ010000006.1, forward strand.
GCCGGGCCATGCAGGGTCTTAACCTAATCATGGCCAAAGAAAAGCCAGATATTGTACTGGTGCATGGTGATACCACAACAACATTTGCCGGGGCATTAGCTGCCTTTTATCACCAGATTACAGTGGGGCATGTTGAGGCCGGGCTGCGAACTGGCAACAAATATTCGCCGTTCCCCGAGGAAATGAATCGTAAGCTAACCGGTTCAGTAACAGACCTTCATTTTGCCCCGACCCAAACCGCGCGTCAAAACCTCCTCACTGAGAATGTTTCTGATGACAGCATTTTTGTCACTGGAAATACGGTCATTGATGCGTTATTAGCGACTGTTGACGATCAGTACAAGTTTACTGACAAGCTATTGGCAAAGATTGACTATACGAAACGGATTATCCTTGTTACAACTCATCGGCGAGAGAATTTGGGTGAACCGATGCGCCATGTTTATCAGGCGCTTCGACAGATCGTTACTGAATATGATGATGTGGAGATTGTGTTCCCTGTTCATAGAAATCCCAAGGTGCGTGAGGTCGTGAATAGTGAACTGGGTGGTCTGCCCATGGTACATCTGATTGATCCGCTTGACTATCAGCCATTTGCGAATCTTTTAGCCCGTTCTTATCTTGTGCTTACCGACTCAGGGGGGATTCAGGAAGAAGCGCCGGCTCTTGGCAAACCGGTTCTGGTTCTCCGGGACACAACCGAGCGACCTGAAGCCATTGATGCCGGTACTGTCAAATTAATCGGCACAGATAAAGATCGTATCTACGCTGAGACTAAATTGCTGCTTGATAGTCAGATTGAATATCATAGTTTGGCCAATGCTTGCAACCCTTATGGCGACGGACAATCGTCGCGCCGGATTGTTGAAGCGATATTGTGGAAATATGGACATCGCGCTGAAAAACCCAATCATTTTCAGTGTACAATTGTAGGAAAATAGGCTGCCGTTTGGCAGCCTTGTTTACATGTATACAGTAAAAGTTCCAAGTTTTGGCGACCTTTTAGCAGGAATATTTTTTTTGGTGAAGAATAGATACTAAATCAATAGTCCTATTTTTACCTGTTGAGTCTAAAAAATTTCTTTTCGGGCATAGTATTTTGAGACTGTAATTTTCGGGTGGCGATCGCATGCGCAAGGAAGATCCGCGGCAGATGCTGAAGGCATTAGGGCTGGTGGGATCAATCGGGCTTAATACGGTAGTCGCGGTGGCTATTGGTTTATTTGCCGGAAAGTGGGTTGATCACTACTTCGGTACAATCCCGTTTGCGACTGTGTCTGGTATTATTTTAGGCATGCTGGCCGGATTGTGGGCAGCGTACAAACGTATTATGGATAAATCGTAAAAAGTAGGTTAGTATGCAGGCGTTTTTAATAGAAGTTAAACATACCCTTATAGGTATCGGAGCTTGGGGTATTATCGTAATTGGTGCAATGTACTATTCAGGGCTGCTTTCTTTAATTCCCGGCTTTACAGTTGGCCTTGCTACAAGTGCAGTCTATTATCTCCTCATGTGTTATCGTGTTAAAAAAAGCCTCGATCTGCCGGCCGCGAAAGCCGTTTCTTCTATGAGGACGGGCTGGCTGGTGCGATTGAGTTTTGTGATTATTATGTTGGTATTATCCGTTAAATTACCGCAAATTAATTTATGGGCAGCCGTTGCCGGCATGTTTTCATGGCATGCCGTGCTGGTCTTTAATGCCGTAATTTTAATAATAAAGAACACTGTCCATAAGGGCAGTGTATGATTATTGATTCGCCGGAAGGAGTGATGTTGTGGGACATGAAATCGGTGTGCATACAGTGGCCCAGGTAGCCGGGCTGACATTTAATATGGACACTCTAACCATGACCTGGATATCGATGGCTGTTGTTATCTTGCTGGCGGTTTTAGCAACAAGAAAAGTGGCGCTCGTACCAGGCAATTGGCAAAGCATCATGGAAATGACTATGGAATGGTTACATGAGCAAATGGAGTCGGCGATGGGGCCGAATGGCCGCAAATTGGCACCCCTCATAATTTCATTATTTTTATTTTTGTTGGTAGCTAATTGGCTTGGGTTAATTCCTGGCTTTAAATCACCTACCGCTGATTTAAACACGACGCTGGGGCTGGCGCTTATGATGATATTGCTGGTACATGTGTTGGGGGTTATGAACAAAGGCCTCAAATACTTCAAACATTTCTTTGAACCCTATATACCTTTTGTTGTCATCAACATCATTGAAGAACTCGCCAAGCCGATTACTTTATCATTCCGGCTATTTGGCAATATTTTAGCCGGCGAGGTTCTGCTCATTATTCTGGGACTTTTGGTTCCTTACATTGTGCCAACTGCTTGGCTAGCATTTAGTGTGTTTGTTGGGGTCATTCAGGCCTTCATTTTCACTATGCTTTCCATGTCATATATTGGAAACTCTATTCGTGATGATAATCACTAATTATTGAACAAATTACAGAGGCTATTTCGTTGAAAGGAGGGGGTATTGTGGAACACGCCATTATGGTTGCAGGGGCTTTTATCGGAGCCGGTTTGGCTATCGGACTAGGCGCTGTTGGTGCCGGTATTGGTAACGGAACCGTAACCTCTAAAGCAGTGGAAGGTATTGCAAGACAGCCTGAAGCTAAGGGTACGATTTTAGTAAATATGCTTATTTCGGTAGGCTTAATTGAAGCTGTGCCAATTATTGCTGCGGTTATCGCGATTGTACTGCTTTATGCTAACCCGCTTTTAAAGTAAAAAATCCTCTAATTAAGGCGGCTGGCAGAGTATCTGCCGCCGCCTCCCTTAAATGCCAGCCGAGGAGGGGTCCTGTTTGATTGAATTAAATGGAACGCTTATAGCGCAGATTATAAATTTCCTGATTTTGGTCGCCATTTTGACTAAGGTAGCGTATAAGCCGCTAATGAAAGCGCTTCAGGAGCGCCAGGAACGTATTGCAGCCAGTATTGACCAAGCTGATCGCGATAAAGCAGCCGCCGAACAGCTTAAACGAGAGTATCAGGAGCAGCTTGCCATGGCGCGGGCAGAAGCGCAAGCGATCGTGGAAAAGGCAACACGACTGGCTGAACAAACTAAAGATGAGATTATTACGGCCGCTCGGGCTGAACATGCTAAGCTTTTAAAAGAAGCGCAAGTTGAGATAGACCGTGAACGTCAGCTCGCCTTGAGCGAACTTCGCGGTGAGGTTGTGGCACTGTCGATGGCAGCTGCCAGCAAGATTATTGAAAAAAATCTTGATACCGAAACCAACAGTAAACTTGTAACCGATTTTATTAATCGGCTGGATGACAAGAAAATTGGTGGATTGCCATGCTGAAAGACCAATTGGCCATAAAATATGCACAAGCCCTTTATGAGTTGGCAGCAGAAAAATCAATGCTGTCTGAGGCCGAGCAACAGCTTAAAGAGCTTGAGAAGGCGTTAACTGCATATCCTGACCTGGCCACGCTGCTCTATCATCCGCGAGTTGATGCAAAGGCCAAAAAGGCAGTGTTAACCCAGGTGTTTGACGGCGAATTGGCTGATTTTGTACAACGTTTTCTCTTACTGTTAATTGATAAACGGCGTGAGACAATTTTACCGGTCATTTTTACTGAATTTCAAAGACTGCTCAACGAGGCCCGTAATATAATTGAGGTTGATGTAATTACGGCCTTGCCTTTAGATGATGCCGAACAGAAAGCGCTTGCTGAGAAGCTTGGCGTAGTTACCGGCAAAAATGTTATTCTTAAGACGAAAATTGACCCAAGTATTTTGGGTGGAGTCATTGTTCAGATTGGCGATAAATTGATCGACGGTAGTGTAGCGCGTCAGCTTAAAACGCTACGAACTGTCTTAACTAACGCTCCTGTAGCATAAGCTGTTTTCACAATGAGAATGGCAAGGTAGTGACTAGATTGGGGTGACGAAGCAAGTATGAAAATGAGGCCAGAAGAAATAACGGCTATAATCAAACAACAAATAGAAAATTACGAAGTCGATCTCAATGTGGACGACGTTGGTACCGTAATTGAAGTGGGTGACGGCATTGCGCGTATTCATGGCCTGCAAAAGGCAATGGCGGGCGAGCTTCTGGAATTTCCCCACAATGTTAACGGTATGGTGCTTAACCTAGAGGAAGACAATGTCGGCGGCGTGCTATTAGGCGGGGAAACGCTGATCAAAGAAGGCGACACTGTTCGCCGGACTGGGCGGATCATGGAAGTGCCGGTTGGCGAAGCCTTGATCGGCCGCGTTGTCAATGCCTTGGGCCAGCCGATTGACGGAAAAGGACCCATCAATGCCACTGAATTTCTGCCGGTAGAACGGCAGGCTCCTGGCATTGCTGATCGGCAGTCGGTTTCAGAACCGCTGCAAACCGGTCTAAAAGCAATTGACTCAATGGTGCCTATCGGTCGTGGTCAGCGTGAACTTATCATTGGTGACCGTGGTACAGGCAAAACAGCTATTGCGATTGATACGATACTAAACCAAAAGGGCAAAGGGGTTATCTGCATCTACGTTGCGATCGGTCAGAAGGCATCGACAGTAGCACGGGTTGTCAGGACGCTAGAAGAAGGCGGTGCGCTTGAATACAGCATTATTGTCGTTGCTTCGGCATCAGACAGTGCTCCCCTCCAATACCTGGCACCTTACGCCGGGGTTGCTATGGCAGAGTATTTTATGCAAAAGGGCGGTCATGTCCTTTGCGTCTATGATGATCTTTCCAAACATGCTGTAGCATACCGGGCAATGTCTCTGCTGCTGCGCCGTCCACCGGGACGCGAAGCTTATCCGGGTGATGTCTTTTATCTTCATTCCCGCCTTTTGGAAAGAGCGGCGAAATTATCGGATGAACTTGGCGGCGGTTCGATTACAGCGCTGCCGATTATCGAAACTTTGGCCGGCGACGTTTCAGCCTATATTCCAACCAATGTAATTTCAATTACTGATGGTCAGATTTTCCTGGAGACCGAGTTGTTTTATTCTGGTATCCGGCCAGCTATTAACGCCGGTTTGTCGGTATCTCGCGTTGGCGGTGCCGCGCAAATAAAGGCCATGAAGCAGGTAGCCGGGCGGTTGCGGTTGGATTTGGCCCAGTATCGCGAATTGGCTGCATTTGCACAGTTTGGTTCCGACCTTGATAAAGCCACAAAGGCGTTGTTAGACCGTGGCCAGCGGACGATGGAAGTGCTTAAACAGCCTCAGTATTCGCCGGTGCCGGTCGAAGAGCAAGTGATGACGATTTATACCGCTGTTCAGGGCTATCTCGATGATATCCCGAACCCCGATATTACTAAGTTTGAACATGACCTTATGAAGTTCATCCGCAGTAATTATGCTGAAATCGGCAAGAGTATCATTGAAAAGAAGGTTCTTGACGCCGAGACAGAAGCTGCACTCAAAAAGGCGATTAAAGAGTTTAAAGACACCTTTTTGGCCTATGATGAACAACATCAAGCGGCTGCGAGGTGATAAAAAGTGCCTAGCACTCAAGATATACGTCGCCGCATAAAAAGTGTAAAGAGCATTCAGCAAATTACTAAGGCCATGAAGATGGTTGCCGCAGCCAGACTCCGTCGGGCACAGGAGCGCGCCATTTCCAGCCGGCCGTTTACTGAAAAAATCCGGCAGGTAATGACAGGCGTTGCTCACAATGCCCGCGACGCTGTTCATCCGTTGCTTGCCGTACGGGAGGTTAAGCGTACCTGTTATGTGATTTTAAGTTCGGATAAGGGCTTGGCCGGAGCTTATTCCTCGAATGTCATTAAGGAAGCCTTAGCCCACATTACGAACCGTGAAAATACCGGGTTTGTGACAGTGGGGCGTAAGGCACGCGACTATTTTAAACGGCGTGATTTCCCCATTGACGAGGAATTCAGCGGTTTTTCTGAACGGCCGACTTATGGCCATGCGGTGCAAATTGCCCGGCAGATTGCCAACAAGTTTATAGCCGGTGAGTACGACGAAATATATTTGGTTTATACTAAGTTTATTTCGCCGATTAATCATCAGCCGACGCTTGTTAGACTGCTGCCGATTGACGACAGCAGTGATGATACGAAAGACAAGCATGACTACATTTTTGAACCATCTGCATCAGAGGTTTTAAGTGTGCTGCTGCCACGCTATATTGAGACAGTGATTTATGGAGCATTACTACAGTCGGCGGCCAGCGAGCTTGGGGCTCGTATGACAGCCATGGAATCGGCTACCGACAATGCTGATGAACTGATTTCGAAGCTTGTCCTTAATTATAATAAAGTGCGCCAGGCGACGATTACCCGCGAGATTTCTGAAATTGTGGGCGGCGCCGAAGCGCTGAAGTAGACTTTGCGAAAGGGGGCAACCCTGATGAATACAGGTATAGGTAAAGTAGTGCAGGTTATTGGGCCGGTCATTGATGTTAATTTCCTGCCAGGACAATTGCCGGCTATTTATAATGCAGTAAAAATTACCGGACAGGCCGGTGATGTTGAAATCAGTCTGATTGCCGAGGTGATGCAGCATCTGGGGGATAGCGCCGTTCGCTGTGTTGCCATGTCATCAACCGATGGACTGACTCGCGGGATGGAGGCGATTGATACCGGAGCGCCTATCAAGATCCCTGTGGGCAAAAACACGCTTGGCAGGGTCTTTAACGTCCTAGGTGAGACGGTTGATCATAATCCGGAAAAAGTGGTTGCCGATGATTATTGGCCGATTCATAGACCGGCACCAACCTTTGATCAGCAGGAAACAGCAACGCAAATTCTGGAGACCGGCATCAAAGTTGTCGACCTCATTGCTCCCTATTCCCGGGGTGGTAAAATTGGCCTCTTCGGTGGCGCGGGGGTAGGCAAAACGGTTCTTATTATGGAGCTCATCCGTAATATTGCCACTGAACATGGTGGCTATTCTGTTTTTGCCGGTGTTGGTGAACGGACGCGTGAAGGCAACGATCTTTGGATGGAAATGCGCGAATCAGGCGTTATAGAGAAAACAGCACTTGTTTATGGACAGATGAATGAGCCGCCTGGAGCCAGGATGCGCGTTGGCCTAACTGGTTTGACGATGGCCGAATATTTCCGTGATGTTGGCGGCCAGAACGTACTGTTGTTTATTGATAATATTTTCCGCTTTATTCAGGCAGGTTCTGAAGTTTCGGCGCTGCTGGGCCGGATGCCGTCAGCGGTAGGGTATCAGCCGACTTTGAGCACCGACGTTGGTGCGCTGCAGGAGCGGATTACTTCAACGAAAAAAGGCTCAATTACGTCGGTTCAGGCCGTCTACGTGCCTGCTGACGACTTGACTGATCCAGCCCCGGCTGCAACCTTTGCCCACCTTGATGCCACGACCGTTCTTTCCCGGCAAATTGCCGAACTAGGGATTTATCCGGCCGTTGATCCGCTTGACTCAACCTCACGGATTCTCGACCCGAACGTTATCGGAGAAGAACATTACCAAGTGGCACGTGGCGTGCAGGAAGTGCTGCAGCGTTATAAAGAATTGCAGGATATTATCGCCATTTTAGGCATGGAAGAATTATCGGATGACGATAAAATGAGTGTTGCCCGGGCGCGGAAAATCCAGCGCTTTTTGAGCCAGCCGTTTTTTGTTGCTGAAACCTTTACTGGTATGGCCGGCAAATATGTGCCTCTGAAGGAAACGATCCGAGGCTTTAAAGAGATTCTGAGTGGCAAGTATGATGACTTGCCTGAAGGAGCCTTCTTTATGGTCGGTACAATCGAAGAAGCAGTGGAAAAGGCGCGTAAACTGAAGGAGGAGTAGCAGGTGGCTAACAAAATTAGGCTGGACATTGTTACTCCCGAGAAAGTTTGCTATTGTGCTGATGTCAACATGGTGATTGCCCGGACGTTGAGTGGTGATATCGGTATTCTTCCCGGTCATGCCCAGCTCATTGGCGCTTTAGCCATTTGGCCGTTACGCGTGGTGACTGATGAGGGTGAATATCAGCTCGCGGTTGCCGGGGGCTTTATTGAAGTAAATCCGGATAAAGTTACCGTTTTGGCCAATAGCGCCGAACTTGCTGAGGAAATCGATGCCGAGCGGGCAGCTGCAGCGAAGGCAAGAGCCGAAGCTCGTCTTAAAAACTGTCCGCCAGATATTGATCTTAACCGGGTTGAAGTGGCGCTGCGCCGGGCCATTATGCGACTGAACGTGGTAAAGAACCAGAAGAATTTGTAACATGGAAAATGAGATCGTGAACGCGTAGTGCGTGACGGTCTCATTTTTTTACAATGTTTTTGAAGCTTCCATTAACATAATTTGCATTGTATAACCCCCCTAAAAACTGGCAAGAATGATTTTAAAGAGATAAGTGAGTTTTTGGGGTGGGGGAGAAAATGAAATATCGTAGTAGGATTCTCGTGGCAGCTATTTGCCTGGTATTTTTATGTATTATTATAGGTCAAGCGAAAAATTCATTTGAGCGCGAACCGTTGAGTGCTGCAATGCATGCCATGGGCGCTGGAGTGGAAGAACTGAGTGTCAACGCCTGGGCGAAACTGCCGGCTGCCGGGCAAAGTGATGCCGACTTGGAAGACGTGGCGCGCAGCGCTATGGCCCAACTGGGTATCAGCGGCTATCAGCTTTCCAAGCATCAGACTGATTACCAGCGTATGGTGCGGGCCGAATGGGTTGCGGATTATTCTCATGCTGTTGTGATTGCCGAACGTATTTCTTCGACAAGAAAATCCGAGCAGGATGAAGTGTATCTGGTGGTTCTCGTCGAGACCAAGCCTGGCAGTGAAACTGAATTACAAGCTTGGCAGAATAAAATATCTGAAGTAATTAAGAACTTTGGTGGTTTTCCACGGATTAGTACTTGCTTGGTTGGGTGGCTAGATGGTAAACTAGAGGATGGAGAAACTAGCATTGTCCTTGAAAACGGTTTTAAAACTGCTAACGCAACCATGATCGATAGCGTCAGGTATGACAACTTTGCCAGTGATACCGGCTATGTACCGGGAATTACAGACTATCTGGAGGTCGGTGGGAAGAAAGTCAATATCAACATGGCCATGCGTTACAGTTCCTATGATGACCGTACATATATCACAATTGGCTCCCCGGTTATAACCAGGGAGTATTAGAGTACTTCTTTCGGCATTTATAGTAGCTCGTGTGGGAGGAACTTATGGAAAAATTAATCATCCATGGCGGCAATAGGCTGACCGGGACTGTTAAAATCAGTGGGGCCAAAAACGCTGTCCTGCCGCTCATTGCAGCAGGGTTATTGGGCAAAACGCCATCGACCCTTGATGAAGTACCTGATCTTGAAGATGTCCGTACTTTCAGTGAGGTCCTTGCGCATTTAGGGGTAACTGCCAAGCATGATCCCGAAAAGCAGACACTCGAAATTGATAGCACAACCATCATTAGTCACGAAGCACCTTATGAATTTGTTCGTAAAATGCGGGCGTCCTTCTTGGTTATGGGACCTCTCCTCGCCCGGTTAGGTCGAGCCAAAATTTCGTTGCCAGGCGGCTGTGCTATTGGGACACGACCCATTGATCTGCATCTGAAAGGCTTTGAAGCCTTAGGCGCTGATATTGAAATCGGTCACGGTTATATTGAAGCCAGTGCGCCGCGTGGTCTGACTGGAGCGAGAATTTATCTTGATTTTCCCAGTGTGGGGGCTACGGAAAACATCATGATGGCGGCTTGCATGGCCAAGGGTCAAACCATTCTTGAGAATCCGGCGCATGAACCTGAAATTGTCGATTTAGCTAACTACCTTAATGTTATGGGGGCCAATGTGCGTGGTGCCGGGACCAATGTGATTAAGATTGAAGGTGTAACAGAGTTAAAAGGCATGAACTACACTGTCATCCCAGATCGTATTGAGGCCGGTACTTACATGGTGGCAGCGGCTATGACAGGCGGTGATGTCTGGATAGAAAATGCCCTGACTGAACATCTTAAGCCGGTTGTTGCCAAGCTTAAGGAGGCCGGGGCCAATATTCAAGAAGAAATCAGCGGCGTTCGTGTCTGGGGCGACGGCAAGCTCAAGGCGGTCGATATAAAAACCCTGCCCTACCCTGGGTTCCCTACCGATATGCAAGCCCAGTTTATGGCCATGATGACAATGGCTCATGGGACAAGCGTCATTAGTGAAACAGTTTTTGAGAATCGGTTTATGCATGTCGATGAACTTAAGCGGATGGGGGCCTGTGTCAAGATTGAAGGCCGAAGCGCCATTGTCGAAGGAGTGCAAAAACTGACCGGTTGTCCGGTAAAAGCAACCGACTTGCGGGCCGGCGCAGCCATGGTTTTAGCTGGGCTTGTTGCTGAAGGAAGAACAGAAGTAGGCTATATTCATCATATTGATCGCGGTTATGACCAATTAGTAGAAAAACTTCGCGGCATTGGTGCCGAAATCGATCGGGTTGGCTAAGCACTTATATATTTTAAATTAAAACGACGGCTATTGAGGCCGTCGTTTTAATTTGGAAAGTTTCCACTTTCCCCGCCTTAATTCAGCTTGTTTGCATATCACCAGGGACGTCGGCATAAGATGTACTGACTGCCGGACGTGCCGTTGTCCGCCGGTCAGTACCAATGAAGGAGGAGCCGGTGTGAGAAGGCTGTTGGCGGTTACCACGCTGCTGGTATTTGTATTGGTGATTATGATTCCGGCGCTGGTGGTGCGTCTTGAGGTTGTCGGCCCGGCATCACAAAGGGGGGCCACTATGCATAGAGGTGAAGATGTACCTATTCACGTGTATATACCGGAATTAGATAAGATTGTCACTATGAATCTTGAAGATTATATCAAGGGTGTTGTTGCGGCAGAAATGCCGGCTGAGTTTGAGCTTGAGGCCCTTAAGGCGCAAGCGGTAGCTGCCCGAACTTATGCTGTTAAGAATATGGTCGCATTCGGCGGCCCGGGGCTGGCCGAGCATGCCGGAGCTGATGTCAGCGTCGATTACAAGCAGAATCAGGCCTGGCTAAGTGAAACCCAGCTTAAGGCTAAGTGGGGTCCCTTCGGCTATGAACGCTACTGGGGGAAGATCAGCAGTGCCGTCGATAAAACGCGCGGCCAAATTCTTAGTTACAGCGGTGAGCCCATTAACGCCGTTTTCCATTCAACAAGCGGCGAACATACGGCCAGTGCCAAAGAGGTATGGGGGTTCGACTATCCTTATTTGCAGAGCGTAGCCTGTACTTGGGATAAACAATCTCCGCGCTATAGTGATAAAAAAGAAATAGCCCTTATGGAAATTGAGCAGCGGCTAGGCCCTGATACCGGAGTGATGGTCGCCGCCCAGAGTGGCAGTGGTGCTGTGGCGGGCATCATTGACCACACAGGGTCAGGGCGGGTAGATAAGGTTCGTATAGGCAGCAAGACGTTGAGCGGGCTAACGGTGCGTGACAAACTTGAGCTGCGATCCGCCAATTTTACTATTGAGCAGAAAGGTGACAAACTGGTCTTTCAGACAACAGGCTATGGCCATGGTGTTGGACTGTGTCAATACGGCGCCAATGGTATGGCTAAAGAGGGGCGAAATTATATAAACATCCTGACCCATTATTACACTGGAGTTGCGATAAAAAATATTTTTGGCTCTTAGTTTATAAAGTCCACTTCCCACACTACTGTCCTTTTGTCCATTGCCGCAAAAGGACCAAAACGGCTAGGCCTGTCTTGCAGAAGCCTTGAAAAATCAGTACATTACTGGAAATCCGTAAACTCGCTGCGCTCAAACAACCGGATTTCTTAATCGTAACGCACTGATTTTTCATCCTGCGGCACGTCTTCTTTCAGAATGGCCGATAGGAACGGAAATACAGGGGAATTGAATAATATTTGGTTATCTTCGGGTTCTCATACTTTGTTTTTCGTTTCTATCGACCATTACGGCAGCTGCCGGTCCGAAGGATAGAAGCAGGTCTTGCTTGCGGACAAAAAAGTCCGACTGTTTGAGCGCAGCGAGTTTCGGACTTTCCGCAAGTGAGGCCTGTTTCTAAGGTAGATGCCGTACAGGTCTTGATTTTTTGGTGCCTTTTGTATCAAGACAAAAGCACAAATACAAATTATCAAGGTACTTTTGGCATTGCCCCAAAAGTACCAAAAGGGCTAGGCCTGTCTTGCAGAAGCCTTGAAAAATCAACACGTTACTGAAAATCCGTAAACTCGCTGCGCTCAAACAACCGGATTTTTTAACCGTATCGCGCTGATTTTTCATCCTGCGGAACGTCTTCTTCCAGAATGGCCGGGAGGAACGGGGAACGGGAATGTAACCTCGTTTCAGCAGAGCTGAAACATCGGGGAGCAAAATTACCACTTTCCACTTTCCCTTTTCCCACTTTCCGTTTTTAATTTCCCGCACGTCTACTTTATCCGAAGGTTGGGAATAATGGTAGTGAGGTGGTAATATGCCGAATCTACCAAGAAAAGCACGTGTTTTATTCGCTTATCTTAAGCTGCTCTTTCTTCCGGGCTGGCTTATGCCTAAGCCTATTTATACTGCGTGTGGTCTTTTATTGATTGCCGGGATCTTGATGATGTCGGTCATTTACAGTTTGAAGGATGCTGCAACGGGGCCGAGAGGAGGGGACAATTTCGCATTAGTTGGCCAGTCGCACCCCCAACCGCAAGAACCTGTTGTCATTATCCAGCCAGAGCCGATTAGAATAACGTCAGCTCATTTCACTGCGGCCGCAACAACGCAGCAGGTTAGTTCACGGGCGCCTGATTACGAAAAAGAGTCACCCCGCTGGCCGGTACGCGGCCAAATCAGCTATGACTTTGGCTGGCAGAAGCACCCTCTCTATAACGATTGGCGCTATCATAACGGAATTGATATTGAAACTGCCGAGAGCATACCGGTCCAAGCCGTTCTCGGTGGCGCTGTCGAGGAAATCTATAATGATAAAAACTATGGCCAAACGGTTGTTGTAAAGAGCGGGCGGTATACAATTATTTATAGCTCGCTGGATTCGGTGGTGGTTAACAAAAATGATAAAATCGAGAATGGGGCTCAAATTGGCAGAACGGGTTCTTATATCACCGAGCCCTCTATTCATGTGCATTTAACCGTAAAAGACGGCGCTAAATTTATCGATCCGCGCAGCTTATTAAAATAAGTACCCATGTTCCCCCATTAGAAATGTGTGAGAAAACTCACGCATTTTTTCTTTTTGTCCGCATATACATGTTAGCAAACAGATGGTGAGGGGGAAATAAGCAGCATGAAAGATTATATTCGCAAGAGGGTATTGGACATTTGTAACCATATCCTTGAAAGTAAACATACTGTACGGCAAACTGCTGCTGTATTTGGGGTTAGCAAAAGCACGGTCCACAAAGATATACCAAAAGTGAACGATGAAAGCATGGGTTTTATCGTAGTAAAATGGACATAATATGATAAGAAATAAAATAATAAAAGCATTTATTTGTTAAAATATTATATATTTTAACAAATAAAGTGGTTAATTTCATATTTACTTGCTGAATTAATTGCAGTATAATTTCAAGAAAGGGGTGACTCATATGCAATATGAACTTTTAAGCAAGATATTTTATAAAAATAATGCAGCTTACGAATCTATATATTTAAATAGATTTAGCAGTGAGTTTGCATATCATTATGATTTTACAATTGGTGAGCACCAAGCATTTGTGGGAATAAATCTAGATATACTAAATCTTATAACAAGTATTTTACAGTTAGATAAAAGGCTCTTAAAGGCATCCAAGGGGGTACCACCAATTGCCTTATATCAATTCACTAAAAAGTGTATCGTTGACGAAATTCAATTAACGAACGAGATAGAAGGCGTTCATAGTACACGTAAAGAAATCAGAGAGCTTATAAATGATAAAACTGAAAGAAAAGAAAGAAAGCGTTTATAAGGTTTAGTACAAAAGTACCTGATGCTGTCGAAGGGGCATCAAATTGAATTAAAGACATGCCAGGATATTAGAAAGCTCTACGATGAATTCATTCTAGAGGAGATTGAAGCAGATAACACAAACAATGTTCCGGATGGGGAGATTTTTAGAAAAGATCTTGTTGAGGTTGTCTCGCCAAGTCAAAAGGTTATTCATAAAGGGATGTATCCGGAGGCTAAAATTATTACAGCTATGACATCTGCGCTTAGTATTCTACACGATAATAAAGTAAACTATTTTGTGAATATAGCTGTATTTCACTATATGTTTGGTTATATACATCCTTTTTATGATGGTAACGGTAGAATGGCAAGATTTATTAGCAGCTATCTCTTGATGCAGCAATTAGAGCGAGTTGTTGGCTTTGGATTGTCGTATACGATAAAGAATAATATAAAAAGATATTATGAATTGTTTAAGGATGCTAATGATTTTAAAAATAAAGGAGAATTAACGCCTTTTGTTATCGGATTTTTAGAATTAATCAAAGAAGCTATCGAAAATTTATGTGTGACAATTGAGGGAAGGGGCGAACAATTTCACTTCTATATGGAGAAGGTTGAGAGAAGTGCGGAAGGTAGTAAAATAATTCGAGATATACTCTATGTTTTGTTGCAAAATGCTTTATTTGACGAGGAAGGTATTAGTATCCAATATCTGTCGGAGCTTATAGAGATGAGTCAATCTACAGTTCGATCTTGGCTTAAAAAAATACCGGACGATATGTTGGTCGTTAATCAAAGTGGTAGGATGAATGTTTATAGTCTAAATCTAGATTTGATGGCGCAAAAGTAAAATTAGGCAGATAGATTTTGGAATGCTGATTTTACTTTTTATGCCTTATGGTTTTTTCAATATCATTAGGGTATACTTTATTGAGACACAATAAAAGTGTTCCATTTAAGTCGAAAAATGATTTTGGGGGATATCCCATAATCAAAGCAGGCTTAGTGGAACACTTTTTAATTATTAAGGGGGGAGTAAAATGAAAATAGGTTATATTAGGGTTAGTACTACAGAGCAAAATACCGCCCGTCAAGAAGTCATTATGAGGGAATTGGGCGTAGAAATACTCTATATTGAAAAAGTGAGCGGTAAAGATATGAATCGGCCTGAACTGCACAAAATGCTATCTTTCGCAAGAAAAGGCGATACGGTGATTGTGGAAAGTATCAGCCGGTTTGCACGTAATACCAAGGATTTATTAAATTTAATTGATATACTGACTGATAAAGGTGTGGAATTTATATCAAAAAAGGAAAGCATTGATACAGCCATTCCAACCGGCAAGTTTATGCTTACTGTATTTGGAGCGGTAGCAGAGTTGGAAAGAGAATATATTTTACAACGACAAAAAGAAGGCATCGCTATAGCCAAAAGCCAAGGAAAATATGTAGGGAGAAAACGTATTGAGAATTCTAATTTTGATGCAGTCTATGAAAAATGGCAAGCAAAGGAAATTACCGCAGTTGCAGCTATGAAAAAATTAAAAATGAGCAGGTCGACTTTTTATCGTAGAATTAATGAAAAATCAAAATAAGTTCTGACATGGGAAACATATCTTTCAATGGTAGCAATGAACTTAAATATTTTAGCACTTTCATCAGACTTATATTACTGTGCATGAAACGGGCTATAGAGAACCAATGATGCAAACTAAGGATATTATTTAATGATTACACTATTTCTCAAACTTTGTTTCAAACGGAACTGTTTTGTCCGCCGTCCGGTAAAATTTTTAAAGAAGTCAGATTTGATAAGGCTGCCGATGTATTTTTAAAATGGTGGACAAAGAGGACGAAGTGGACAAGCGATTTTTAGAGAATTATAAAAGTGCATCACTTTTTTTTGAGCGCGAAGTTAATGTAAAGGATATCAGACTTGAAATCAAGTGTCCTGTCAAAGGGACCGTGGGTTCGAATCCCACCCTCTCCGTCAGAGAAATCATGGCTTCACGCAGGTTTGCGTGAAGCTATTTTTGTGTTTCCGGAGAGTTGCGGACCGAGTTGCGGACAATTTAACGAAAAAGAACTATAATATTGTTAGATTATATGGATTTTTAAGACGGAGGTTTCTTGTTAATCCACCCATCGGCTATATTCTCCACGCCGAAACGACGCACCACCTTAAGATCATTATAGCGACATTTTTCCGCTCGGGACAACATCCCTGTCCATTTGTCCATGGATTAGATCGTGCCAAGGGGTACGGTCTAAAAAGCGTGAATATGCAAGCCAAGTTAACGGCTTTGGCAGTTAACTTGAAAAGGATAGCCGCCTTGGTATCCTTGATTTTTTTCATTTTTATCCGAAACCGCTTAATTTTAAAACATTTGCCAAACAATTTAGCCAAACGAATTTGTTATACCTCTTAAAAAGAAGGGGTTTCTCCCTGTCCATTTGTCCCCGACATAAGAGGTACTTTTTATTTTGTCCAATCCTAGGAGTTCAGACTAGTTACTGAAACACGAGGACAGGGCCACTGTTTCGCTAGTCCTTCTTGCCGATGCTTGCTATCTAAGTTTGTCTTAGATCAAGAACAGTCTCTACAACATCTCGCCTTTGCACTCCCATGATGAAACAACCTCCCTGTCATCTTTTTCGTGTAACAAGGTTTCACAGTCCAAACGACTGAGAAGCCTTTAATTCACTTAAGGCGGGAGCGTGTAGATATATGGAGTTTCCTATTTTTCCATCTCAATCATTGTCCTTATCTCACTTCTATGACAGATAAGGAACGTCCCCATTGTCCACGGTGTCGCTTTTGGTAAAACGCTATAGCTTATGATATAATATATTATAGTTAGCTGTGCAATAACGAGGTGAGACTAAATGGAGTTAAGCGAAGCGATTAAAAAAGTGCGTTTGGAGCTATGTTTGTCCCAAGAGGGGCTTGCCCGTGAGCTTCATGTTGGATTTACATCTGTGAACCGATGGGAGAACAATCATGCAAAGCCAAATCAAATAGCCCGTCATGCTTTAATAGAGCTTTGTAAGAATAGAAGTATTAGTCCTGAGCTAATTGAGTTGCTCCTGAAAATAAAGTAGGGATTGCATAGTTTTGGAAAAGGGCTTTGGCTAATACTATTTTATAGTGTGAGGAGATTTAGGTATGAAATCTGAACAGCAAATAGAGGCAGAGTTTATTGAAAAACTTCGAGATTTAAAATACATATATCGGGAAGATATTCGAGACAAGGCGAAACTAGAAGCTAATTTCAAACAGCATTTTGAAAGATTGAATCGTGTAAAGTTAAGCGATTCCGAATATGCACGCCTCAGAGATAGTATTATCACTGCGGATGTGTTCACTGCCGCTAAAACTTTACGAGAAATTAACACCTTTAAGCGTGATGATGACACGCCGCTCCAATACATCCTTGTTAATATTAAAGACTGGTGTAAAAATGAATTTGAAGTGATAAACCAATTGCGCATAAACACAGATAACAGCAATCATCGTTATGATGCTATTATCCTCATCAATGGTGTTCCTGTTGTCCAGGTTGAACTGAAGTCACTGCAAATCACACCTAAAAAAGCAATGGAGCAAATTGTAGAATATAAAAACGACCCGGGCAATGGTTATACAAACTCGTTGCTTTGTTTTATGCAGCTTTTTATTGTGAGCAATGAGAGTAACACATATTATTTCGCCAACAATCACAAGGAACACTTTTGCTTCAATGCAGACGAGCGCTTTTTGCCAATTTATCAGATGGCAGATGAGGACAATAACAAAATTACCCATCTACATGATTTTTCTGATAAGTTTTTGCCAAAATGCACTCTCGGGCAACTAATAAGCCGTTACATGGTGCTTGTGGTAAGTGAGCAGAAATTGATGATTATGCGTCCTTATCAGATTTACGCTGTTAAGGCAATAATGGACTGTATCGATCAGAATCGTGGCAATGGATATATCTGGCATACTACCGGAAGTGGAAAAACACTTACATCGTTTAAAACATCAACACTTTTAAAGGACAATCCTGAAATCGAGAAGTGTTTATTTGTCGTTGACAGAAAAGACCTTGATAGACAAACTCGATTGGAGTTTAATAAGTTCCAAGAAGGCTGCGTTGAAGAGAATACCAACACAGAAAGTTTAGTTAAGCGGCTAACCTCGGATGATTATCGTGACAAAGTTATTGTTACCACAATTCAAAAGCTTGGGCTTGCTCTTGATGAGGATAGCAAGCGTAACCAAGAGAAAAAGAAAAGGGGCGAACCCACCTACAAAGACCGCTTAGCAAAGCTCACCGATAAACGTATTGCTATTATTTTTGACGAATGCCATCGCTCCCAGTTTGGCGATAATCATGAAGCAATTAAAAATTTTTTCCCGAAAGCACAGCTTTTCGGCTTTACCGGAACACCAATTTTCGAAGCAAACTCCACATATAAGCAAATTGATGGCACCGTGGGCTCTTACAGAACAACAAAAGATGTTTTTCAACAGGAGCTTCATGCCTACACCATAACAAATGCAATTGACGATGGTAATGTGTTGCGCTTTCATATTGATTATTTCAAACCAGAAGATGATAAGAAGGTTGTAAAAGTATCCTCAAAGGAATATAAACAAGCAGTTGCCGAAGCAATCTTATCAAAGCATGATACAGCAACATATAACAGACGGTATAATGCAATCTTCGCAACAGCTTCGATTAACGACGCAATCGAGTATTTTGAGCTGTTTAAAACTTTACAAGAAGAGATCAAGAATAGTAGCGATGAAAAATTTAATCCGCTAAATATTGCTTGCGTCTTTTCTCCACCGGCTGAGGGCAATAAAGATGTGAAACAGCTTCAAGAAGACCTTGCACAGGAAAAAGCCGACAACGAGCAGGAACCTGACAAGAAAAAAGCTGCACTTAAAGCTATTATCGACGATTACAACAAGCAATATGGCACGAACCACAGCATAAACGAATTTGACTTGTATTATCAGGATGTGCAAAAACGTATTAAAGACCAGCAATATACGAATGCAGATTATCCGCACAAAAACAAAATTGATATCATCATTGTTGTGGATATGCTGTTAACAGGCTTTGATTCTAAGTATTTAAACACTCTATATGTTGATAAAAACTTAAAGCAGCACGGCTTAATTCAGGCATTTTCAAGAACAAATCGTGTTCTGAATCCCACAAAACCGTATGGTAACATCATTGATTTTAGGGGCCATGAAAATGAGGTTAATGATGCTATCAAACTCTTTTCTGGCAAAGAAAATAGCGAGAGAGTAAAAGAAATTTGGCTTGTTGATCCGGCTCCTGCTGTGGTTAAAAAATTGGATAAGGCTGTTGCTGAGCTTGAAAAGTTTATGGAATCACAGGGATTGGAGTGTAAACCGGAGGAAGTAAGCAACCTAAAGGGTGATACAGCACGTGCAGGGTTTATTGATAAATTTAAAGAGGTACAGCGCCTTAAAACGCAGCTTGACCAATATACAGATATAAAAGAAGATCAGGCTGCAATCATTGAGAAATTGCTGCCAGAGGACACTTTGCGGGCATTCCGTGGGGCATATATTGAGACGGCTCAAAGGTTAAAGGCGCAGCAAGGCAAGGATATTGCGGATAAGGCACCGGAGATCGAACAACTCGATTTTGAGTTTGTTCTGTTTTCCTCTGCCATTATTGACTATGATTATATCATGTCGCTGATTTCAAAATACACACAGCCTGATATTCCTAAAAAAGAAAAAATGACCAAGAAAGAGTTAATTGACCTTATATCTTCAACTTCTAACTTGATAGATGAACGAGAAGATATAGAAGAATATATCAACACTTTGGAAGATGGCAAGGGAATGGATGAAAAATCCATAAGGGCAGGCTATCAACAATTCAAGGCAGAAAAATCGGTTAAAGAACTGGCTGCAGTTGCAAATAAACATGGTATAGAGCCGGCATCATTGCAAGTCTTTGTTGACAAAATTATGGAGCGCATGATTTTTGATGGCGAAAAGCTGAGTGACTTATTAGAGCCACTGGGGCTTGGCTGGAGAGATCGAACGAAGAAGGAACTTGAATTAATGGATGATTTAATTCCGCTACTGAAAAAGTTAGCAGGTGGCCGTGAGATTGTGGGGTTAAAGGCATATGAATAAGGAAAAAACAAAAATGTTCCCGAAGTTGAGGTTTCCAGAGTTTAAAAACATTGGCGCAATTAATCTTGAAAATGGAAATTATATATTTGAAGCAATCAGTAATAAAAATCACAATTCAGATCTTCCTGTTCTTGCCATAACGCAGGAACATGGAGCGATCCCAAGAGATCAGATTGATTACAACGTGTCGG
Source organism: Negativicutes bacterium (assembly GCA_028707635.1). Classification (GTDB taxonomy): domain Bacteria; phylum Bacillota; class Negativicutes; order JAAYSF01; family JAAYSF01; genus STF2-20. The sequence continues at coordinate 26,027 of JAQWAQ010000006.1, forward strand.
TAACAGATAAGAGCATTGAAAGTTACAAGGTTGTCGAAAAAGGGGATTTCATTATTAGTTTGAGATCTTTTCAAGGCGGTATAGAATATTCTTTGTATCATGGCATCTGCAGTCCAGCTTATATTATTTTGCGCAAAAAAATTGATGTTGTAGAACAATATTATAAGTATTACTTTAAGACAAGTAGATTTATCCAAGATTTAAATAGAGATTTAGAAGGAATTAGAGATGGGAAAATGGTAAGCTATAGCCAATTTTCTGATATATTGCTGCCAAAACCTGATAATAAGGAGCAACGAAAAATCGCTGACTGCCTATCTTTCCTTGACGACCTCATCGCCGCCGAGGATAAAAAGCTGTCGGCTCTTAGGGCACACAAAAAGGGTTTAATGCAGAAGTTATTTCCTGCTGAGGGTAAAACTTTACCCGAATGTAGATTTCCAGAGTTTAGAGATAACGGTGAGTGGGAAGAAAGAAAACTTTCACAAGTCACATCTTATGTGGATTACAGGGGGAAAACTCCAGAAAAATCTTCTTCGGGGATATTTTTACTAACTGCTAAAAATATAAAAACGGGATATTTAGATTATCTATGTTCACAAGAATATATTCCCGAAAATACCTATAATGAAGTTATGTCGAGGGGTGTGCCTCAAATCGGGGATGTTCTAATAACAACGGAAGCTCCTTGCGGAAATGTTGCACAAATTGATAACGAAAATGTTGCTTTAGCACAAAGAATCATCAAATATAGAGGGGTCGAAGGCGAACTGGACAATACTTACTTAAAATATGTTTTTCTATCACCGAAATTCCAGTATAATCTATCTTCCAAAAGCACTGGTGGTATTGTTAAAGGAATAAGAGGAAGTGTACTACATGAATTAGCAATAGATTTCACCAGTTTAAATGAACAACAAAAAATCGCTGACTGCCTTTCATCTTTGGATGCACTCATAACCGCACAGGCAGAGAAAATTGAAGCTCTGAAAGCTCATAAGAAGGGCTTAATGCAGGGGCTATTCCCTTCTATTGAGGAGGTGGGAGAATGAGTGCTGTTTCAGATGAAAATGTAAAAGCTTTGGCAAGGCAACTTGTTGAGTCAAGAAAAAACATTATTTTAGTGTTTGCCTTTAATGGAACCGGCAAAACACGGTTTTCAGTGGGATATAAAAATATCACCAAAGAGTTGAACGGCGGAAACCATTCCGGTGTTTATTATAATGCGTATAGTGAAGATTTATTCGTTTGGGATAACGATACGGATAATGCCGGTTCTCCAATAAAACTGAATGTTATGCATTCGAGCCTAAATCAGTACCATTCCTCATTGGATGAAGGAAAGCTTCGGGAAAAGCTCGCTGCATACAAGCCAAAGTTTGATTTTAAGTTTAATTATCATACCGATATATCGCTTGGAATTAACTCAATTAGTTTTTATCCACAATCAGAAGACGAAGAACAACCGGCAGCTATAAAAATTTCTCGTGGTGAGCAACAAATTTTTATCTGGTGCTTATTTCTTGCGATGTTCGATATTCAGGGGTGGACCGGCGAACAAAATAGTCATTTTTTTATTGATGATCCTGTTTCAAGTTTAGATGACCATAATATCTTTGTGACAGCTTCAACAATTATGGATTTAATTGATGAGCACTGTGAGAAGAGAAAAATAATTATTACTACTCACCACGTCGGTTTTTTCTCTGTTCTTTCAGACTGGCTGACGAAGGGCGAAAAAGCATCCTCATATAAAAAAATTACTCAACTACATATTTTAAAAAATGTGACGAATGGACTGTTTTTGTTGGATTGCAGAAAAGATGTTTTTCTTTATCATCTTGAGTTACTGCAAATGTTACAGCATGCGATAAACGACAAGCGGTTATACGCTTATCATTTTGCAATACTAAGGCAAGTCTTAGAAAATGTTGCTTCCTTCCTTGGTGTTGGGCGAATATCATATGTGCTTGAACAAATCGGAATAGATGACACTGATGATGTAGCCCGAATAGTAAATACATTGTCGCATAAAACTGTTTTTCGATACGAAGCGAAAGAATTAATCCCTGATAACGAAAAGCTTTTCATAAATCTGTTTAATAGACTTCAAAACAAATATAATTTTGTATTACATGTAGGTGGTGGTAACGATGAATGATACACAACAAAAACAATTAGGTGCAACCCTGTGGACTATAGCAGACAAACTGCGTGGAGCGATGAATCCCGACGATTTTCGTGACTATATGCTATCTTTCCTTTTTCTGCGCTACCTCTCTGACAATTACGAGGAATCCGCAAAGAAAGAGCTCGGTAGTGATTACTTGCAGTGCGAAGAATATATCAACAAAGTCAGATCGGCAACCGAAAGTAAGGGTGAAATGATTTCAGGTGGAGAAACAATCGCTGACTTCTTCAGCATAAAGCAGTTGGAAGAAAATTTAAGAAAAAGTCTTACGGGAGATGGTATTGAGATAACAGTCTTAACCCCACTTTCGGTTTGGTATGCTCAAAACTCAGATGCTGTTGCAATGTTCGAAAAGCAAATGCGACGCAAGCTTCATTATGTAATTAAGCCAAAGTTTCTCTGGAGCAACATATATGAATTGGCTCGTACACAAAACAAAGAACTTTTAAAGACCTTGCAGGATGGCTTTAAGTTTATAGAAAATGAGTCCTTTGATAGCGCATTTCGCGGCTTGTTCTCCGAAGTAAATCTTGATTCTGATAAGCTTGGGAAAAATTATGAAACACGCAATACAATGCTGTGTTTAATCATAACTGAAATTGCCGAGGGGCTTGCTGAATTTCCTAATGAAAGTGACCTTTTAGGCAATGCCTATGAATACTTAATAAGCCAATTTGCAGCAGGATCAGGTAAAAAAGCTGGGGAGTTCTATACCCCCCAGCAGATTTCGACCATCCTTTCTCGCATTGTTATACTTGATAGTCAAGACCCAAGTACAGGCAAAAAAAGGTATATTAACAATTTGCTGGACTTTGCGTGTGGCTCGGGTTCACTCCTAATCAACGTTAAAAAGCAACTTGAGCCAAACAGCATTGGGCAGATATATGGACAAGAAAAGAATATCACTACTTACAACCTTGCTCGTATGAACATGCTCCTTCATGGATTCAAAGATTCTGAGTTTCAAATATTCCACGGAGATTCACTATTAAATGACTGGGATATTTTAAATGAGATGAACCCGGCTAAGAAATTGGAGTGTGACGCAGTTGTAGCAAATCCACCTTTCAGTTACCGTTGGGAACCCAATGACACGCTTGCAGAAGATTTCCGCTTTAAAAGCTATGGGCTTGCACCAAAATCAGCAGCGGATTTTGCTTTTTTGCTTCATGGTTTCCACTTTTTAAGTGATGAAGGCACAATGGCAATTATTCTGCCACATGGTGTTTTATTCCGTGGTGGTGCAGAGGAAAAAATAAGAACAAAATTGCTCAAAGATGGTAATATTGATACGATTATTGGTTTGCCGGCTAACCTATTTTTCTCAACAGGTATTCCGGTTTGCATTCTTGTACTTAAAAAGTGCAAAAAATTTGATGACGTGCTGTTTATCAATGCAAGTGAGTACTACGACAGAGGTAAACGGCAAAATGTCCTATTGCCAGAGCATATTGACAAAATAGTTGACACATATCAATATCGAAAAGAAGATGACAAAAAATACTCTCGACGTGTATTTATGGAAGAAATTGAAAAGAATGATTTCAACTTAAACATTTCAAGATATGTTAGTACGGCTGCGGAAGAAGAAATTGTTGACCTTGCAGTTGTAAAAAAGAGTTTGGATACAATAGAAGATACTATTAGCAAGGCTAAGGCTAAGCACAACCAATTTTTAAAAGAGCTTGGTTTGCCTGAGTTGCCATAAAGCAAGAATAGTGTATTGTAGACATAAGGCTTTGGAAGGCGTGCGTTTTTGGATAGAAATTCAACACAGGAAAATCTCGAATGGATTACTAATGAATTAAGGGAATTGATCCCCAATCGAGTGAGGGAAGTTTTTGGAGAGAAGAGCTAAATCACTTTGCAAAATAGAAGGTTTTTAGAATGTCCGTCCATATTGGTGAAATGGTTTCGAAAAAACTGACTAAAAAACTTGGACGAAAATCACTGCAAAACTAAGTTGCTTGATATAGGGCTTGGCAAATCGCCAAGCCCTATATTTACGCCAGTTTACTTTGCTGCATGATATACTCTATTACGCTCTGCTTGGGAACCTTCCAAACACGGTTATAGCGAAAAGCTTTTAGTTGACCCGAGGACAAGAGGGTATATGCCGCATTTTTTCCAATCATTAGAGCTTCGCAAAGCTCGTCTACTGTTAAGATATCGTTATATTGCTCGAACATGATTACATTTCCCCTTTAAATATTATTTAATATTATGTTTTTATAGTATTAAATAGTAAATGTACTTACCTAAAGAAGCAATTATAATTCTAAAAGTTATAAGATAAGCAAAAGGACGTTTATTTGGCTAATCTTGATTGAATATAAGCTTCAATATCCACAGTAGGTATTTTCCAAGCCGTACCTGCCTTATAAGCAGCCAGTTCTCCAGTATGGATCATCTGATAAATCTTTTGAGAGCTAACGCCGATTAGGCTTGCCGCATCCGATACATGTACAACAAGTTTTTCTATTTGCATTGGAATTCACCGCCTTTTATTTTTTATCATTATGTTAAATTGAAAATGCACGAAATGTGTTATTTAAAGTTAAAAGGGAATAACGGTAAATAATAGAATTTACATCATATTACAATTTTTATAAAGCAGAAGAATTGTAGTATTTAAGACAGGAGTGGAGAACACTATGCATGAATTGGGTAGAATGGAAAGAATTGATGATCTTCGGACGGTATGGCCGCATGAGGCAAATGATTTTTCTAAATGGCTGGCAATGGACGATAATCTTGCCTTATTGAGCGATGCTGTTAGTTTAGACATTGTTTTAGAAGAGCGGGAATCTGCAGTAGGAGCATTTAATGTTGATATTTATGCATTAGAAGAAAGTACAGGCCGAAAAATTATTATTGAGAATCAATTAGAGGATACAGATCATGACCATCTTGGAAAGATTATTACATATGCTTCCGGCAAAGGTGCTGAAGTTATTATTTGGATTGTAAAACATGCCCGTGATGAGCATAAACAGGCTGTTGAATGGTTAAATCAGCACACTGATGAAAATATAGGGTTCTTTTTGGTTGAAATTGAATTATGGAGAATTAATAATTCCTTGCCTGCACCTAAATTTAATGTCGTCGAAAGGCCAAATGACTGGGCTAAAACAATGAAAACTATCGAAGGATTATCAGATACGAAAAAATTGCAGTTGGAATTTTGGCAGGCATTTATTGATTATGCCTTTAAAAAAGAAGATTTCAACAGTGAGTTCTCTAAACGTAAACCGCAACCACAACACTGGTACGATCTAGGGGTTGGCAGTTCGATTTATCATATTAACTTTACAGTCAATACTCAAAAAAACCGAATTGGTACAGAGATCTATATTAGCAACGATAAGGATAAATTTAAAAAGTTCGTAGATTGTAAAGAAGAAATTGAGAGTGCTTTAGGTTTAAAGCTAGAATGGCGTGAAGCTAAGAAAGATTGCCGCATTTTGGCATCATATAGTGGTGATATAAAAACAGGCACTGAGGCTTGGCCGGCATATTTTGATTGGATGTGTAAAATGGCTTTAAAATTTAAAGCTGTGATAGGCAAATATGGTATGTAAATAGACAAGTCGCTAAAATATCAGGCGATATTCAATTTCGATCAGGGTATTTTTCAAGGTCAATGGCAGTCTCGCTAATTATAGTTATATATTATAAACATGAACACCAGCAGGTTTTATGGAGGTCCCATAGACCCTTGCAAAGGAACATAATAGAGGAACATAGAAAAGCACTGACTTTTTAGGTCAGTGCTTTTCTTGTTTAGTAAAGGAGTGCTAATATGTCCATTGACAAAGAAGAAATACCGTTAGAGTATTTACCGGAGGAAACCTTACTAAGTGAATTTGTAACCTCGTCTGCTGCAAAGCAACTGATTGCAGAATATAAAAGCATATATAATATTTTGTTGCGTACGTCGGAAAAACAATTGGCTCGTGTCAACGGTATGGGAAAGTCTAAGATCAAGAAGATAGTCTATATTAAGGAAGTTATTCAACGGATTGAGCAAGAACGAAAAAAGCAAATACACTGTATTGTTAGGCCACAAGATGCAGCAGCATATTGTTCAGATATGCAGGACTTGCAGCAGGAAGAATTTCGGGTTTTGCTATTAGACACAAAAAATAAGATATTGGGGCAGAAACGTGTTTTTCTTGGAACAGTTAACTCTTCACTTGTATCAGCAAGAGAGGTATTTCATGCGGCTGTTCAAAACATGGCAACCAACATTATCTTATTGCACAATCATCCATCTGGTGATACGGCTCCCAGCCCAGAGGACAATGAAACAACAAAACGATTGGTTAAGGCTGGGAAGATACTGAACATCCAGGTCATCGATCATATCATTATCGGTAAAAATGGGTATTACAGTTTTAAACAAGACGGATCTATTGATAAAGCTTGAGTCAGGTAGGCTAGAATGCTTACCTGACTTCTGTACATTGTCACATTTGGCGGAATAAGAAGTTCCCGTATTAAAATAAAGAGCTTGAGGTTGTAAACATTAACGGAGAGTTAAAATTTTGGAAGTATTCTCTAAAGCCTGAAAAAATGCGGTATGAGATAATTTATGTAGAGTGAGGTGAGCAAATGAAACTGGCATATAAAGACAAGATCCGTCAGGTCGGATTAAACATCAGCTATTATCGGAGATACAGAAATTTAACTCAGATGGAACTAGCGGAAAAAGTTAATATCAGCAGCTGTTATCTCTCCCAGATAGAGAGAGGGTTAGTAAAAAACGCTGTTTCACTGCCGGTCCTCATTGCGATTGCGGACTCTTTAAATATAGAGCTGGCGGATCTTTTTAAGTTCCAAAATGTGCCTAAATCAAATGAAACAGAGGGATAAAGATGATTAAAGTGATTTTATTGCTGATCGTTGCAGGTTGTAGTATCAATGTAATTTATAAAGCAATAGCTGGAAAATCAACAGGACCTTATACCAAAGAAGTTGAGCTGCTTTGGGCAGGAGAAACTTGCGGAGGTTTTGGCAAAGTCATAGTGCTTATCGTACCTATAGTTTTACTGGTACTTATTTATAAATTCTTATAAGGAGGTAGAAGAGATGGATTTTATTCTATTAATTATATGGGTAGTTTTAGGAACTATTTTATTCGGAATCCTAAACAAAGCGGTTCATATAACATATTTCGGGTTTTCCGCTATTTTTGGTACTTGGATCGGTTGTATGGCAGCTATCGCCATTGGCTTTTATTTTGCCGCTAGTTTTGTTACGTACATAGTTTCTCTTGTTGTTAGTTTTGTTACTGCCTATTATAAATGGATTATAGGGGTAGTCGCGGTACTTATTATTATGGTAATGCTAAGTAGTAAATCGGATACAAAACAAGATAAAGTTGAAGAATCTGTCGAGCAGGAAAAATAGATAAGCCAGAGAAAGACGGTAATGTGGTTATTAGGTCAAGGGGCAGAAGGGCCTTTAGCTGTCGGGAGAGTGATATGAAAAAATATTTCTTAAGTATGCTGGTTGTAGTTGGTTTGGTGTTTATTCTTGGAAATGCACAGGTAAGTGCACAGCACTTTGATTATGATGAAGCATGGGAAATACTAAATGGTAAATGGGTGGATACAGATACCGGTGCAGTTGTATATCCAGTTTGGAAAAGCAAAGATGGTTCTGAATGCAATATTGTTCCAAATACCGGATATACAAATCCTAGAGGGGAGAGTAAAATCTTCTTTGATTATAAAGGGGTACGAGCTAATATGCGTGTTACTTACTATCCAGGTCAAGATAAGTACTATGGTGTAATGATTATCTATGATCAAAAGTTACAATCATACAAGGTTATACATGAATGCTTGGCAAAAGAATAAATAATTAACTCCATATTTCTTTAGAGAGAGCTTTAAAAATATTTAGGCACTGACATAACGTTCAGTGCCTATTTTTTGCCTTTTATCAATGACCTAATTTATAAATAAATTAAATTTAGAGGAGAATGACAAATGAAACAAGGCAGAACTTTATTAGAGTTGGGATCCGAACTTGACCGGCAAAGAAAAGCCCGCAAGGACTTTATTGCAGATACCCGTAATCTCGAAGTTGAGACAACAGGGAAAAATTCCGTGTTGTCGCTTAGCATGGATAATACGATGGCAAAATTTATACTCAATGACCTTGCTCATCAGCAAATCGCATCCCGACTACAAATTCCGTACCGGTATTATCAGAAAATGCGGGAAGAATATCCATCCCTTTTAGATGACAATATAAACAGCTGGTTTATGAAAGCTCCTGAACGCAGGATGATTCGTACCCTTGATGGTGATGTCAGAGCATTTTTATCGGACCGTTACCGTCGCTTGGATAATCTTGAACTTTGCGGAGCGGTACTGCCGGTCATTCAAGAAATGAAAGGTGCGGAGATTATATCTTGCGATGTAACCGAAACGCATCTGTTCTTAAAAGTTATCAATAAGAAGCTTAAGGCTGAAGTATCAATTGGTGACGTAGTACAGGCTGGAATTGTGATTAGCAATTCCGAGGTCGGGCTCGGCAGTCTAAAAGTTGAACCGCTAGTCTATCGTCTAGCTTGTAAAAACGGTCTTATTGTTAAAGACTTTGCTCAGAAACGCTACCATGTGGGAAAACAAGTTGATACGGTAGAATCGGCTTATGAACTTTACTCCGATGAAACCTTGCAGGCCGATGATAAGGCTTTCTTCATGAAGGTACAGGATACCGTTCGTTGCGTAATAGATGAAGCAAAATTCATGATGACAGTAGACCGGCTGAAAGAGACCAAAAATGAATTTACTGGCCCAGATCCGGTTAAGACAATAGAAATATTAGCTGATAAATACTTATTAAATCAGAATGAACGCGGCAGCATTTTGCGGTACTTTGTTATGGGTGCTGACAGTACAAAATACGGACTCATACAAGCAGTTACCAGAGCTTCTCAGGATGTTGAGGATTATAATCGGGCAACCGAATTGGAACGGCTTGGCGGTGAACTTCTGGCGGCTGTACCTACAAATCGAATGCTGCCTTCTTCTAGAGAACCAGTCATGAAGAATGTAACGCCTTTGGTAAGACAGCTTGAGATGGCTTGATGGTATTCTACTAGTTATAAAGTATTAAATTGAAAGAAGGACTGTTTATGTATGTAACGACATGCTTATCTTATGATGAAGTCACGTTGGCGCTGAGTAAATCACAAGAGTCAATTACCGTACAACTTAAGAGTGATAAAAATATAAATATTACAGTTACCTTACAACCGATGTAGTGCAAAATTATTGGCGAAGGCCTTATAAATGCAGCGGCGCAAATGCCGGTTTATAAAAATATAGATAACGTTGCGGGTTCCGTGCAAGTAGAATTTAATTTGGGAAATGAACGGGAGGGAAAATTATGCCAGCGCGACAGTTTATCTGCCCAAACGGAAATAAAGTCGCTATTCAAGATTGCCTAAAGTCTTGCTCTATGCAGCAAAGATGTATGTTCCTGCCAACACTTCGGGCGGTTGCCAAGTCGTTAGATAGAGGTATAAAAGAACCTACAGTAACAGAGCTTTTGGCTGGTACGAGGGAAACATACCTCAAGAAAATAATGGAGTATGCTGTTAATCCGCAAGATATTCTCTATGCGCTGCATGGTCAGGCCGTTCACACGATTAACGAAAATCATACTGAAGGCGAAATTCTGTCTGAGATTAGGTTGAATGACGATATAACCTCGGGCAAATTCGATCTGTACGGTAAGATTATCGACGAGGAAGAAGGCGTATTGGGTGATTTAAAGGTCACGAGTTCTTATAAGCTCATGAAGGCGCTTGGTATTTATAAAGTAGATGTAGCAACAGGCGAAATCTATAAAACTGGCCTGAAAAAAGGACAAATGAAAACCAAAAAAGAGTTTCGCTATGACGGTATAAGGCATGTCATGGATTGGGCGATACAGCTAAATGCGTATCGCCTATTGCTTGAAGCCGAAGGGTTTACTGTAAATCGCATGGTAATACAGGCTTTGTGCCGTGATAGTGGACTGCGTATTACCGCCGAAAGAGGTATTGCTAAAAATATCTACCTTATTCCGATTCGGAAGATATCGGATCATTGGCTTAAACGTTATTTCACAGCAAAAGCACATAACTTGCAAAAAGCATTGGCAGACAGGATAATGCCACATGTTTGTAAGGTGAAAGAACGCTGGCATGACCGCAAATGCCAGGATTATTGTCAGGTGGCTGAGCACTGCCCTCATGGTCAGACAGTGAAAAGCAGACTGGCTTTACCGCTAAAAGACGCGGTTTGATATTATGCGCAACATCATCAAAGTCCAAAAGCAATCGGCAATTCCTATCAGATAGTATATTGGACGGACGAAGCCTGCCGCGAGCGCGGTTTAGTCGCTTATGGCAGTCCGGATATTGGAATGGAAGAAGCCATCGAAGAAGCGGAGTTCGCTATTGAGAAATGCCGCTATGATGTGGCAGAGGTTTATAATGGAAGGAAAATCACAATTGGGGACAGGCTGTATTCTATTATGGGTCTGATGATACAGGGAAAGTGCATATAAAAGAATGGCTGGTTTTGAGCAACTAGAAATTCTAGGGGCTTGCGATGCTTATTTCGCAAGTCTCCATTTATTTTTAAGGAGGAAGAATCATGCAGAAACTAGCAAGTAAACTAGTACAGGTCATGAAAGAGGTTTCCTATGTGGAGAAAAAGGGAAGTAATGATTTCCATCATTATAGCTACGCGACCAGCGCAGATGTGCTCTTAAAAGTGAATGCCGCATTGACTAGACACGCAATTTCGTCTATTGCTATACCGGAAGTACTTAGTATGGTCGATGTTATCGCAGCTAAGGGAAATACGGAGCATTTGGCGACGCTTAAAATGGATGTTATGCTTATTGATGCAGAAAGCGGCGAAACGGTTACGATTACTGGATTGGGATCGGGGCAGGACGGTGGCGACAAGGCTGTTATGAAAGCGCAAACGGCGGCTATCAAGTATGCCTATCTATTATCGATGGCAATTTCGACTGGCGATGATCCAGAAGCTGACGGTAAAACCGACGAGAGCATGGAAAAAGGTACTACACAAGTCGAAAAAAATCAAATGTCGGTGGTGCGGAAAAAAACAAAAAATGCTGCACAATCACAAACTCTGCTGACATGCAGTAATTGCGGTATAACTGTAACGCAGAAGGTTATGCAATATTCAGAAGCAAAATACGGCAGATCGCTTTGCATGGAATGTCAGCAAAAAGGTAAAGGGATTGCGTAATTTAAGAAGTGATGGCACCAATTTTACTTTTGCAGTAGTGTATAGTAAAATTGGTGTCACAATTTGGATTATGAAAAGAGATTGAGTATGATTGGTTCGAAAAAATTGGAAGATGATCCGTATCAAGATATATATGATGAAGTTGAAGTGAATATAGATAGTGTAGATAAGGAAGATCTGTTTGCTTACTGCCTGGAAATATGTAAAAAAATATTTTCTGTTGCGGAGGTTGATTTTGGGAAGGAACCATTAAACTTGCCGAAAGGCTTTCTTGATGAAATTGGTATTCACTTGCTGGAATTTCGCAGGACTAAAATTATATCGCCAGAAGATTCGTTGCGAAGAATAAAGTATACGTTTTGGAGTCGTGCTTGTGATAAATATGGTGCTGATGAACAATATAATGCGAAGCAAAAGCGGATAAGCTTAGGCAACTTAAAAAATCTTTTGAAAGATGTTCTGCCAGAAGAAAACAACTTGCCCGAAATCAATCGAAGGATACGACACATATGTACCTATTTACCATCTTTTTTTGGTTTGAAATATAATAAGAATGATTCGGCTGAATTACGATTTGAAAAATTGCGATTAATTCTTATTCTCTATTCGTTTAAAGAAAATATGGGTTTCGATCTTGGTTATCTGATGAAAAGGGTATCGCTAAAAACTACATATCTGTCGCCAGAATATAGAAAGGGAGTTTCCTATGTGAAAGAAATGGTAGGGCATAGGTTATCTTTTGCTGATATTATGCATTTAGAACATTGGGTTAGCACCGAGTACAATTGTATTCGATTACTGGATAAGGAGCTTATAAGTTCAACCTTACGACAGATGGACTTTGTGAATTGTGCTAGAAGCAGAATGGTTATGAAAAAGCTATATGTTTTACTTTGTGAACGATTAACTTCGGCTAATCATCGTAAACATGCATTGCAGGCAGAAGTTCCAGTGGAAGTGGATGCCTACATTCATTTTGCAGAACAGGCGATTTTCGGTGATTTTTCTATTAGCAGCGTTAAGCAAATGAGATGGATGAATATCGAACCTGACATCTATGAAGTTGTAGCTGCGATTAAGAAAAAAAGTAAACAAGATGAAATCTTTGTTGATATTGATGCGATTAGAGAATTTATTGGACGGAATAAATATGAAATTGCTAATTTAATTACAAATAATAAGGCAGAGCACAAAGACCGAGTGCGGATATTACATAGAAATAGTATTCGTGATTACTTAATGATGGTGCGGATTTATCAGTTTGGTTTCCATATAAAGGAAGAAGAGCGGTTGATTATTCAGACAGATACTTTATTATGGTTAATTTTTTTATATGAAGGATGTAAGCGGAACACGATTGATTTTTCATTAGTGGATAGGATTGCTAAAAGTGCTAGAAAGAAGAACGTACATTCGATTTTGTCAAGCCTTATTGACAATGAACGGGATGAACAATTCCTAACAGAAAATTGGAAGTATGTAAAAATTATCAATTGGTTAGTCCATAAAATGTTTATGATTCAAACCTACAGGACTCCGTATATCGTTGCTTTAGAGCGGAGGGCGCAAAAAAAGATCAGGCGATTTTGGAGAAATAATATCCCAATTTTAGATAATGGTAAGTCAAGCTGTAAATATCAATGTATAGAGGAGATTAGCAAAGAACTGCTTAACAGAAGCGATATACAAAATATTGTTTATGAAATAGAAAATAATAGGTCTTAATAAAAGATAACCGTTACCAACAAAACGTCTGGTAACGGTTATTTTTATTTGTGACCAAAACAATATGTAAAATAACGGTAATAATGGAAAATACTTTTGTATAATTATTTGCGTTTTATGAATCTGTACCTCCATTTGATATAGTTAGCCTGCCGGCAAAATTATTTATAATTGTTTTTTCTAAGATAGGAGTTGTGATCCAAACGGAGGGATATTATGTCGAAGAAAAAGATACAGAGGAAAGAGCGCGTAAAGTGGCGGCGTATAACAATCAGTGTTTCTGGCGAACTTTACGAGTTGCTGGAACACCGAGCAGGATTAGCGGGGGTTTCCATGAGCCGGCTTGCCTTTTCCGTGCTCAAACGGAAAAAAGTTGTGATTGTTCCCGGATTTAGTGAGTTTGTATGCCAAATGAAACAGATTTGCAGGGAATTAAATGCAACCCACAGTGATCCACAAGTGGTACGTGAACTGGCTGTTAGCCTCAATCGTAATATTGAATTCTTTGAAGAGGCCACATCTGGGGTTCTCTATCCTCGGTTGATCGAAACTAATTCAGCTAAATATGAAGTTGCTAGGCCTTCTAAACAATTTTTCAAGAACCTAGTCGAGGTGTAGCGGGTATGGAGATGAAAAGAATTCCGTTAACTGTACCAATGAAAGAGTATTTACGGCTTAAATGTGAGGCTGATTTAGCGGAGCAGTCTATGAACCGTTACCTTTCTAAACTGCTAAAGAAACGCAAAGTGCTGATCTATCCCCAAATGCGGCAAGTCTACGCTGAACTGTATCGGATACGCACAGAGCTTGAACGGCTAAAGACCGTTCAAAATGAAGATATTCAGCAACTAATCGGAAGGGTTGATAGGCTTTGCCGATCTTGCGATACATTCCTGGCCGGTTTAATCAAAAGTATCAGTTGAAGCAAAAAATCCAGTATTTGGATAACCAGTTTAAGCGTATTTGGTTGGGAAAGCAAATTCCGAGAGATATTCTGATAGGGGCGCATGGGGTTGATTTTGAGACAGCTTATGAGAGTTTTATATTCTTCCATACGGCCTGCGGATTTAGTGGAACACGTCTTTTTTACCACTTGCTCCTTGATTTTGAACCAGGATTGGTAGACCCCTTTCTAGCAAGACAGATCGGGATAGAACAGTGCGGCTATTTGCAGCAGCTTAATGCCATGTTTGTTTGGGGCGTGCATTGCACAGTACAGGGTGCCTCTCACCCGCATATACATGTTGTTATTAATAGCAGATTGCCGCTGCAAGGGAAAAAACTACAAATCAAAAAGAAGAATATTTTTGCCCACAAAGTTTGGGCAAATCAAGTTTTACAACGTTATGGGCTGCCGTTAATTACAATGGACAGCCAAGATGATTGGGAGGAAGATAATGGATGAAAACTTGTTAGATAAAATAAGAACGCAAAGTACAATCAAACCGTATCCGGGAAAGATCATTGCATTGGATAAACCGAAGGTGCCGCTGATTTTAGCGGCTCCCCCGGTAAATCACGAGTTTAAAGAAGAAGCCGTAACGGTTACACAGAAATCGGTGGAGAAAAGAATTTGCGAAGGGGAAATTCTTAGTCCCTTATATCCCATGAGTGCCTATTATGAAAATGAAGCATGGAAAGCCCGCCAGAACTTTCCCAGGCCAAAAGCCGTTATCAAATGGAGCTCGAGCCCGGGTACGCTAGAACTGCTGGAGGAAGATGGCTATTTCCGTGAGACGGAGGATGGCGTTTACGCACTAAAAGGTGCGCAGGAGCACTTTCTCTTAACTAATATTCGCCTTAGAATTTATGCCCATATAAAGATGTATTGGGACGACGAATCAGAACCGAAAGAAGAGCTGAAGTGTCTGTTATATTTACGGGAGTGGGATGCCCCGAAATTCGTTACGGTTCCGCACGATGGATATAAAGCAGTGTACTCATCCGTAATTAAGAATCGGTTTCCCGAGCTATTTCTAAGCTCTAAAGCGCGGGATGAATTAGAAAAATATCTAAGTCGTGTATATAGTCGTTGCAAAGGTCATTGGCGAGAGGAAGTCCGAATAATGCGCAGCGGATGGACAACTGTCGGCGGCGTTACCCGTTATGTGATCGGTGATGCTCCGGAGTATAAGAGTTTTTACCTTCCAGATGTATCATTGATGAATAAAACCCAAGTATTCTCTAACGGATTTCGCTTTTTGGAGATTGGCAGGTTTCAATCCGTCAGTTTGGTTCCCTTCATCTTTGCACATTTCTCTTATGCGGCGTTTTTTGTGAACAAAGCACATCGCGAATTTCAAAGTACTTTGTTTATCCGGGGGGAGAGTGGTGCGTACAAGACGCGCATTGCCAGTGTGTTTTGCAACGTTTTCCAAACGGATTCCACTAAAAAAAAGCTTTCGTTCGGAACTACCAAGCCTGCCTTTTTTGCCACGCTGTCAAAACTGCGTGATCAAATTGGTCTTCTAGATGATTTCTCGTGTTCTGAGAAGAGGAAGAAGCGCGATGATACCGCTTTGCTTGAGGCGGCGATCAGAACTATAGGCGATTCGACAGCTCCCGCTAAAATGGCGGCCAAGCAAACAGACGGAATCGATAACCGAAACTTCCGGGCGGCTTTGGTGGTTACGGGAGAAGACAATCCGCCACTATCAAATTCAAGTTATTATCGGATGATTGTTGTTCCGGTAGATAAGCAAAGTTATGAAAACGACGCTCTGGTGAAATTTGAAACAGATCCTACGATCATGCGGAATTATATGGCGCTGTTTATCGAATTTCTAAGGGTTAATGGTAGAGAAATTACCGAATGTATCCCCGAAATAGCCAGAGAGTACAATGCTAAATATGGGCGGAATTTCAAGGTGGACAGGGTTCGATATGCTGCTGTCAATTTAATGATAGTAGGCGATATAATTCGCCGGTATGCGGATTGGTGCGGTGTTACCGATCACGAGATTTTGAATTATATGTCGAAGTTCAATGAAATCATTGTTGCCGCTATGCTGGAAAATCAAGAGGAAAGCAGCGGATTAGAACCGGATGTTATGTTCATCTATGCTTTGATGCAATTGATTGGGACTCGTGATAACCTTATGCTCGCTGAATCAGAAGTGATATATATTGCTAATGAAAGCAGTCATATTGGCTTCATAGAGAAGAGCACTGATACGGTCTGGTTGCGTCATGAAGATGCCGAGCAGGCTGTTAGAAGTTATTGGGATAAACAGGGGAAAGCCTTTACGATTACTTCGCCCAAACTGCATAAGCTTTTGTGCGAAAACGAGATTTCACTTGGAAACAAATTGGCAAATGGTAAGGTCGAATACCTTCGAAAAGCAAAAAAAGGTCGGCGAAAGTGGATGTTAGTATTGAAACATAACAAAATTTCTCAAATATTAGATTCCATAAAAGAGTAAGAGGAGGTTAGATATGGTGGTTTCGACAGTGATATTTGAACGGGGGTTAGCGCTCCTAGACAACTTTAAAAGTGCGTATTCTTTAATATATGAAGAAAGGGACGTTGAGCTAAAAAGCCTCGGGTCTATTGAGGCCGGATATGTGTATGCTTGTCAACAGTACGTCAGGCGTTGGCTGGATAGGGGACATACTCAACAGGCTCTTTTGCCTCGCTTAGAGGAGCTTCTGGAAGCGGGAGGTGTTTATTTGAATCCCCGTTCTCAATGGATATATCCGGTATGCCGTGTAGGATTAAGCGGTGAACCACAACGGTTTTTCTCGGTGGTTGCGCCTTTTGTCTGCGCCTATGTGGATAGTCTCAACAATTTGTTTAATGTAATTTTTCAGTACAATCTTCAATATGTACATGTGAAAGAGTTCATATCCCCTATGGAAGCAAAGAATTATACGGTGTATGACTACACCGTGGAACATATGTCGTTTGGGGCTTACTTGGCCGACATAATCCATCTCCCCGGTAATTTGAGGCTTAATGAGGTTTTTTATGATGAGCGGGGGATGCTGTTGCCTCGGGGTGCTGAAACGATAGGAGTGCTAAAGGAATTTGAAAATAAGGGAAATTTTAACTGTATATTATAATCATGACGCAGCTAAATTTGCCGTCATATTATTTCATTAGTTGAATAAAATGTACAGAAGCTTTGGAGGGGGGAATATACATGAGTTTAAAGATTACTTTTATCAATCCGAATTCGGTTGAAGAAGTGGACAAGTACTTGCCTAAAATTCTGGCAGAGGCAGTACTCAATAAGATTGCTAAGGAAACGGATTATCCAGTAGCTCCTACGGAGCAAGGTTGTGATATTAAACATTCTGCATAAAAAGTAGGATTTTTAATTTGATGGAAAGGAGGAAGTCATACGATTGGGTATTAGGCTTGAAAAAAAGACAATTGCGGCTTATTGCCGGGTATCTACCGAAAAGGAAGATCAGCTTTTGAGTTTGCAGACGCAAAAGGATTTCTTTGAAGAATATGCAATGCGGAATGGACTAGAACTGGTAGAGCTATATGCTGACGAAGGCATCAGCGGCACTAAATTAAAAAATAGAATGGAATTTAAGCGTATGATGGCTGACGCGGAGCGCGGCAGGTTTGAGTGTGTTTATGTTAAAGATGTTTCCAGGCTCGCCCGCAACGTCGTTGACTTTCTCCAAAGCATTCGCAAATTAAAGGCATTAAACGTTGACTGCCGTTTTGTGACAGCGAATATGTCCAGCAATGACGGAGAACTTACTCTGACCATATTAGCGGCAGTGGCCCAGGAGGAATCGGCCAACCTGTCTAAGAGAGTCAAGTTCGGCAAAAAACGTAATGCTGAAAAAGGGCGGGTGCCCAACATTGTTTACGGTTATGATAAAACGCGGGGAGACTATTTTAACTTGACCATTAATGAAGTGGAAGCCAAAGTGGTTAAACGGATTTTTGACTATTACGTGCATTTACGGCATGGGGCCAATAAAATTGCCCAGTTATTAAATAAGGAAGGGTTGGTGACCAAACGAAAATGCCGCTGGTCGCAGCAGGCTATTTCCACCATATTAACCAATCATCTCTATATAGGCAAAGTCATTAACGGCAAGGAATACGTCAAGGATTTTTTAACCGGAGAGAGGGTTAAAAACGATGCGGACAAGCAACTGATAGTGGACAAGCCTGAACTAGCCATTATTGATCAAGAAATTTTTGATAAGGCGCAAGCCTTATTAGCCGAGCGGACAGAAAACTTTCGACTGACGAAAAATCGCCAGTCGAATAAGTACTGTTTTAGCACACTTATAAAGTGCGACGATTGCGGTTATAGTTTCCGACGGGTGAATAGAAAATACGTAAACGAATATATCAGGTGGTGCTGCTCCGGACGTAATGCTAATGGCGTAGATTTTTGCCATAATCATACGGTTGTAGATGAAAGAGAGTTGCTCGCGGCGATAAAAGATTATCTAGGCGATTTAGTATCTTCAAAGGACAAACTGCTCAAGCAAATTATCGTTGAATTTAAAAAGAAATACAATCCAAACAGCCAGGAATTATCAGAGACCTTTATTGTAAATGAACTGGCAAGGCTTAAAAAAGCCAAAGCCAAACAGACGCAAATGTTTGAGGTGGACGCAATTACGCTTGAAGAACTAAAGGAACGAACGTCAGAACTAAACGCAAGCATTGCTAAATTTCAAAATGACCTTGCGGCGAAACAGGGTAATACCTCCATATTAGGTCGCATTGATGAGATGGTCAAAAAATATTGCAGCAGCATTCAGACTGTCTTAGCCGCTGATGTCATTGATAACGCAATGCTCCGGAAGGTCATTGATAAAATTGTTGTCACCGTGGAGGGCGAAATCCAAGTCTTTTTGAAGCTGTTCTCTGATTTGGAAATTAACCATGTGGACGCCATATAAAACAATCCGTTTTGCCTATTTGAAACTGGTCTGATTTGTATTATAATAGGGACAAGCAGAGAGGTTAACGTCTTTATAAAAAGATGGTTAACCTCTTTATTTTTATCGTTCACTTTTGGTAAATCCTTGCATAAGGACATGATCGAACGACTGCCAATCATCAATAAAAAAATGGCAGCGAAAGTGCGAACAATCCTTGAACAAAATAAGGCAGAGCGCCATATTCGCGGCGGAGAAGCTACTCGGCAAAAATATAAAAATAGCAAAGAAAATGACCCAAAATAGAGGGATTTGGTATAATATGTAGAAATTATTTTTAATCGTATATAATTTGTGCTGTTTGTTTGAAAGTGTAATGTTTTTTTATCACTTTTTTCTATACAAACGTTGGACAAGCCAGGAGAGATTGAAAGGGGATTCTAGATGTTTGGGTCAACAGATATTGGAGTCGATTTGGGAACGGCAAATATACTAGTCTACATTAAAGGGAAGGGCATTGTGCTGAGTGAACCTTCCGTGGTGGCTATCGATCGAGATACCAACCGCGTGCTGGCGATTGGCGAAGAGGCGCGGCGTATGCTGGGGCGTACACCTGGCAATATCATCGCGATTCGCCCATTGCGGGAAGGCGTAATTGCTGATTATGACACGACTGAAATCATGCTGCGGCATTTTATCCAAAAAGTCGTAGGGAAGAGTATGTTTTTTAAGCCCCGTATTATGATTTGTATTCCTTCCGGGGTGACCACCGTTGAAAAACGGGCGGTATTAGAAGCAGCCATGCAGGCTGGAGCCAGAAAGACCTATCTAATTGAAGAACCGCTGGCGGCCGCTTTGGGCGCAGGCTTGGAAATTGCCGAACCCTGTGGCGCAATGGTCGTTGATATTGGCGGCGGTACCACTGATGTAGCTGTACTTAGCTTAGGCGGTATTGTTGTTAGCCAGTCGCTGCGTATTGGTGGCGATAAGTTTGATGAAGCGCTTGTTCGGTATGTAAAAAAAGAATTCAATATGATGATTGGTGAGCGGACAGCCGAGGAAATTAAGGTTACTATCGGTACAGCCTTTCCTGATAACCGTAATGAAGCCATGGAAATTCGTGGCCGTGATTTACTGTCAGGGTTGCCTAAAACAGTTCGCATTACTTCGGCGGAAGCCAGGGAGGCGATGACTGACCCGGTTTGGGCGATTGTGCAATGTGTAAAAACAGTGCTTGAGACCACTCCTCCCGAACTGTCTGCCGACATTATGGATCATGGCATTGTTATGACAGGCGGTGGGGCTCTGCTCAACGGTCTGGATCGTCTGATTAAAGAAGAAACCGGCATTCCTACATATTTAGCCGACGATCCGTTATCGTGCGTAGCGCTTGGTACCGGCAAGGCACTTGATTCGCTATCCAGTATCCAAGATAGTCTTACAACCTTAAAAAAAGGTAGTATTGCCTAAATACAAGTGAGGTGAAACAATGATTCGGGGAATTTATGCCGCTGCGTCCGGCATGGTGGCTGAATCGACCAGAAATGATGTCACTGCCAATAATTTAGCTAATGCTAATACGGCTGGCTTTAAGAAAGATATAGCAGTCAGCCGTGATTTTGCCAGTGTTCTTATCCAAAGAATTAACGATGGCCAATCGGCACCCACGATTGGCAGCCTTGGTTCAGGCTCCCAAATTGATGAGGTTGCCACAATCCATAGCGGTGGCGCTATTCGAGAGACCGGCAATGACTTTGACATGGCCCTTGATGGTCAAGGATTTTTTGTCATTCAGACTCCTAACGGCCTGCGCTATACCCGCAATGGCAGTTTCTCCAGGAGTGGCGAGGGTGAATTAGTGACTGGCGACGGTCATCGTGTTCTAGGTCAAAATGGGAGGCCGATTGCGATTGCTGGCGACAAGTTGACAGTTGCTGCTGATGGTGCGATTTCAGTAGACGGCCTTGAGTTAAACCGACTGCAGGTCGTTGGCTTTGCCAATGAAAAGCAACTGACCAAAGAAGGGAATAGTTTGTACGCCGCACCTAATGGTGTGCAGGCCCAGCAAGCGGCCGCCACAGTCAATCAGGGCTATCTGGAAATGTCGAATGTCAATATAGTAGCTGAGATGATCAATATGATTACTGGGTTTAGGGCCTATGAGGTAAACGGTAAATCTGTTCAGGCCCATGACCAATTATTGGACAAGGCTGTTAATGAGGTTGGAAGAGTGTAATGAAATGAATGGGGCTGGACCTACTAGGAAGCCCCCATGTCGCCGACTGACTGAGGCGATAATGCCTATAAGCACGGTAAAATAGGGGGAGGGATTTTTATGATGCGCGCTTTATGGACTGCAGGGTCAGGAATGAGGGCCCAGCAGGCGAATATCGATGTAATTTCCAATAACCTTGCTAATGTGAATACGACCGGCTTCAAGAAAAGCCGGACTGATTTTCAGGATTTAATGTATCAGACAATTCGCCAGGCTGGTACTCAAACCGGTCCGGACAGCGAAGTTCCGACAGGCATTCAGATGGGTCACGGTGTGCGGCAGGTTGCTACCCAAAAAATTTACACTCAGGGAAGCTTTCAGGAAACCGGCAATGCACTCGATGTGGCTATTGAAGGAGATGGCTTCTTCCAAATTGAAATGCCTGATGGTACCTTTGCCTTTACCCGCGACGGCTCCTTTAAAAAGGATTCCGATGGCCGGATGGTGACCTCGGACGGCTATCCTATGGATCCGGCCATCACAATTCCTGAGCAGGCCATTGAAGTTTCGATTTCAGCCGATGGACGTGTTTCAGTGACAATGCCTGAAGAGACCGAACCCCAGGAAATCGGTGAAATTCAGATTTTCCGTTTTGTGAATCCATCCGGACTCGCTAATATCGGTCGCAACCTTGTTAAAGAGACAGCAGCATCAGGTGAGCCTGTCCAGGTGACACCCGGAGAAGAAGGTTCCGGCACGTTAGTGCAAAAATATCTGGAGATGTCGAATGTCCAAGTTGTCGAAGAAATGGTCAACATGATTGTAGCGCAGCGGGCCTATGAAGTGAATTCCAAAGCTATTACGACAGCTGATGAAATGTTGAGTCAGGCGGCCAACCTTAAACGCTAATGATGAAGAATAAAAATTGGCTGATCTTTATGGTGATTTATATTATCTTAGCTGCTTTTCCTGGTAGTACGAGGCATATTGTCTATGCAGCTGAAAGCCAGACAGTTAGTGTGAATATGTTGTCAAGTGCGGCGAGTGTCGTGATAAACCAGCAGGCCGGCGTGACGGTTGAAAACGATGATTTAACAGTCACCCTCCTTGGTTCACCTGAGGTTGTTTCCGTTCCGGCGGGTAACCTTGATCTGGCCGTTTCCTTACCTTACGGTATTCGCTACAATGCACCGACAACAGCCAAGATCACAATTAGTGTTAACGGGAAAATTGCTGCAATTACAATATTAAAATTTGATGTTAATCTTTATCAGCAAGTGGTAGTCGCTGCTAGGCCCATTAATCGGGGCGAGGTCTTCAATGCCGAAAATCTTCGCTATGAACGGATGGATGTCGGGCGGCTAAACTCGGGTTATTATACTGATATCGCGAAAGTTGACGGTTATTTGAGTCGCCGCATGTTGAACCCGGGGATGGCTCTCAATCAATTTTTGGTTGAAAAACCGTTGTTGGTCAAGCGGGGCAGTGCCGTGACAATCATAGCCCGTCTGGGCGGCATTGAGGTAACCGCTTTGGGTGAGGCCATGCAGGATGGCCGTGAAGGCCAGCGGATAAGGGTTCAAAATAGTACCTCCGGCAAGTGGATAACTGCCAAAGTTGTCGCTGCCGGGACAGTTGAGATTTAGCCTGTAAAAGAAGGTGGATACGATGCGTAGCCTAACAAAAAGTTTTGTTTGCTGGATTCTGTTAGGTTTCCTGATTGCTGTCATGCCTGGAGGAGTTCAAGTTAAAGCGGCGTCACTGTGGAGCGACGGCGCTAATCTGTACTCTGATCACAAGGCACGGGCTGTCGGTGATATCCTTACCATAGTGATCAACGAATCATCAAGTGCCACCCGCTCGGGTCAGGCGCGTAATTCCAAGTCGGCCAGTGCCGAGGCATCAGCCGGGACGGGGATATTTAGATGGATTGCCAGTGCCGGTATGGATACTAAAGATAATTTCAACGCCCAAGGTTCAATATCCAATACCAACACGGTCAATGGCAGGATGACGGCCCAGGTTGTTGAAGTGAAACCCAATGGCAATCTGGTCATTTCAGGAACACAGAATATTAAGCAAAACGGTGAAGAGCAAAAGATTACCGTTACCGGCGTCGTCCGGCCTGACGATGTGACGGCCAACAATACCGTGTTGTCAAGCTATGTTGCCGATGCTCAAATCTATATTGACGGTAAGGGGCCAATTGCCGGTAAACAGCGGCAGGGCATTTTGAGTCAAATTTTTAATTTCTTGTTCTAGGAGAAGCGTTATGCTAAAAAAAATACAAAAAGTCACAGCTTTGGCTGTGACATTGATTCTGGTTTGCACAAGCATGGCTCCGGCTTGGGCGGCGCCAGCCGCCGTGAGTACTCGCATCAAAGATGTTGCTAAAGTGCAGGGCGTTCGGGCCAATCAGCTTGTCGGCTATGGTTTAGTCGTCGGCTTAGCAGGAAGTGGCGATTCCACCAGAAATATTCCCACAATGCAATCGATTGCCAATATGCTGAACGACTTTGGTGTAACCGTTACGGCGGACCAATTGAAGTCTAAAAATGTTGCGGCTGTCATGGTCACCGCGCAGTTACCGCCCTTTGTTAAGTCTGGCGATAATATTGATATTACTGTATCCTCTATGGGTGATGCCAAGAGTATTGCCGGCGGGACGCTCATGCAGACACCGCTTAAGGCTGGTAACGGCCAAATTTATGCCGTAGCCCAGGGACCTGTATCAACAGGCGGTTTTTCAGCTGGCCGGGGCAGCAATAGTCAGCAAAAGAATTTTCCTACCGTCGGGACGACTCCCAATGGCGCTATTGTCGAACGTGACGTAGCCGTCGAATTGTCCAATAATGGGACAATTAATCTGGCGCTGGCCCAGCCTGACTTCACAACCGCCAGCCGCATCAGTGAAGCCATTAATAGCCAGTTTGGCTTGATCGCAAGAGCGCTTGACCCCGGTACTGTTGAGGTAAATGTTCCGCAGGAGTACCGCGGTGAGTTAGTCAGCTTTGTGGCAGCTGTGGAAGAACTGCCGGTGGTCCCTGATAATGTGGCAAAAGTCGTGATCAATGAACGCACCGGTACAATTGTCATGGGTTCTAATGTTTCCATTGATGAGGTTGCTGTCGCACAAGGCGGGCTTAGTGTTAAAATAAGTAAACAGTACAATGTTTCCCAGCCGCCGCCGCGTTCAGACGGATCGACAGTCATTACACCTGAGACGACAGTGGATGTCACGGAAGAGGAAGCCAATGTTATGTTGCTGCCTGCCACTTCGAATGTCGGTGATGTGGTCAATGCGTTAAATGCTATTGGTGCTACGGCGCGCGACATCATTGCGGTTTTGCAGGCTATGAAAGCAGCTGGGGCACTGCATGCCGACTTGCAGCTAATTTAGAGGTGAGAGCATGGATATTAGCAAAATAAATTCATATAATAATACAGCAAGTTTGACTGTGGAACGTCAAGCTAAAGCTGACGGCGATTTTGCCGCCAAGCTGCAACAAGCTTCTGCAAATGCAGCGGACGATGCTAAGTTGAAGTCAGTCTGTCGTGATATGGAAGCCGTTTTCCTCAACTTAATGCTGACCCGCATGAGGGCAACAGTGGCCAAATCTGACTTATTGCCTGACCGATCCAAAGAGGACATTATGCAGTCAATGCTTGATTCCGAAATGACTAAAAATATGGCCCAGGCCGGCGGGGCCGGTCTGGCTGATATGCTTTATCGCCAACTCAGTCTGTCACACAATCGCTCAAATCCAAAAAGTCAGACACCGAAATAGTGTCTGACTTTTTTTACTTGGAGGGTTTTAAATGAACAAGTTCCGCCGCTATGCTGCCCTATTTCTCCTGATTTTACTGTTGGCGGTACAAACGGTAAATGCTGCTCCAGCAGTCACTGTCAATACGATGAGGTTTAGTCAGACACCCGAAAAGATTCGGATTGTCTTTGATGTTAATCATCTTCCAGCCTATAAGGTCGCCCTTGAGCAGCAGCCGCTGCAATTGGTTATTACTTTTGATGGCTCTCTTGGTAAGAAGGCAATGCAGCAAACTACTTTTAATGATGCATATGTCAACAGTCTGAAAATCACCGAGGTTCAGACTGGGAAGCTGCAGGCTGTGATTGATCTCAAGCACTCGGTTGTTTACAAGGTATTTACGCTTACCGGCCCGAACCGGTTGGTTGTTGATATTATTAAACAGTATGATCAAAAAATTCAGCATGAAATAGCCCCAGGCCTCCAGTCGCTCACATGGTTCCGTGGTAGGAAAGCCGGTCCCCTTGCGGCTCATATTTTAGAGATTGACCCGAAAGCAGGATTTATGGTGAAACCGGCTCTGTCTAACGACAGGGTAGCTGGTTTGGAAACAGTCAAGTCTATGGCTGTCCGGTCAAATGCACTTGCCGCTGTCAACGCTTCCTATTTTGGGCTGAATGGTGAGATTATCGGCCTGCTAAAAATGAACGGGCAGATTGTCAGCGTTCCAGGTTTAGCCCGCACGGCGTTAGGAATTTTACCAGACGGCAGCATGGTATTTGACTGTGTTGACTATAATGGTCATGTTACATTGCCTGACGGTCGCATGGTAGCCATTACAGGTGTTAACTGCGAGCGTGGCCAGGATGACCTTATTTTATACAATGAGCATTATGATCAGAGAACCAACACCAATGAATATGGCATTGAGTATGTTATATCAGGTGATAAAGTGGCCGCGATTAATCCGAAAGACTCGCTTCTGCAGCCCGGCAGCGTTGTTTTGTCAGCACACGGCTCGGCTGGAGTATTGGCTGAACTTAAGGTGGGCGACACGGTGAAGATTACCGAGACGCTCGGCCCGGTCTATGACAAAGCAATTTATGCAATCGGCGCCGGACCGGCGCTGGTTAAAAACGGAAAAGTCTCTCTTACGACAACAACGGAACAATTCGGCTCTGATGTAGCTGGCGGCCGTGCTCCACGTACGGCAGTAGGCACAATGAAAAATGGCCATATCCTGATGGTGGTTGTCGATGGCCGGCAAAAACACAGTATCGGCATGTCGCTCGCCGAGCTGGCTGCTTTTATGCATGAACTGGGAGCAGTTGAGGCAATGAATTTTGATGGCGGCGGCTCAAGTGAAATGGTGGTGAGTGGCGAGGTTATAAACAGCCCATCAGATGGTCGTGAACGCCGTGTTGGGGATGCCCTGATTGTCGTCAAGAAGGCGGATAAGTTGTAGAAGAAGATAGAGCGGCTTGGTCATCGGATAACGGTAACTAGTGGCAAACAGCTTGCTAATTGCGAGTGATGTTGTATAATGAAATTGAGTATGGGATTCAGTATGGAGGTGTTTTGAATGCTTCACAAAAAATATATAATTCTGATGGTAGTATTCCTTACCATGGCTGTTGCGGCATGGGCCATAGGGGCCAATTCATTAGTCGATCAAAAGGTCGTCTTGTCAGGCACAGTAGTGGCCGAAGGATTAGTTGCACCAGGTACGACAGTACGGGAAGGCGCTACGCTCCTAGTTGTTGATACCATTACTGGTCCAGTGCCTGCCGCCCGCGCCACCTGTGATGGTGTTGTCCGCGAGGTGCTGGTTAAACCGGGCGATAGAGTCAAAAGTAACGATGTGGTCGTACGTATTGAATCGGCCCGCAAATAGTTGAGAGGATGATTTTTTTGCATTATTTATTAAAGCGGGGCATAGCGTTTACGATTGCGCTATTGATTTTTTCCACCGCTTTGGTTTATGCTGCGCCGGAAACAATGCCGGTTGATCAAATTCAGCCAGGCATGAAGGGCATTGCTAAAACGGTTGTATCAGGCACCAAGATCGAGGAATTTGGTGTAGAAGTACTAGGGATTATGAAAAACAAGGGCCCATCCGGTGACCTCATTCTTGTGCGTACTTATGGCGATGTGATTGACCGCACTGGTGGCATTGCACAGGGAATGAGCGGCAGTCCGGTCTACATTAATGGCAAACTCGTGGGTGCGATTGCCTATGGATGGTCGTTAACCGACCATAAAACAGGCATGATTACCCCCATTGGTGATATGCTGAAATTATGGGATATGCCTGATTCTAAGAATGTATTTCCTGTTGACCAATCATTAGAAAACGAGACCAAGCTTGAGCCGGTTCAAACGCCGCTCATGGTGGCTGGTTTTGGTCAACCGGCGCTTGACATGCTCAAAACAAAACTAGAACCCATGAACTTAGTGCCCTATGGAGTTGGCGATGCTCCGGCCGGAACGAGCTTTGGTCCGCTTGAACCAGGCAGTGCCGTCGGTGTTCAGCTGGCTACCGGCGATGTCAGTATTGGAGCTTTGGGTACAGTCACTTATGTTGAAGATAACAAAGTATTGGCCTTCGGCCATCCTTTTCTGAAAAAGGGCAATGTTAACTATCTGATGACAAATGCCTATGTTTTTACGACAGTAGCTGGACTGGAAAATTCGTTTAAGGTTGGGGCCACAGGTGAGCCGATTGGTCTCATTAATCAGGATCGGGGTTCAGCCGTGGCTGGTCTTACCGGTCGCTTCCCATCCGTTGTTCCGGTTCGAATAACCGTCCGTGACAATGTGTTGAACCGCACAGAAGTGGCGGGTGTGCATGTTGTTCAGGATGAACAGCTGTCCCCGGTACTAGCGGCTACGACAGTGTTTAACTTTATCGACAAGACCATGGATCGCGTTGGCCCGGGTACGGCCCGGGTTCGCTTTGATATTACCGGCCGTGACTTACCTGTTGAGGTGTTAAGCCGGGAAAATATGTTTTATAGCCCGGCCAATATTGGTGAGTTGGCCGTGGGAGAGCTTTTAGAGGCAATGGCACTGGTGACAGGCAATCAATATCGCCCAGTGGATATTATGGATGTCAAGGTGAGCGTCACTATTGATGAAGATCGCAAAACAGCGACGATTACCGAAGCCCGCGCTAGTGCAGCCAAAGCAAAACCGGGCGAAACGATTGATGTGACTGTTACGTTAAAGCCGTATCGCGGCGAGATAATGACTCGGGTTGTGCCATATAAAATCCCTGAAGATCAGCCGGCTGGACCGATGGGGCTTCAAGTCCGTGGCGGCGGCATGATCCCGCTGACCGAGCTGCTTCTTAGACGGCAGGGTCTTGACATCGAAATGCTCACAGGCAATAAAAATAAAAATCAGCCATTTGCCGATGTCCTTAAAGAATTCATGAACCGGGATCGCAATAATGATATTGTTGTCGAGCAGATGAGTATGACAGCCGATGAATTAGGAAGTACTGTCG
>JAQWAQ010000075.1 GCA_028707635.1 Negativicutes bacterium
CTTCCGATTGGCCAACGCCGACTGTTTCGATAAAAATAATGTCTTTGCCAAAGGCATCCATTATTTTAACCGTGTCAGCAGTCTTTCGCGACAGACCACCCAGGCTACCTCTTGTGCCCATACTTCGAATAAAAACACCTTGATCCATCGTTAGATCATTCATCCGAATGCGGTCACCTAAGATAGCGCCGCCTGAAAACGGGCTAGTCGGGTCAATTGCAATAATGCCTACTGTTTTTCCCTGGCGCCGATACTCTTTTGCCAGTTTATCTGTAAGCGTGCTTTTCCCAGCTCCCGGAGGACCGGTTATACCGATTACATGAGCTCGACCAGTATGAGAATATAGCTTTCGCATGATTTCCACAGCTTCGTCATACTCATTTTCCACCGCTGTTATCGCCCGGGACAACGCTAACCGTGAACCGGTCAACAAATCCTCTACAATATTCATGAAATAGCACCACCTAAATGGTGGCATGTTGTCTCCAACGAAGACAACATGCTCCCACAACTTAAGCTAGCTAACTATTTAACGCTAGCTTTAATGAAATCGGAAATATTGCTGGTCGGAGTTCCAGGGGTAAATACTTCAGCGATCCCAGCAGCTTTAAGTCCAGGAATATCAGCGTCAGGTATAACTCCACCGCCAATAACCAGCACATCATTCATACCTTCATTTTTCAGAAGCTCAACTATACGCGGGAAGAGTGTATTATGAGCGCCAGACAAAACGCTAAGCGCAACAACCTGTACGTCTTCCTGCAAAGCAGCTTGGGTAATTTGCTCCGGAGTCTGACGGAGACCAGTATAGATTACTTCAAAGCCAGCGTCGCGAAGAGCGCGGGCTACAACTTTGGCACCGCGATCATGACCGTCAAGACCGGGTTTGGCTACTAATACTCTAATAGTTTTTTCCATCGTTATCCCTCCTACTCTCGCCTTATAATGTAGCATGCGGTTGGTATTCACCGAATACTTCACGCATTACGCCACAAATTTCGCCGAGTGTTGCATATGTTTTAACTGCATCAAGAATAAATGGCATAAGATTGACATTGTCATCTTGGCAAGCTTTTCTAAGATCTCCAAGGGCCTTTGTAACTGCAGCATTGTCGCGTTTTGCTCTAAGGTCGGCAAGTTTTTTCTTTTGAAGTTCACCAACAGAAGCATCAACACGGAGCAGACCTTCAACAGGCTTTTCTTCAATTTGGAATTTGTTAACACCAACGATAATGCGGTCGCCCTTTTCAACTTCCATTTGCCATTTGTAAGCACTATCTTGAATTTCCTTTTGGATGTAGCCTTGTTCAATAGCTACAACAGCACCGCCAATATCATCAATCTTCTTGATATAATCCCAAGCTTCTTGCTCAATTTGATTAGTAAGCGCTTCTACATAGTAGGAGCCGCCAAGTGGATCAACAACATCGGCTAAGCCACTTTCGTAAGCAACGATTTGTTGGGTGCGAAGTGCAACGCGAACTGAATCTTCAGTCGGCAATGCAAGGGCCTCATCTTTAGAGTTAGTGTGAAGGGACTGTGTTCCACCCATAACTGCTGCTGCAGTTTGCAGCGCAACACGGACAATATTATTTTCAGGCTGTTGAGCTGTAAGCATTGAGCCAGCGGTTTGTGTGTGTACGCGCAGCATCCAAGACTTAGGCTTCTGAGCGCCAAAACGTTCTTTCATGACTTTTGCCCATACACGACGGGAAGCGCGGAACTTAGCAACTTCTTCTAATACATTGTTGTGAGCGTTCCAGAAGAAGGACAAGCGTCCAGCAAAGTCATCAACATTAAGACCAGCCTTAATAGCTGCATCGACATAAGCGATACCGTCAGCGATAGTGAAAGCAATCTCTTGTGAAGCAGTTGAACCGGCTTCACGGATGTGGTAACCCGAAATTGAAATTGTGTTCCACTGCGGTACATTAGTAGAGCAATATTCAAAAATATTGGTAATGAGACGCATGGAAGGCTTCGGCGGGAAAATATAAGTGCCGCGAGCAGCGTACTCTTTTAAAATATCATTTTGGATAGTACCTCTAAGTTTATCAGCGCTAACACCATTTTTCTCAGCTACTGCAATATACATTGCTAGAAGAACTGATGCAGGAGCGTTTATTGTCATTGAAGTTGAAACCTTGCTGAGGTCAATGCTGTCAAAGAGAATTTCCATATCTGCAAGCGAATCAATTGCAACCCCAACCTTGCCCACTTCGCCTTCAGCCATTTGATCGTCAGAATCATAGCCAATTTGGGTCGGAAGGTCAAATGCACATGAAAGGCCTGTACCGCCTGACTCTAACAAATAGCGGTAACGCTTGTTGGATTCTTCAGCGGTTGAGAAACCAGCATACATACGCATGGTCCAGAAACGGCCACGATACATAGTCGGTTGTACACCACGGGTAAACGGATATTCACCCGGGAATCCAATATCGTTTACAGTATCAAGCGCTTCGACATCAAGCTGGGTATAAATTCTGTTGTGAGCAAGATTCTTGCGTTCTGGGAATTTAGCAAGTGATTTTTCTACTTTTGCATTGTACTCTGCTAGTTTAGTCTTCAAAGTTTCATTACTCATTAAACTAAAGTCCTCCTTTACCTACTTTTTCATTGTACCGGTTTCCATAAACCGGATATGCCAGGATAATGCTTCGGAAAGAATGTGCGGAGTGTGAGCGTTCTTTGTTGCTTTTTCCGCTCTTTCAAGATAATCCAACAGCATTGGTTTATAGTCAGGATGAGCACAATTTTCAATGATCTTTCGCGCACGTTCTCTCGGGCTAAGACCACGAACATCGGCAATACCCTGTTCGGTAATAAATACATCAACGTCATGCTCTGTATGGTCAACATGCGAAATCATGGGTACAATAGATGAAATTTTTCCGCCTTTAGCCGTTGAAGTTGAGAAGAAAATCGTCAAGTAAGCATTTCTGGCAAAATCGCCTGATCCGCCGATACCATTCATCATCTTGCTGCCCATAACATGGGTCGAGTTTACGTTACCGTAAATATCAAATTCAATAGCAGTATTCATAGCGATAACGCCAATACGCCGGGCAACTTCCGGACTATTAGCAATTTCTTGTGGTCTTAACATCATCTTTTGGCGATACACATCAATATTTGCGTACAATCTCTCCAAACCATCAGGAGAAGGTGAGAAAGAAGTACCTGAAGCAAACTTGAGCTTGCCGGCATCAGCCAAATCAAGCATACCGTCTTGAATAACTTCAGTATAAACCTGAAGGTTTTCAAAATCCGAGTCAACGAAACCACCAA
This sequence comes from Negativicutes bacterium, assembly GCA_028707635.1. Taxonomy (GTDB): domain Bacteria; phylum Bacillota; class Negativicutes; order JAAYSF01; family JAAYSF01; genus STF2-20. Next base: position 3,292 of record JAQWAQ010000075.1, read on the forward strand.
TTACTGCGTTTGCCACTGAACCCACGCCAGACTGAAGCGGCAGTAAATCTTTCGGCAAACGACCTGCTTTTATTTCATTTCTAAAGAAGTCAATAGCAAAATGAGACATTGCTTTAGAATCATCATCAATCGGACCAAAAGGACGCACATCATCCCGAATATCACAAGGAACTATGTATTTAATCTTATCAATGCCGCAAGGAATATATGGAGTACCGATACGGTCGTCGACTTTTACAACAGGAATTGGCAGACGATTGGGCGGATCAAGCGGTACATAAACATCATGCATACCTTCAAGCGCCAATGGTTGAGAAGTATTCACTTCTACAATAACGATATCAGCACTTTGCACGAATGAAGCTGTGTTACCCATTGATGTAGTCGGAATAATATGGCCTTCTTCTGTAATAGCACACGCTTCCACAATGGCTACATCAACCTTGCCGCCTAAGAATCCGTAACGGGACAATTGAGCTGATTCACTAAGATGAAGATCGAAGTACTGAATTTTACCTGTATTAAGTGCATTACGAATTTCAGTATTAGTTTGATACGGCATGCGTCTGGCAATACCATTAGCTTCTGATAAAGCCCCATCTAATTCTTTACCAACTGAAGCGCCTGTCCAAAGATTGATTTGAAAAGGTTCTTTCTTCATTCTTTCAGCTAAGGCAAGAGGTACAGCTTTGGGATATCCAGCCGGAGTAAAACCACTAGTAGCCACATTCATACCGGGCTTGATAATGGCCGCAGCTTGTTCTGCGCTAACGATTTTGGCATGGAGTGCTTTATTGCGCACCCGGTCCAGAATGTCAATCATTTCTCAAACTTCCTCCTTGTTGGTCAACCACGTTGACACTAATAATTTTTTTAAAATTTTTATCTGGGAACGACCACCCCCATGATGTAACACCAAGCGCGCTATACAGAAAGATATTATTGGCTCATAGTGAAATAAGGCACACATTTAAAGCATAGTATCTCTCACATAATGATAAAAAAACCAAAACTCCCCCAGAGAAAGTTTTCGCAACAGTACCGTCAATCAGGCATAATATTGCTTGATTGACGGTACTAATCAACGAAAAGCGCGCACTTGAAATATAACTTTCCCTGTATAGACTAATATAAATTACTTAAGGTTGATTCTATATAAACTTTAAGATTCCTGCTACAAATTGAGTGTTTTTGCTATTTGTTTAACTTTTTTACAACATTCGCCCTAAATAATAGGACAGGCTGCTAAGTCCTACCGATAAGTCCTCATTTACAACCTTAACTGATTCAGGTACATTGATTTTGCATGGAGCAAAGTTCCATATACCTCGCACACCAGCGCCTACAAGACGATCAGCAACCGCTTGAGCCTGGCTTTGCGGAACAGCAATGACACCTATATTGATATTGCGTTCCTTAATAATCTCCTCAATACGCTCAATTGGATCCACAATGACGCCACCGATATCCTGACCGATTTTTTCCGGATTGACATCAAACATCGCTGCCAGATGAAACCCAAGCGCTTTAAAATTACGATAATGAACAAGCGCCCACCCAAGATGACCGATTCCAACAACAGCAAAACTCCATTTCCTGTCAAGCCCTAAAATCTCGCCAATATTGCGAATCAGCTCACGAACAAAGTAACCAACGCCCTTCTTGCCGAATTGGCCAAAAGCAGCCAAATCTTTTCGAATTTGTTCCGGTGTAACACCGAGGCGATGACCAAGTTCCTCTGAAGAAATAATTTCTAGGCCCTCTTCTTGGCTTCTGCGCAATGTACGATAATATAACGGCAGACGGTCAATGGTCGCTTTTGAGATGATAATCTGATCTTTCAATGACCCAAGCCCCCCTGACAGCCTTTAAGTAAAATACTTTTCCTAGTTTCTTATAACCTTTTTAGTATTCTCACTTAAACCACAGAATACCTGCCAGATTATATTGGCTTTAAGATTGTATTTAGTATACATTTAACATATTATTTGAACATTCAGTGTTAATCGCGATATTGCTGGTGGTAGTGAGTGTGGAGCAATTTATGCGATTTTTCCCCTAAAGGCTCCCCTAACCAACTTGTATATAACTCTTTTATTGCAGGGTTAAGATGAGATTTTCTAATGGTTGATTTGGTATCACATTCATAAATACCATCAATTCGTTTTTGACGAAAATCGTTTGTCATACTAATCGGTTGACCGCCACCGCCAATACAACCACCCGGGCAGGCCATAATCTCTATAAAATGATAGTTCGCCTCACCAGCCCGGATTTTATCCATGATCTTACGGGCATTTAAGAGCGTATGCACTACCGCCACCCGTACTTCTGTACCGCCAATATCCAACGTTGCCTCTTTTACGCCTTTAAGACCCCGTACATCCTTGAAATCAATACATTCCAACTCTTCACCTGTTATTAGTTCGCTTACGGTTCGCAATGCTGCCTCCATAACACCACCGCTAGCACCAAAAATAACCCCTGCGCCTGTCGCAATTCCCATTGGATCATCATAATTTTCTTCAGCCAGAAAATGAAAATCGATGCCTGCCTCCTGAATCATCTTAGCCAATTCCGTTGTAGTCAAAACATAATCAACATCACGATAGCCGCTTGCACACATTTCTGTACGAATTGCTTCGGCTTTCTTGGCTGTACACGGCATAATTGAAACTGATATTACATTAGCCGGATCCAGTTTTGCTTGTTCTGCGTAATATGTTTTTACAAGGGCCCCAAACATTTGTTGCGGCGATTTTGCTGTTGAAAGATGATCCAAAAGGTCAGGGTAAAAAAGTTCCGCAAAATTTACCCATCCTGGACTGCATGATGTAATCATTGGTAATGTTCCACCATTTTTCAGTCTATCGAGGAACTCTGCCCCCTCCTCCATGATAGTTAAATCGGCACTGAAGTTAGTATCGAAGACTTTAGAAAAACCAAGCCGCTTCAAAGCAGCAACCATCTTACCTGTCACCACAGAACCTGGCGGCATCCCCAGAGCTTCGCCAAGCGCCACCCGAACAGCCGGCGCTGTTTGCACGACAACATGCTTAGCAGGGTTTGCAAGTGCTTGCCAAACAGGCGCAGTATCATCTTTAATTACAATAGCTCCGGTTGGGCAGACACTGGCACACTGACCACAATAGGTGCAAGATACTTTGTCGAGCCCTTGATTAAAGGCCGGCACAACAGTTGTGTTAAAACCACGATTAGCAAAGCTGTAAACGTGAACACCTTGCCTTTCGCTACAGGCGCGAATACATCGCCCGCAAACAATACACTTGTTCTGGTCACGCACAAGTGAAGGATTACTGTTATCAAGAGGGTAATTCTTCTTTTCACCATCAAAGCGTACTTGCCGGACGCCTACTTCGGCCGCAATTGTTTGCAGTTCACAATGTAGATTGCGTTGGCAAGAAAGACAATCTTGCGGATGATTGGCCAAAAGAAGTTCAACAACCATCCTGCGGGCCTCTCTAATAGCTGGAGAATTAGTATTCACAACCATCCCTTCACTTACCGGATAGACACAAGATGCAACTAGACTGCGTGCACCTTTCACTTCGACAACGCAAACCCGACAATTACCTTCAGGTCTTAGTTCAGGATGGTTGCACAAAGTGGGTACCTTGACTCCGGCAATACGGGTCGCTTCTAGGATGGTGAAATTTTTTGGAACCTTAAATTTGCCGCCGTCAATTATCATGTTAACCATTTCCATGAATTTCGCCTCCTCGATTAGCCTTTGATGATTGCCTTAAACGGGCACTTAGTCAGACATGTGCCACACTTAATACACTTGGTTTGATCAATTTCATGCTGGGATTTTACCACCCCAGTGATTGCGTCAACCGGACAGGCCTTTTTACAAAGACTGCAGCCCTTGCATAAGTCTGTTATGTTATAGCCAGCAAGTTTAGCACATGCCCCTGCCGGACATTTTTTGTCATTGATATGCGCTTCATACTCATGCCTAAAATACTTAAGTGTGCTAAGTACAGGATTAGGGGCCGTTTGTCCCAAACCACAAAGCGCTGTTGCTTTAATATTACGGGCCATTGTTTCAAGCAATTCAATATCACCCACTCTACCTTGACCCTCCGTAATCCTGGTGAGAATTTCCAGCATTCGTTTGGTGCCCTCCCGACACGGAGTGCACTTTCCACATGACTCAGATTGAGTAAAAGTAAGAAAGAATTTTGCTAAATCGACCATACAAGTCGTTTCATCCATAACGACTAGCCCGCCTGATCCCATCATGGCACCGACTTTAATAAGCGAATCATAATCAACAGGTAAATCCAAAAGCTGTTCAGGCAAGCATCCGCCCGAAGGGCCGCCAATTTGGACAGCCTTAAATTTCTTGCCATTTGGAATTCCGCCGCCAATCTCATAGATAATCTCCCGCATTGTAATTCCCATTGGAACTTCTGCCAAACCAGTATGATTAATCCGACCGGTAAGAGCAAACACCTTGGTTCCCTTACTGCCCTCTGTGCCGATTGCAGCATACCATTCGGAACCTTTTGTGATGATTTGCGGCACATTGGCAAAAGTCTCGACATTGTTAATATTGGTCGGTTTGCCCCATAAGCCGGAGACCGCTGGGAATGGAGGACGTGGACGCGGCATACCTCTTTTTCCTTCGATAGACGCAAGGAGAGCCGTTTCCTCACCGCAGACAAAGGCCCCTGCTCCTTCTTTAATCTTAACCTTGAAATTAAATCCTGATCCAAGAATATTTTCACCCAATAAGCCAATTTCCATAGCTTGTTTAATGGCAATTTTAAGTCTTTTTATCGCCAGCGGATATTCAGCCCGCACATATATATAGCCTTCATCCGCACCAATTGCATACCCACATACAGCCATTCCCTCAATCACCCGATGGGGATCGCCTTCCAAAACACTGCGATCCATAAACGCGCCTGGATCACCCTCATCGGCATTACAAACTACGTATTTTTTATCACCCGGTGCGCTTCGGGTAAAGCCCCATTTCAACCCAGTTGGAAAACCACCGCCACCCCGGCCTCTAAGCCCAGCTTTTTTAACTTCTTCAATAACCTCTTCCGGTTTCATCTCTGAAAGCACTTGTCCCAACGCTTGATAGCCATCTAATGCGATATACTCCTCAATAGCCTCTGGATCGATATGACCGCAATTGGCAAGAACCATCCGCATTTGTTTCTTATAGAACGGGATATCGCTATAATTAGGCACTTTCTCCAAGGAAATAGGCTCTTTATACAATAAGCGCTCAACAATACGCCCTTTATATAAATGATTCTCAACAATGTCCGTGACATCTTCTTCTTGGACACGAACATAAAAAACACCTTCAGGATAGACGATTACCAGTGGACCCATTTCACAGAAACCATGGCAACCAGTCTCAACAAGCTTTACCTCTTTATCAAGGCCTTTTTGGGCTAGTTTTTCCTGCAGAGCTGCGTGAACCTTTTTTGACCCTGAAGAAACACACCCTGTTCCTGAGCAGATCAGTACATGTGACCTGATATGTTCCAAGTTACTCCCTCCCGCAATTAAAAATTAATCCATTTTACCTACTATCATTTCTTCAACAATTCGCCCATTGACAACATGCTCGGCAATGATTGTGGCCACATTCAATGGTGTAACCTTGCCGTACGTAATGCGGGGCTCGCCCTGCCGAACAACATCAACCAAAACTTCCTTTTCACACATACCAATGCAGCCTGTTTGGGAAACAGTAACATCTTCAAGTTTACGCCGCGCTATTTCTGCTAAAATTGCCGACATAACATCACGGGCACCAGCGGCAATTCCACAAGTTCCCATACCAACGATAATCCTGGTTCCCGTCTCATACCGAAGCTTAGTTTGCGCTTCTACCTTTTCGCGCAGTCTTTTTAAATCCTCAATCGTTTTCATCTGTAACACCTCCATATAAACGCGCCAAGTTATTCTTTAGATACTCGCCAAGCCACACAATTACATCGGGAAAGCTTAATGGTACGTCACCAAGAGCTTCAACAATCTCACGTGTGGATAAAGAGAACGACTGTGTTCCGACAGCATGGCAATAATTAAAATCTAAGCTGGGATTCGCAATAACGATTGTTCTAATTGTGCCAACCATATCTCCAAGCGGTGGACGGTCAAAATGGCTATACCGGAAAACAGCTTTCACAGTTGTACCATTCCCCTGTTGTGACTGTATCTCAAGTCGGCCATCACAAAGTTTAGTATACATATCGATAAGCGGCAAACCTAAGCCCACGCGCCGGGTATGACGGCTTGTGACAAAAGGATCTACTACACTCTTAGCCTCTCCTTCACTCATACCCCGTCCATTGTCACGCACGGTTATTACCAGTAAATCGCCTGCTAAATCCTCAACCACATTAAGGCTGACCTTTGATGCTTTTGCTTCCAATGAGTTTTGCACTAAATCGAGAATATGCAGTGACAACTCTCGCATCCGACTAACGGTATTTATCCAATATTTCAGTAATGCCCTCTGGAGTTAGGCGACCATGTGTATCGTCATTAACCATCATAACTGGTGCCAAACCGCAGGCCCCGAGACAGGCAACCGTCTCTAGTGTAAAGTTAAGATCAGACGTCGTTTCACCTGCAGCAATTTTTAAATTATCCTCAACGGCCTTGAGAATTGCTTTCGCCCCACGCACATGACAGGCAGTACCCTGGCAAACCCTAATAATATTCTTTCCGCGCGGATTTAGGTGAAATTGAGAATAAAATGTTACAACCCCATAAATTTGGCTAACAGGAATATTCATTTTTTCGGCAATATAGTCAACAACCTCCCGCGCTAGATAGCCGTAAGCGCTTTGTGCTTCCTGGAGCACCGGAATCAGTGCTCCCTTAGTATTTTGATATTTGGAAAGAATCTCGTCTAACTGGGTAAAAGCATTGCTTTTACCGCCACAATTGCACTTGCATTGGTTACTCATACTTACCTCCTTGAATCAGACATCTAAACAACAATTTTTCGGCCATTCTTATTATTTAAAGCTTGTTTAATTTCAACTAATGTTGGCTGGTCCAAATAAAAAACTGTTTGCGGACCATTCATAAAGTCATCCAGGTAATGAGCGTCAGACGATGTAATGATCGGCATTTGCCCTATTCCCGGAAATAACTTTGGCGCTGCTTGAATATTGGTGCGGCGCGAGACCTCTACGGCTGCAAACAGTGCATCTTCCGGAATAAATCCAAGTTGTGACAAAACACTGTAAACCGGTCGGTCTACGTGGCTTGCGATGCAGATTCCATCCCGTGCAACAACCTCTGCTGTCACCTCCTCTATTCCACAAGTCAATGATGCAAGCAGCATATCCTCCCGGATACCAACAAAATCATCATTTGAATCAACTATGATTTGGGCACCGAAACGACTTTCATCATTAACTCGACCTGATAAATGGGCCTTGATATACTCATTGAACGATTTTAATTGCTCCGCATGATCAAACAATGTCAAAAGGTGGACTTCTTCTTTTGTTTCGACTTCCATGCCCGGTAAAACAGATACTCCTGTCCCTGCAGCCGCCTCTATCGTCGCCCAGACATTATCGCAAGCATTGTGGTCAGCAATTGCTATAATATCAATATTACAATTGATGGCTGTTTGGACGATATTGCGTGGCGTCATTTCTACCGCAGCACAGGGTGATAATAAAGAATGAACATGTAAATCGGCCACAAACCGACGCATCATGGGCCTGTTATCCCCAAGCCATATAATCGTCCAACGACTTCATACCCCGAGAGGGGTGTAGTCAAGATAACAATCCCTTCACTCTCAGCTTTAGCAAGCGTGTGCGGATCAGGCATGATACCATCGGCAATGATAATGGCAGCGAGGTCAGTCAGAGATGCGACAGCGACAATGTTCTGATGCGCCTGCATAGTAACCCACACTGCCCCTGCGCCAGCATGACCCATAACATTACTCAATAGATCAGAAACATACCCACTGTCAATATCCCGTCCAAGCTGTTCATTTCCGGCAGCAACTCCAAGCTGCAAACGAGAAACGACTTCACTTATTTTCATAATGACCTCCTTATCATAATTTCAGATAAGCTTGAATTAGCTCGAATCCTTATCTAAAGACGGCGGGAGTTTTTCGGCTAAATCAATCATTTCTTTTGCCAGATCACGAACCCGCTCCCGCAATTTAAACACACAGTCAGTTGAGCTTGCTTTCCCCTGGGCTATATCTTCGGCAAGCGCTTTGCAGTTTGGTGATCCGCATGACCCACAATCAAGACCTGGCAACTGTTGCAGGGTTTTTTCCATAACCTCTACTTTGTACATAGCCTTAAAAATATCTTCATCGAGCCGTAAAATCGGTCTTGGCTCAATGGCCCGTCGCTCATTCGCGCCAAGAGCTGATTCTCGATATTCCTGGAGTGGCACTCTTCCCTTTGCCGTATCTTCTGCCTTCATATTTTCAGCCCTCAGTTTCATATTCACTTCAGCAACAAAGCGATTTTGAATGGTAAGCGGCCCCCCGATACAGCCTCCGGCACAGGCTAAGGCCTCAATATAGTTAACACCAGCTAGTTTCCCCAGCGCCACTTGCTCTAAAATATCATTGACGTTATTGATTTCATGAACAATAAGTTGCTTATCAATACCAACGGCTAAACTCTCACCACCCGAAATCGCCCAATTAACCCCCACCCATGAGGCATGACGCCGTTCCACCCCCGCAGGAACATCCTGTACAGCTTTTAATAATCGACCATACACCTCTGATATCCCAATAGCACCAGTAATGTTCGATTTTTCTGAACCAAGCGGTTGTTTAACAGCAGTCATCTTTGCCGGACACGGTGTAATAAACCAAATACCAATTTCATCAGGATGGATTCCGTGTTTCCGGCTAGCTCGCGCACGGGCAACTCGCCCAGCCACTTCAGTTGGTGCATCAATCGGGACAAGGTTGTCAATCAACTCAGGAAACTTTACCTGAATCAGCCGAACAACGGCCGGACAAGCTGAAGAAATAATCGGAAAACTGACAGCAGAACTTTTTAAATAATCTTTGATGGCCAGTGAAACAATTTCAGCCCCCTGCGCAACCTCAAAGATATCATCAAACCCTATTTCCATCAGCGCAGAAAGAATCGTATCAATGCGAATATCCGGAGCGAATTGAGCATATAACGTCGGTGCAGGCAGCGCAATATTAAACTTATACTGATTTAAATCATCGAGCGATTCGGTGACTGCCGTCTTGGCATGCGCCGGACATCGCCGAATACACTCACCACAATCAATACAGCGTGCCTCAATAATCTGCGACTGTCCACCGCGGATTCTGATTGCCTCCGTTGGGCAACGTTTAGCACATATTACACAACCCTTGCAACGGTTTTCAATTAACCGCACCGAATGGAAATATTCACTCATGATAAACACCACACAATCTTTAAACTTAACACACAACCTCTTTCGCTTATTGACCTACTATAGTTAATGGGTTGTGGCATACTGTCATACTAATTGTTGTACCAATTCCGACTGACGATTCGATGTCAAACTTATCCGTGCACCTTACCATGTTGGGCAAACCCATACCGGCTCCAAAGCCCATTTCACGAATATAATCAGGTGCTGTAGAATAACCCTCCTGCATCGCCAGTTTAATATCAGATATTCCCGGCCCTTCATCCTTAAGTGTTATTTTTGTATGGTCGGAAAATATTTCAGCTTTCATTTTTCCGCGATACGCATGAATGATCACATTCATCTCGGCCTCGTACGCACTAATAGCGATACGGCGAATCACATCAGACCGTATTCCAATTTGCTGCAGCACAAGTTTGATTTTGCTTGACGCTTCGCCAGCTGCTTCAAAATCAGAACCCTTAAGCTCAAAATTTAATACAATCACTTGTGTATTTAATGATTCCACCTATATACAACCTTTCAGACCATATTGATAAAGCCGACCACAAGCTTCATACATTGGGAGTCTGGTAACAAATAATGGAATCCTCTTTTGCTGTGCCATTGCTATCAGATCTGTGCCAGGACGCTTACCATTAACAAAAACAATCCCAATTAGATCACTCAGATCGGCAGTACGAATCACTTGCATATTGATTAAGGCTGTAAGCAACAATGTTTCTTGAATAGTAAACGCCAAAACATCGCTTAATAAGTCAGAACCGCATACTGTCACCACTTCTCTAAGCAGCAAGTCCTCGCCGCAAAGTAAATCGGCTTCCAATATTCGCCCCACCTCTTCAAGTTTCATCAACACTCCCCCTTAATCAATCTACAGACTGCGAGAGTAAACATCACTGATCTAAGTGCGAAATTTCACACAATTATATATATAAAAGAAAGGGGCCACGGCCCCTATTTTACAGTCCCTATGTAATTTATATTCTTGTCTTCACTTAATATTAAAACATTCGCGCTCATTAGTCTGATTCCTGCTCATTGTTTACATCTTTACATTTTTTTGAAAAAATCAGTTGCTGTTCCATAACGAAAGTTTTCACACCACGCTACTGCAACAACAGCATTCAATAACCAAAAAAGCATTGACATTTGAATATTAAACATGATGTAGTCAGTAAAACCATTCACCAATAAGCCAATTAAACCTCCAGCAATCCCCAACATCATCCCAGCTGTATGTCTGTTAGCCGAATAGTTGAGCATTTGGACAGCAGTCTTAAGCTGCCTGTAAACAATCCCCAAGAACACCATCAGTCCCGGTATTCCAATCTCTGCTGCAATATTCAAATACATATTGTGGGCATGGACAATTTTAGTACTGGCGTTATTGATAAAAAAATCATATTCGGGGTAAACCATCCAATACGCGCCCCAGCCAATCCCAAATAAGGGCTTATCAATGATCATAGCCAGCGTACTCTCCCAAAGCGCCAACCGAAGAGTTGATGAGGTATCAGTTGGATTCAGGATTGACATCAGACGTTCTAGCACCATATCGTGACCAAATAACCCAACGACAGGCAATAGTAAGAATAACCAAAAAATTTTTCGATTATATAAAGAACAAAAGGCAACGATAACTGCCAATGCACTCAACCAAGCCCCC
>JAQWAQ010000076.1 GCA_028707635.1 Negativicutes bacterium
ACCAGACAGACCAATTTGATGCGGATAAGTTGCCCAGCCTAATTCTACTGCGTCACGAGTTGCACCGACACCAGCATTGAGGAGTTCCGCAAGGTCTTCAACCATTTTGAAGCCCTCAGCATTTTTCATGCCCTTACCACCGGAAACGATAACTTCAGCATCTTCGATACTTACAGTCTGAGTAGTATCAGTAATGAACTCAAGGAATTTTTCTGGAGTCAGAAATGTTGCTGGCTCATATTTCTTCAAAATAAGTTCGCCGGTTCGAGTGCAATCAAGATCTAATGGCTTGCAGGAGCGCGGACGAACTGTTGCCATTTGCGGACGATGCTGCGGGGTCTTAATCGTAGCCATGATATTGCCGCCGATAGCTGGACGGGTTTGGAGAAGCAGTTTAGTTTCAGGATCAATTGTCAAAGAAGTGCAATCCGCAGTTAAACCGGTATTAATTTTAGCAGCTACTAATGGCATTACTGTACGGCCAGTTGTAGTAGCGGCTGCAATAATAATCTCTGGTTTTTCTTCAGTAATAATCTTAGCGATTGCGTTTTGATAAGGTCTAGGTAAAAAGTTTTTCAATGCTGGGTCTTGTACGAAAACGACACGGTCAGCACCACGATGGAAGCATTGTTCTATGTCTTGAATTTCATCGCCTAGAACCATGCAACTGAGCTGGCAGCCAAGGTCATCAGCGAGTACACGGCCGCGAGCAATCAATTCAAAAGTTACCGGAAGAAGTTGTCCATCTCTCTGTTCACCAAGAACAAACACATCTTTGTATTGGGAAAGAGTATTTTCAGTTTGAACGCCTGCATTTACATAAGTAGACACGTATGTTACCCCCTTATATGCATTCCTTAGAAATGAGGAATTTAATCATTTCATCAACTGGTTGTGTAGTACCATCAGCTTTCTTCATAATGGTATCACGGGAAAGTTTAGGACTGAATACCTTTACAACGCGGGTAGGAGAACCTGTAAGACCTACTTCGCTTTTATCAAGGCCAAGACCTGGAACATCATAAGCAGAAATTGGAACCTTCTTAGCTTTCAACTTGCCATTCAATGTGGGCATTCCAACTTCATTAATGTCTTTGTTAACGCTGACAAGAACAGGGAAAGGAATTTCCACCAGTTCAAAGCCACGTTCAACAGTACGTTTAATTACAACACTATTATCTTTTACTTCTACAGCGGAAACATAAGTCTCACCAGGAATATCAAGATAGTTAGCTACCATTACAGCAGTTTGGCCAGTTTCGCCGTCAGTTGCACGTTCACCGCAAAGAATTAAATCAACATCATCGCCAGCTTTGCGAACAGCAGCCGCTAATGCTTTACCGGTGGCAATTGTATCAGATCCGGCAAATTCTCTAGCAGAAACGAGAATACCAGCGTCAGCACCCATTGCAATAGCTTCTTTCAGGGCGCGCTCTGCAGATAGAGGACCCATGCTGATAGCAGTAACTTTCACATCATTACGGGAATTTTTGATTTTAATTGCTTCTGTTAATGCGTTTTCGTCAAGAGGATTGATAATTACGTCTTTACCGGTACGTATCATTACACCAGTTTCTGGGTCCAACTTTACATTATCTGTACCAGGAACTTGCTTTACAAAAACAACAATATGCACAATCACTTACCTCCCAATTTATTTTTCAATGAGTCTTGCCTGTATTCCCCTAACACCTAAAAATCTTTATCCGCTGTGACGAACAGTGTAAGCCAGGCCATATTATGTTTTTTTGCCGTGTCCGAATGAGGTTACTGCAAAAGTAAACATACTGCCTTTAATAACTTCTAAAACTTGTACATAAAAAGTTCAAAACACATGTCGTACACACAAACAAAGCTTCCAACCAATTCTTTACAACCGTCTTTACAGAGATACTGTTATGTATCACCCAGGAACGTAGTTCATCTAGATTATGTGACTATGACATTGTCACGGCACATAATACTAAATTATTGCCAGCCAGTGTCAGCAGAAGCCGGTTAAAGAATTTCACAGCAGTCAGATCTTTCTTTTGCCTATTAAAGATACTAAAAGGCTTTTGGAGATTTTTGACAAGAAACATAACGGATCACGGCATGAACATTCGTTCATAACCGTTTTAGGAAAGACCCACTCCATTCATTTTTAAAATTGAATGCTTTTTCTTTAAAAATCATTCGACCTTATTAGAAATGAATAAAGTTTGTATATCCTGGGCATATTCTAAATATTTACAGATATGCTAACCGTGGAGATAGTCAAATCACCGGGGTTAATTGCTCACCGAGGTCTTCTGAGAAATATTTAACAAAGTCGCACCTAACAAAAAAGGCTTTGCGGAAAGTCCGCCAAGCCTACGTTCACTGGTGGAGATAAGCAGGATCGAACTGCTGACCTCTTGAATGCCATTCAAGCGCTCTCCCAGCTGAGCTATACCCCCCTAGAAAGGTAAATTCACTATCTTCAATTATTAGCATCATCCGCTGACAAAAACATTATAACTTATCCATGATTACAGTGTCAACAGAATTTTTGTTTACTCTTAGCTAGCGTTAGGGCTCTTTGAAAATTACTCTGCGCTTTACACCCTTTACGATTCGTTATTTTCCATCAGATATGTCCAACCTTCACGCTGCTCTATTAGGCCCATTTTCATCAAGCGCCCGATTGCCCTCTTAAAGGCCGCTTTACTGATATTAAACTTTTCTTTGATGATCTCTGGCGCAGTAGTATCCCCATAAGGCATCTTTCCACCCCGGCCTCGCAAGTATGTTAAGATGCTTTCGGCGTCAATGTCCATAGAGGCCTCTTTCACAGGACGCGTTGAAACATTGATGCGTCCGTCTTCGCGTACATACGTAACACGAGCAGTAATTTCTTGACCGATTTGCGGTCGCACTGCCATCTCATTTTGGTGCATAAATGCAATAAAACGCTCAGCAGTAAACAAAAACGCTCCCTGATCACTAAAATTATACACGGTTCCAGTTATACTGTCCCCTACCTTAACATTAGTTGCCGGTTTTGATGCCTGACGAAGTTCATCTTCTACTTCCATTGTCACAGCAAGCCGACCTGACTTATCAGTATAAAGCTTTACCCATATCTTATCGCCTACGGAAAGCTTCCCCCGCGTTTCAGAAAAAGGCAGAAAAATGCCACGTTCGGCGCCAACATCGACAAAGGTGCCATCGCGAGTCGTATTAATCACGCTCACGCGTGCTACCTGCCCTTCCTTCATCTGTGGAACTCTCATGCTTGCCGTCGTTCTACCCTTCGGATCACGATATAGGTAAACCTTTACTTCGTCACCAATGTTGACAGCTTCAGTTTGTTGAAGTTTATGAAGTAAAATATCATCAGATGTATTGCCGGTGCCGGCATCAAGAAAGGCTCCCATTTCACTGATTCTAACTACCTTAAGCACCGCAACACTGCCTGGGACCAGTTGCTCTGATTTATTCATATATTCCCTCTATTCATCATACAACTGTGTTTTGGCTTCGCCCCACAGTCGTTCAATATTATAGAACCGTCGCTCATCATCAAGAAATATATGCACTACGCATCCGCCAAAATCCAATAAGATCCAGCGAGCCTCACTATAGCCTTCCCTGCGCAGCGTTTTAAAGCCCTGCTCGGCTAATTTTTCATCAACATGATCAGCAATCGCCTTGGCCTGGGTAGTAGAATTGGCGCTGCAAATAATAAAGTAATCTGTTATCAGTGTAATGTTCCGCATATCAAGAATTTGTATATCGAAAGCTTTTTTGTCACTTGCGGCTGCAGCGATCAATTGCGGCATAGTACCAGTTAAATCGGTCATAGTGTCCCTCCTCTAAAATAAACATTATTCAATAGTTTGTGATCATAACTACTTATTCTATTCTTGATAATCATTAACTCTCCTGCTCGTTATTTTTTGCTTAATATACTAAAAAACAGCCTGACAGGCTGCTTTTTAGTTGTTGCGCTTGTTTCTGTCAAACACACTGCTCATTGTTGCCGAGCGAGAGTTAAACATACGATCCACAAGCTGCGCGATTTGGTCAGCATCAGGATTCCAATAGCTTAATCCGCCAACAGTAGAAAATCGGCCCGGCAACATTTCAATATGCACATTGCCTGAAGTAAAATTATTTACGTTGTAAGCAAGTTTAACCATTTCCAGCGGAGGTATATTCGTTTCAACATTTTCCTTAATAATAGTAACAAGTCCAGGTGTTTTTAAGATCAACCCTATATTGAGTGCCTCACTGCTAAAGGCCTTTATAAACCGCTGTTGTCGCTGAACACGTCCAATATCGCCAAGCTCGTCGCTTCGATATCTTATATATTCACCAGCTTCATGTCCATCTAAATGCTGATAGCCTTGCTCGAGATGAATTTGTAAATTGGCATATGGATCTTCATAGTTCATGTCGCGTTCAACATAAAGATTAACTCCACCGACAAGATCAACAAGTTTAATGAATGCCTGCCAATCTACTGCCGCATAGTAATGAATAGGCAACTGTAAAAATCCCTCAACCGTTTTTTCCGCAAGCTGCGGACCACCATAAAAACAAGCATGAGTGATTTTATCATAATCTTTATGCCCTGGAATAACCACTCGAGTATCACGTGGTATCGACAATAAGCTGGCTGTTCCATCGTCAGTATTGATACTGGCAACAATTATAGTGTCGGAGCGGCGTGGTGATCCCTGATGTTCCCGATCACCATCATCTAGACCTAACAGCAAGATATTGATCCGACCAGAATCGGGAGCTTCTACTGTTCCAACTTGGGTACCAGCCGGCAATACCTTAAACACTGTCTTATAAGTGTATACTGCAGCCCCAGCAAGCGTCCCAACAAGCATAATTAAAATAATAACTAGCAGTAGTACTCGCGACCAGCGGACTCTACGGCGAGCGGTACGCATTTTTTCTCCGCCTACACCAATAAAGTGAGACTTGATTCAGATAAATACCTAAATCCTAGCCGAACCATATCACTTAGATATGTGTATCAATAGTTCGTTGCGGCCTTCAACACTAGTTGGGTGAATTAAGCCGCCCTTTTTAATGATGTACTCAATATTATAGTCATAAGCTGCCAGCAAAGCTGTATCCAGGCTAACCTCTGCAAGTGCCCGCAGCTTGTCCACTCCCGAGAAACTGCGGCCAGGCTCGATGAAATCGGCCAAATAGATAATTTTAGCCAGTATACTCATTGACGGGCCACCCAATGTATGCAGCTTGATCGCATTCAGCACTTCTTGATCTCTGATGCCATACTGTTTTTCAGCCATCTTTGCGCCAAGCGGAGCATGAAGCAACACAGGTTCCTGGCATTCAACAGTCCCTACCGCAATTTTCCACTTCACAGCTTCCGTAATAAGCTCATGTCGCGGTATCTCCCTGGCACAGTCATGCAAAATACCAGCTAGCGCCGCTTTACTTTCATCCGCGCCAAATCGCCTTGCTAAAAGAACTGCCGTTTGGCTTACCCCTCGTGAGTGATCCATTCGTTTTTTTGTGAGTATCACGGTAAGTCTGTCAATAATCTCCTGATATTGCATTTTTATCACCTATCATGAGAAAATTCGCCAAAATTTGCTAAATTCCTGCTTCAAAATAAAAAGCCTCCTGTTTTTAAGGAGGCATTAGAACTAGCCTTGTCTCGGTTTTGCTTCATTGACCACGATTTGCCGACCACCAAATTCTGAACCATTCATTGCATTGACCATTTTTTCAGCATCTTCGTCTTCAACTTCCACAAAACCAAAACCTCTCGAACGCCCAGTCTCTTTATCGGTAATTATTCTGCCCGAAATGACTGTACCATGCGGGCGGAATGCGTCTGCCAAAGATTCCTCTGTTGTGGACCATGGCAGGTTGCCTACATAGAGAGTTTTTGCCATCTAGGAAATCACCTCTCTTTCTTGAAATCTAGGAAATCCTTGTTTACATTATTTGCAACTGCACTAGTTTTATGCCTGCCTATATTTGGCACAAGCCGTGCGCTCAAATATACAGGCCCTCTTTTTGAATATAGCTTTCCACACTTTCTGGAACAATATATTTAATGGACCGCCCTTTTCTTACGCGTTCACGAATATCTGTTGATGATATTTCAAGCTCTGGAGTTGCGAGTCGATGAATGCGTTTACGTCCAAGGGAGCCAAAACGTTTTATCACATCATCTAATTTCCTTATACAACCCGGACGAGTCGCTCCAACAAAGTGGCACAGCCCAATCAACTCATCAATCTTCTCCCAGGTGGGCAAATCATGGATTGCGTCTGCTCCGGTTATAAAATAAAGATCAGTTTGTCCACCATATAGACAAATCAACTCTTTTACAGTATCAATAGTATAGGATGGACCTAACCGTTCCAATTCGATCGGCAATACACAAAAATGTGGATTAGAATAAGTAGCCATGACTGTCATAATATATCGGTGCATAGCTGGGGTTACATTCGAATCTTGTTTATGTGGCGGATTCCCTGCCGGTATAAAAAGAACCTTCTCTAGTCCGTATTCAATACGTACTGCCTCGGCAGTAACAAGGTGCCCTATATGAATCGGATCAAAAGTGCCACCCATGATACCAATTCTTCGCTTTTCCGTCATACGATTTCTCCCTGTGCTCTATAAAGTGAGACTTGATTCAGATGGAGTTTTAACTCCACCTGAATCCTAGCCGAACCGTATCCAGGGACTTAGCCACCCTTACTCCCGCTTATAGAAGCGGGAGTCTTAGAGCGGGTTAGTCATCGGATAATTACTGCAATTTATGATGCTTTACAACATTATACCACAGGAGCAAAACACCAAAACATAAGGGACAACCAAATATTACTTTAAATAAATCATTATCGTCCAAAGCAACAACATAACCAGAATCATTATGCCGATAGCCTGTAAATAGTCTATTATATCATGCCGGCCTTTTTCCGTTTTTTGATAATGATAGATTGTCCAAAAATAACCCCAAATTTTTCTGCACATATCGAAGCTCCTTATCCAGCATTTCCATCAGTAACAATACAACTATTGTTTAATTTCATTGTACGTCCTAACAAATGTCAGGTCAATCAACACTGCAAGGAGCAAAAAACAAGACAAAGTTCTTGCCGCGTTATGACAAGAGCTTTGTCGAAGAGATCACGACCTTATATGTCCATCTCCAGAGATAATATATTTTACACTGGTAAGCTCTGTTAACCCCATCGGACCTCTGGCATGAATCTTCTGGGTGCTTATCCCAATCTCGGCTCCAAATCCAAATTCAAACCCATCAGTAAACCGTGTTGATGCATTCACATAGACAGCGGCCGCATCGACTTCCTGCTGAAAACGCCGGGCATTGTCGTAGTTCTTGGTAACAATCGCCTCGGAATGGCGCGTGCCATATTTTGCAATATGATTAAGCGCTTCATCAAGGTCTGAAACGACTTTAACAGCAAGAATAAGATCATGGTACTCAGTTGCCCAATCCTCATCAGTGGCGTGTTTAACGCCCTGATGTTGGAGTACTGTCAGGGGACATCCCCTAAGTTCTACACCTGCTTCATGATATTGTTTTAACATACCAGGTAAAAACTGATCAGCCACTGCCTTATGCACCAGCAAAGTCTCCATGGCATTGCAGACTCCTGGTCGGGAAACTTTTGCATTATAAGCGATTGCTTGCGCCATGGTAAGATCGGCTGATTCATCAACAAAAGTATGACAAACGCCGATTCCTGTTTCAATGACCGGCACTGAACTGTTATCAACAACGGTTTTTATTAACCCTGCTCCGCCGCGGGGAATAATAACATCAAGATATTCATTGAGTTTAAGCATCGCATTAACAGCCTGGCGGTCAGTTGTCTCAATAAACTGAATAGCACCATCAGCAACACCGGCACTATAAGCAGCCCTGGTAATGACATTAATAATTGCCAAATTAGAATTAATGGCTTCTGATCCGCCCCGCAACAGTACCGCGTTGCCTGATTTTAAGCACAAACCGACTGCATCTACCGTAACATTAGGACGTGCTTCATAAATAATGCCAATAACGCCCAGCGGAACACGCACTTTACTAATTTCAAGACCGTTAGGCCGCCGCTTTGTTCCAAGCCCCTCACCGATTGGATCAGGCAAAGCCGCAATTTGCCTAAGGCCCTCAGCCATAGCATTTATTCGACTGTCATTTAACAGCAACCTGTCAATAAGGGCTTTTGATAAACCTTTCGTCTTACCATTTTCGATATCAATGCTGTTGGCCGCTAAAATGTCAGTTCGAAAATTTTCCAAGGCATCAGCCATGGCAGCAAGCGCCTTATCCTTAATATCTGCCGAAGCAACGCTAAGCTTTCGAGCAGCTAATTTGGCTGCTGCACCCTTATCTTTAAGCTCAGCAATATAGTCCATCTTAATTCCTCCCCTCGCTAAACCAAGACCACCATATTATCGCGGTGGATCACTTCATCATAAAGCTTACTTCCTAAAACTAGAGCAATCTCGTCAGTGTGTCGTCCCATAATCCTTTTTATATCAGCAGAGCTATAATTAGTAATACCACGTGCAATTTCTCTGCCATTAACACAAACAAGTCTTATTGTACTACCATGTTCAAAATTGCCCTCAACGGCTATGATACCCGCTGAAAGAAGACTTGATCCTTTTCCAGCAATAGCCTTTTCACAGCCTTCATCAATAACAACTGACCCATAAATGCGGGCTCCAAAGGCCAACCAGCCCTTACGCGCCTGCAAGCGATCCTGCTTTGCCAGAAAAATTGTACCAATATCGTCGCCGCCGATAATGTCGCGAATCACGCCATCCCGCCCGCCTGATGCGATAAGCATAGTAACACCGGAATTCACCGCAATTTTTGCGGCTTGAATTTTGGTATACATACCACCTGTGCCGCGTAGAGATCCCGGACCACCGGCCAATGCTTCAACGTCGGGCGTTATATCAGTAATCTCACTAATAAGTTTAGCTTGAGGATTTTTTTGAGGGTTCTCGTCATAGAGTCCCTCAATATCAGATAATATAATCAACAAATCGGCATCAACAATACTTGCCACCATAGCTGACAGTGTATCATTGTCACCAATTTTAAGCTCATCAATGGCTACGGCATCATTCTCATTAATGACCGGTATGACACCCATTCTTAAGAGAGTTAACAGTGTATTACGTGAGTTTATGTAGCGTTTATGCTGTACAGAGTCTTCTCTGGTTAGGAGTACTTGAGCCACAGTCTGACCGTACTCGCCAAACAGCTTCTCGTAGGTATGCATCAAAATTCCCTGCCCTACTGCTGCAGCTGCTTGCTTTTCCGGAATTGTTTTTGGTTTTTCCTTGAGCCCGAGCCGATCCATACCTGCAACGACGGCCCCCGATGAAACTAAAATTACCTCTTTACCATGATTCGCTAAATCGGAAAGCTCCCGTACCAACTTTTCTATGCGGAAAAAATTAATCTTGCCTGTGCTGTGCGTAAGTGTACTCGTTCCTACTTTGACGACAATGCGTTGTGCTTCAGCTAGACTCATTCTGGTAACCATGGTTCTCTCCCCCGCATGCAAGTAAATTAAGGCAATTCAATCTTTGGCTTTTCATGATTCTTTTGATATAAAAGACCGTTCCGTCCGATCACCTGCACCAATTCTGCTCTTGCAGCCTTAGACAATCGAGCAATCGCTTCTTTTGGATGTTCAGCACAATTTTGCAGCACCCTTACTTTAATCAGTTCACGCGCTGCCAATGCTTCCTTCGCACTATCGACAACAGACTCAACGACTCCGGCTTTGCCAATTTGAACAACAGGATCCAATTCACTTCCCATGGCTCGCAAAAAGCGCTTCTGCTTTCCTGTGAGAATACACTCTTCCATGTCTTCCCTCCTTATTCCTTATATTCAAATTCCATGTCGCCAATTCGAACAATATTACCTTCTTTGATACCCCGTTCGTGCAACGCATCTTCAATCCCCAGCCGCCGATAAGTAAGCTGAAATCGACGTACACCTTCATCATTATCAAAATTAATCATAGCAACGGTTTTCTCAATCTCTTTACCATGAACAACATAAGCACCATCATCATCTCTTGTGATAGTAAATGGTTCTTCGGGTTTAACCTCATAAACAACAGGGGCTTCAATACTAATTTCAGATTCTTCCACATACTCTGCCAGGAGCTGTCCGGCCCGTTGCATAAGCTTTGTAAGACCTTCACCAGTAGCTGCTGAAACAGGATAAAGCTCACGGCCTTCTTTCGCCATATATTCTGCAACTCGGGCGAGGTTTTCTTGTGCTTCCGGCAAATCCATTTTATTTGCTGCAATAATTTGCTGACGTTGAGCCAGCTTCTCATTATATAAACTAAGTTCTTGGTTTATCTTAATATAATCTTCAATAGGATCACGGCCTTCAAGGCCAGAAACATCAAGTACGTGAATAATAATCTTGGTTCTTTCTATATGGCGCAGGAAATCATGTCCAAGACCGACTCCTTCATGAGCGCCTTCAATCAAACCAGGTATGTCAGCCAAGACAAAACTTTTCCCCTCATCAATTCTTACAACTCCCAATACAGGAGTTAATGTTGTAAAATGATAAGCGGCAATTTCGGGCTTTGCTGAAGATACATTTGAAATGATACTTGACTTTCCTACACTTGGATAGCCCACCAGCCCGACATCAGCCAGCAGCTTTAACTCCAGCTGCAAAGAACGACTTTCACCAGGTTCACCATTTTCAGCAAAAGTAGGGGCTCGATGCGTACTAGACACAAAGCGGGCATTACCGCGACCACCGCGCCCACCACGAGCAACAACCATTTCTTGCCCCTCTGTCGTAAGGTCAGCGATGACTTCACCAGTCTCTTCATCCCGGACGATTGTGCCAGGCGGCACCTTGATATACAGTGGGCCAGCACCACGACCATGCATGTCTTTTGTCTGTCCATTTACGCCACGCTCGGCCGCAAATTTTCGCTTATAACGAAAATCAATTAATGTGTTGAGATTAGAATCAACGATAAGAACAACATTGCCACCGCGCCCACCGTCGCCGCCGCTAGGGCCTCCTCTAGGCACAAACTTCTCCCTGCGAAAGCTTGACATACCATTACCGCCGTCTCCGGCTTTTACTGAAATTTTCGCTCTGTCTATAAACATTCTTAATCCCCTTTAAGCCAAGCTGATGATTTACATTGCACATTCAGAAAGTATTGATAATATGTAATATGCGCAATAATTAAAAATTTACACGACATCAAGGTTGTGTTTACACTCCCGCTGCCGGGTGTGCCTCATAATCTGATCATCAACCAGACCGCCGTCCTTAGCCAATTCCTCAATGTAAGTAAGCGCTTTTTCGGCTCGACCAAGCTGCAGCATCGCATGAATAACCTGCAAATGATTGATAAAATCATGACGCTGAACCCTAAGTAATCTGACCAATTCCTCGCACACTTGATCTTTTTTTGGCATTTTTCCCATAATCGCTCTTTTCCTCCCGTATAATGAATAGGAGTTTATATATTAAATTATCTATAATTCGCTATTATTGTAAAAATACCTGTTACTTTAACAAAAAATAATACCTGCGGCCGTGTGACCGCAGGTACTTGTTACATAGCTTCTTCTTTAGCATATACGCTGACTTGTCTGTCTTCGCGACCTTTACGCTCAAAGGCCACCTGACCGGCAATTTTTGCATATAAGGTGTCGTCTTTACCGATACCAACGTTTTTGCCCGGATGGAAGTGTGTACCTCTTTGACGGACTAAAATGCTGCCGGCTGTAACAACTTCACCCGCATGGCGTTTTACTCCAAGGCGTTGGGCTGCACTGTCACGACCATTACGAGTACTACCCACACCTTTTTTATGAGCAAATAACTGTAAATCAAAATTAAACATCAGTAATTCACCTCCTGTGTTCCATAATCCGAACACTCTGCGAATGTTGCTTGGCCGTTTCGGTAAGTCCAAGCAGCATTGTTTCCAAAATAGCGCTCGTTAAGCGATCGGGCGGCAATAACAATTGAATATTAAGATTACCGCTTTCAATATCAAGCTCAAATTCGCGTCCTAGATACCGCTCAAGCCCTAATATTGCCGTTTGCGTTAAGGCTGATACTGCAGCACAGACAATGTCTTGACCGTGCGGCGCTGTATCGGCATGACCTTTTACACTAAATCCGGCAATAGCCTGGGATTGATTGCGAAAAATATCTATCGTAATCATTATGCGTCGATTTTTTCGATAACAACCTTTGTAAACGGCTGGCGATGGCCTTGACGTCTACGGTAGTTGGATTTTGCTTTATACTTAAATACCAAAATCTTTTTGCCTTTTCCTTGTTCCATCACTTTAGCTGTTACTGTTGCATCAGCTACTACAGGTTTACCAACAATCAATTCGCCGTCTTTTACAACAGTTAACACACGGTTGAACTCAACTGTCTCGCCTTCATTAATATCAAGCTTTTCAATTGTAAGTACATCGCCTTCGCTAACACGATATTGCTTGCCACCTGTTTCAATAATTGCGTACATAATTACACCTCCCTTTCAATTAAACTCGCCGAATACGGTGCATCAAAAGATGCTTTTAACAACCTCTTCGTGCGGTTCGGGAACGTAAGCACAAACGCCTACAATATAGAATGTTAACATACCAGATAATCTTTGTCAAACGCATTATTCGTTGCTATGTAGAATTGTAAAAACTTCGGGATGCATTGATCCTACTGCTTCAACAATAATTTTCCGGCCTGCTTCCTTTTCCATTAAGGCAACTTCCCCACTCCTGTTTAGGATGGCTGCAACTGTCGGATGAACTTGCAAAGCAAGTTGGCCCTGCCAGCTCGATTTCAGCTTACGAAGGCGCCTTCTTATGTTTATCACAACAGTTTCCGGTGAACGCACTCTTCCTCGCCCTTCACAGCACGGGCAGTCAGTGTATAAGATGCTTTCCAAATTTTGGCGCGACTTTTTACGCGTCATTTCAACAAGACCAAGTCCGGTAAGACCAATAACATTCGTTTTAGTCCGATCCTTCTTAAGATGTCCCTCCAGGGCGTCAAGAATGGCCTTTTTATGCTCGTCAGTATCCATATCAATAAAATCAATAATGATAATGCCGCCAATATCCCTTAGCCGCAATTGCCTAGCTATTTCAGCAGCGGCCTCAAGATTAGTATGGAAAACGGTATCTTCAAGGCTACTGTCGCCAACATACTTTCCTGTATTAACATCAACAACTGTTAAAGCCTCTGTCTTATCAATGATAATGTAACCACCGCATTTAAGCCAAATACACCGCTGACCTAACTTATCAATCTCTTTTTCAATACCGAAATGGTTAAAAACATCTTCGGTGCCATCATATAAAACAACTTTAGATAATAATTCCGGAGAAACAGTCTTTACTAAATCGCAAACCCGCCCATATGCCTCACGCTGATCAATTACAAGTTGATCAATATCCGCTGTTAAGTGGTCTCTAACAATCCGAATCACCATGTCAACATCGCGATAAAGTAATGCCGGAGATTGCGCCCGTCTTGCTCTTGCTGCCAGGGAATGCCATAGCTTATAGAGATATTCAGCATCATTTTTTAAATCTTCCTCAGCTTTTCCTTGGGCCACCGTTCTTACAATAAGGCCAGTCCCCTCTGCCCGCACATTTCCAGCAAGCTCCTTTAACCTTTCCCGTTCGCTTTCCTTATCAATACGACGGGAAATCCCCACATAGTCTACTGTCGGCATTAATACTATGTAACGCCCTGGAACCGTTAAGTTGGTTGTCGCCCGTGGCCCCTTCGTCCCAATAGCATCTTTAATAATTTGAACGATAATATCCTGGCCAATAGTAAGCGTTCCGCCCCCGCCCGCTACTTTAAGCTCTTGTGGCGAAATATCACCTGTGTATAAAAAAGCATTCTTATCATGTCCGATATCAACAAATACAGCCTGCATGCCAGGCAGCACGTTTTTAACTTTTCCTTTATAAATATTGCCCACAATATGCGCATGGTCTGTTCGCTCGATAGACACCTCCAAAAGATCGCCGTCTTCTATTAGTGCCATCCGAGTTTCTTCCGGCATAATGCTGACAATAATATTCTTCGCCATCGCCATCCCCCTTGTCTACCCCCTTCTTACTGATCAGGAAAGGTCGAGCGGCGACAGCCGTACTCCATTGTCGGCAACAAAAAGCCCAACCCGATTAATTGAGATATTGTCTTTATCAATAGGTAGCCCAAATGACTCTGCCAATGCTCCAATTACTTCGCTAGGCTTAATCGTTCCTTGAGCGGTAATAATACATTCAAAATCTAAGGTGAGTCG
>JAQWAQ010000077.1 GCA_028707635.1 Negativicutes bacterium
TTGGGGTGCATTAGTTTCGACAAATACCGCCAGGCAAGCAGCAATACGCGCTTTAACCCGTTCTGCTTCAAGATATTCGTTAGTATCACGCATACGGTCCATGCTTCTGGCCAGTTGGCTGATACCCCTTACCTGTGTTGGCCTCGTCTTACTAAACAAGTGAATCACTCGCTGCGCCTCAATACGAATAGATTTATGAGTTGAGAATCCATCAGGTTTACGCTCATAAAACCAATACGCTACCGGCTTGCTGTAACTATTCAGTTCAACGCCACCCTGAATGACATTACCGTTCGGCGCAGCGGTGATTGAAGTATCCAGATCATCTGCTTCGCGCAATTGCAATTTAAAGGGTACTTTTGCAGCACTGTCATATACTTTTACAGCCAATATCTCACCGTCGTAAATCATTCGCCGCATAAGAAGAGCTAATATTTCACCAAACGATGACCGACCAGTAATATCGCAATTTCTAGCCCTGCGCCATCGTTTCCATCGGTTTTCAATTAGGGTGTTTAACTCTTCATCCGCAGTACGAGCCTGCAGGGTGAACCCCTTGCCAACAACATTCCGAACAATACCAGCTACAATTGACTCAACAATGTCATTATTACGCTCAAGGTCGCGAGCTCTAGCACGCAGCCTATCACGAAACACCGCGTCAATTTGTTCTGCGGTGGAATTAACAGCTACCCATCCACCTCCTAACCGGTCAACGCGTCCAGCATCATAACTACGCTGGGCATCTAACGCTGACCGGAATTTCTGTCGCTCAAATGCCCGCTGTGGGGAAATAACCTCAATCAGTTTGTCAATAAAGTTCATCGTGTCGGCCACCTCGCATAGGCACGAGTAGTGCCGGTTTGTTCAATATGGAGTTCAGCAATCAACATTCTGCGTTCTTCTAGCAAAGTTTTTAAGTCTGCTTTCGTCACGCGGCGAGAGCCAATAGCATATTCCTGCGCCCCCCCAAGAATAGCGGTAATCGCTGCTTCAATCTGCGTGAGCATCGTTGCTAAATCAAGTGCCATCTTCTTACCTCCTTAGCCAGTTTCTCTGCCGCTGTACAAATCCGCTGGCGGCAGGTTTTTCTATTGGTGGGGGAGATTGTTCTTCCTCCTCTACTAAATAACGAACGCCCAGGATCTCTGCCGCTAATGTGGCATTAACCTCGGCGTCAAGTAGATGGTTCTGCGCATGGGAGCTGATTGGCTGCCATTCATAACTGATGCGCGTCCCGTTTTTGACTTCGACTTTTTGCTCGGCGCAAATTTGATCTGCGTACTCTCGATCACAGTCCTTAAATACATGCCATGCTCCTTTAGTGCCTGGTTCCAGTGTCAGGCGGCCGGCAATAAAGTCTTTCATCTGGCCGGAGTCGTGGATATATAACCGAAGCCCAGCGCCAACACCTTTCTCCAGGATTGTGATATTGTACCGAGCACGCAGCGGATTGGACGATCCCTTGGTCGGCAGACAAACATCTTGCCGCTTAGCGCAAAACGTGTAGACCTCATCAGCGTTATAACCACTATCGATACAGGCTAGATTGATTTGCATTATCTCACCTAGCGTGGTGATGTAATTTCGATCCAGAATATGTTCAAGCTCTGCCCAAGTTTCACATCGGCCATAGTCGACTAACCAAGATGTTAATCCCGCCCCCCAAGCGCGCACTATCCACCAGAAGTGATTTAACTGTACGTCTGCACCTAGCGTAATGATTTGTGCGTGTTCCGGCACCCGTGCGCGTTCATGCGTCCATTGTTTTGCTAATACAACATCGGACTTCATTCGGTTTGTTTTTTGCTCCCAAGGCTCTGCTAACCATGAGTTAATAAAATTCATGAGATCTTCGGGAGTTTCTTTTGATGCTAAAAACTTAGCGGCCACATCGCCAAATGTAAGCCATGGAGAGTACAGCGAGCTTAAATGGAATCCTACGGAACGAACTCGGCCGGCCGGTGTATTTTCTGGCAACCAGTCGCCACTTCGCAGCATCTCCATCTTGTGCCGGTCATCAATTTGCTGGCTACAATGGGAGCACTCATACCAAGCTGCATAGCGAACCAGTTGCGGATCACGTAATTCTTTTGGCCATTTAATTTGCTTAAAATCAAGCCGCTGCTGTGTGCCACAATGTGGGCATGGCACATGATATTTTAGCTTGAGGTCTGATTTCTCATAGGCCTGCCAAATATTACCCTGCTTAGTGGTTGGAGTAGACACCTTAACTGTTTTCTTGTTGTAGAATGTTTTCTGCCGCTCTTCTGCAAGCGATATTGGACTAGCTTCATCACCAGACCACTTCGGGTATTTGTCAATCTCGTCAAAAAATATATACCTGACCGGTCGTGAAGCAAGGTTGCTTGGTGAGTTTGCACCGATCAAAGCGACATAGTTATTCGTAAATTGTAATTCCAGCTTCTCACTAGCTCGTTTATCGAATTTATCACAAATTGCTGGTGACAAGCGGAACATTGGTTCAAGTCGATTCTCGCTTGCAAACTCTGCCAGTTTGTCTGTCGGATAAACGACCAGCACTGGCCCTGGATCCTGGTCAATAGCAAAGCATAGCATATTGTATTCTGCTTCAGTTTTGCCAATCTGGGATCCAGCACAAAACGTAATCTCTTCTATCTCGGGATTACAGAACTCGTCCATGATCCGGCGAAGGTATGGAGTTCGTTCGGTGTTCCACTTGCCAGGTGCAGCTGATGATTTCTCGTCCAACACTCTATATTTATCGGCCCATTCTGCAACCGTTATTTTTTCAGGAGGACTAAATACAGTAAAAGCGTCTGCGATATATTGCTTATTTTCGGCAAACATACTCCCCTTTTTCGGCGATCTGTTTGAGCGCTTCATAGATTTCATTATCTACCACCTTCTTAGCCGCCAGTGCTGCATCAGGATCCATCGTATTAATTTCTGTCGCCACATCATGCCCAATGGCAATTAGTGAACGCTTCAAGACTGTGAATAGCCGTTTCAAATCCTGGGTAACTTCTGCTGTGGCGATATATTCGCCGCGCTGAACCGCCAGTTTGATTCCTTCTTGAGCGGCCTTTGCTTCGCGGTAATCAGCCTCGGCCATCAACTTACGCGCCTCGGGGCTCATGTCACCGGCTTTGGCGCCATGCTTCCATTCGACCATCTTCTTGATGTCCCATTTGCCATATCCCTCTTTAGGGGCACCGCGTTTTTCCCAATCTGAAAGTGTTTGAGCACTGACACCAAAAAATGCGCATGTTTCCGAAGTGCCTCGAACCCACCAATTATCAGGCGCTTTCGGTTTTGTGTCCTTCCCCTGTGGACTGTCTTTAATTTTTCTCGCCATAAAAGTTTCAACCCCAAAAAATGATTTTCACGGAGACAATTATCGGGGCTCGCTAGACCCGTGTTAGGTCCACCCCCTAGGAAGGACCCATGATTGGTTGGGCGGTCACTTCAACACCCCTCCACCCTTGCGCTTCATGCTTCCGTTGCTGCGCTCACAGATGCCAACATCAGGCTGCATAAGCTCGCGGTAGTTATCTGCTCGTGGCTTACGACGTTTAGTGACACAATACCGATTGACGTGATAAGCCTTGCCAGCAGTACATGTCTGGTCAGTGTTATGTTTGCAGTCATTGTCATCACAGTAGTGCGGCATGGTGTCACCTCCGTTATCTCACATGTACCTGTCTTGCTTTCAACTCCGCCTGCTTAGCATCGTTAAACCTGTCCACTGTACTCAAATACCCTGTTATCCGCCTTAACCTTGTTATCGGCGACCTCTCATGTGACGTTATCTCGACATCGTCCCCGCAGAGTTTTACATCGATACTGGCTAATGGCTTGCCGTTGCCATCCCAGATAGCCTGTTCTTGCTTAACGTATTCGCGTAGCTCGTCCATTGCAATTGCATCATCGTAGATCACCGTTATATTATCAATGATTGTTTGCATGATTGACCTCCTAAATAAAAAACCGCCTACGAGTTGTAAGCGGTTTTTTCTAACCTATAAATTATATTTATTCCACACTATCATTTTACCACGGAAAACAGACACATCATCGACATTTTTCTGACATCCGCTAAGCCCGCCCGGCATAATTCCAGTCTAACCATTTAAACTTCTCATCTCTTGTTTTCTTATTTCCGCGATCTTGCGTAAAGCGACAAATTGAGCATCATAACCATCTAGCTCGGCCTTAGCTAATATATATACACCTTCTGCATAATCTAACAAATCGACAGCTGCTATCACATCTTCATCAATTTCAACTAAAGCCTTAATATAATCAACATTTCCTTGGCCCTTATATTTTACTGTCGCTCTCGCCTGGGCTCGTTTTAATCTAATAGCCTTTGTAGCTGAATCCTGTTTATATCCAGCGACTATATCACCTAAACGTGCCATCTCATTACTGCATACTGAAAGTAAGTATTGTAATTGCGCAGGTGTTGGATTATCTGGTACCGTTAGTTTAGTCGACATTATAATCCCGCCCCCGTTTGTTGACAATCTCCCTTAATTCCTCTTTCCTAATAAGTCCATCATGTGCCCAGCCATGACACAGATAGCAAAGACAAATCAAATTATCCTCCGTATCATTCCCGCCCGCTCCCCTGGTCTTAATATGATGGACCTGCAAAGCAAATCGGCTACTGCAATACTCACAGTAGCCGATAGAACGAATTTGCTTTATTAGTTTTGGATTCTTTATCCTCGGTGTTTTCGGTATCATTATGCTGGTAACTGCTCTTGATTTTTAAACAAATTAACAAAGTATATCTGACCCTTTCCAGTCACTTTAGTAGTCTTTGTCACTCGAATACTACCATCTGGATTATTAACAGTGGATTCTTTAACTTCAAATAATACCATTTCCATTGCCTTTTGTGTTGGCATGTTACGGCTACTGCCACTTTTTATTAGATATCTATTTTCCCTTAACCACTCAAACAGCCTATTTTGACCGATATCATATCCGTTTTGCTTAATTAGCTTTGCTAAATCGCCGATAAGTATAGAGGTTTTACTGGTTGCTACTGAATCAGCAAATACTACCTTAGGTTTGTCTTGCTCGACTTGCGTGGATAACTGCTTGTTTTTCTCTCGTTCTTCTTTAAGCTGAGATAATAACTTTATGCCAAAGTCGGGATTTTCTAAGACTTGGGCGATTACGTTATCAGTAGCATAAATACCATGTTTGCGGATTGTACGAAGTATCTCCTTGACCTGCTTCTTAAACTCTTTGGCGATTGGCTTCCGGCTCTGCATCAATACTTCATACAAACCATCTTCTGTTAAAAACCAGGCAGTATAAACATTACTTATAGTGCCAATAGTAATTAACTGTTTTTCAGATTCGTCAACTGAATTGAGCATTACGCTTACATTGGAGTGTTCAATCCATGTTGCGACATCATCGGCTTTGAACAGCGGCGAATCAACATCACCATACATACGAAATTCCTTTCCTAAAACTTCCCTTTGCTCAACAATTTGAATATCACTCATTTTTCAACCCTCCACCCATTGTTTTTCTTGACTATTGTCTTCAGCTAAACTAGCAAGCATCATATTATAAAGTTGATCAGATAGACAATTCCGCTCTTTGTAAATATTCAGTCCTTCAATTGCATCTTGGCGCTCTTCATTGTTATCAAAATAATTCCAGATTAACCAACGCAAATTAATATACTGCTTATTATTAGGCATAAAAATATCCTCCTTTCGGCTCAACCCTTGCCGACTGGAGGACTGTTGTGCTATTATTAAGTCAAGCGTTAACTGTAGATAACGCTCAATTTCATAGCAACTAACTCCTCTTCGGAGGGTTGGTGTAGTGGGAAGTCGCTTGCTCTTTGGACGGAGTAGGAGCGGCTTCCTTTTATTTCATTTTCTGTTTTCGATTGAAGTCGGCAAGTGTTAATTTAGCAATTGCCTTACTTAAGAGATGAATAGCATCTGAAACCTCATCATTTGGCATTATCTTTACGGCGTAAATAACATTATGAATAACATCTGAAAATTCTTCGGACAAAAAGGAAAATTGTTTGTCATATGGCATTTCATCAAAGTTAAACGAATATTCCTTTTTATTCTTATAAAAATTTTCCCTTAATGCATCTTCAATAATATCATTTGCATTACAACTAAGGTTAACCGCCTTCTTTTTAAGTTCAGATACTAACTCTTCCTCAATCGTAGTTCTGAATGGGACCCTCAATTAACCACCTCCTCATGTTCATATTACATTTTTATGAACATGTAGTCAAGAGGTTTCTCTAAAAATAATTGGAAGCCGCTATATGATGCTAAGCGCCACGGTTTGGTGATTGTGCCGTTGCATGTTTTTATATGCAATTCTCCTTTTGGGCATGAAAAAAGAGCCTGGAGGCTCTTGATTAAATTAATTAATATAATCTAGATGAAATTTGTCTATCTTTTATTTCTAACTCTTTATTTATATGCGTTCCAACTGCATCAATTA
The DNA here is from genome assembly GCA_028707635.1 of Negativicutes bacterium. Taxonomy (GTDB): domain Bacteria; phylum Bacillota; class Negativicutes; order JAAYSF01; family JAAYSF01; genus STF2-20. Next base: position 6,487 of record JAQWAQ010000077.1, read on the forward strand.
AATAATCAACTTGCGTTTTAATATTATACAAGTGCTGTTTAAATGCGATTGTCGAAGCCGTAACGATTCTAAATTCCAAAACAACCTCATGTTCTGGATTATCAAAAGAAATCACTATTTCAAAATCGCAACTATATTCATCATCAAGTTCCAAGTCTCCATTGACATCTTTATTTATTTGAACACATGCTGCTTCTGGCGGAATCTCCATTTTATCGACTATGCATTGTCTTGTTTCTAGTATAAGTGATGCACATTTTTGTTTAAACGTTTCTAGATTCGATGCAATCTCCTTATGCTTTTTCTCTAATTGACTATATGTATACATTGACATCATCTCCTTTTGCCGCTTTTCTAGATGATTCGGCAAAAAGGAAGAAAAACCCTGTTATATTTCAATAAATTGTAAATAATTCATAAATTAGACAGGAATCACCACTATCACAACGAAGTATCTTGTGTGGCTGTCACTTCATGTAGAAAGGAGGTGATTCCTGTGCGTAGATATCAATGGCCGTTTAACGGCAAGCAGTTTATTGGTAATACTAATACTAACGAGGTTCACAACTTAGACAATGAAAAAGTTGGTTGCAGAATAAACGAAATTAAAACAAATCACGTTGTTACCTTTACCCCTGACACTCATTATGAGGCTAAGCGCCACGGTTTTGACAACTGTGCTCATTGCATCGGAAACTCTAAATACTAGACTTTCGCGAAAGACGACGGAGCTGCCACTCTGTCGTCTTTTAATATGCCGACTAGTTTATCAATAATATCTTTTTTAATTCTTAATTCTTCAGTAATTGAAATAATGCCGGGGTGAACTTCTATTTTAAAAAGCCAATCTGTTATGTGTTGATTATCACAGTCCAACCTATACCATTGATAAACATCTATGTTGGCATTTCTTAGTAGGCTGTTTAGCAATAGAATTGAGGGCATTATTAATTGCCATTGTTTTTCGTCTATAACTTTGAATATTACTTCGCTTGGTTTATTTATTTCGTGTCCAATACAACAACCAAGAGTTTTGATATACCCACAATTGTTCATTGCCTTTATTAAAGGAATTATGTCATGATCAATTTTTTCATATGGTATTCTCATGCCAGCCTCCGTATTGCCTTTCTATAGCATATTTTATCCTGACAGTCTTTAGAACATGACAAAAGCCGCCCTATAAGGACGGCGTCTTTTTTTTACCTGATATCATATTATCACATTAAATATCAAAAAAGTGTCTACTCTTTGTCTACTCTTATATGGCTTCTAATGCCATTACACCAAACAAAGTTACTGCAAACTTTCGAATAGCCTTGTTTCTCATATCATAAACAGACTGCCTAGTACTATAACCAAGTTCATCCGCAATAGCATCTTTATCAATCTTTTCAACATACCACAAATAAAGAACATCCCTATATCTTTCGCAACCAGGATCCTGGCAAATACAATTTAATGACTCTTCGATTTTCTTAATTTCCACAATGGTCCGCTCCCGCATCTCCTGCCACTTTTGCAGCTGGTACACTTGATTTAGAGTGTTTAACGGTTTGGAAGCATGAATGCCGGTTACGTCCATATTTATTGCCGATACTTCGCGGGGTAGTCCTTGCCATTTCAACCTGCTAATCATACCGTCCGCATGGTCAACACTTCTATGTAATTCACGGTAGTATCTCAAATAGTTTTCGGCCTCCCTAATGCAGTTCATCCTTACCCCTCCCACAAAGTCAATTAGGGCGGTCTATGCCGCCCTTTATTTATTAAACGTGCTCTGCTCCCAACAGACCATAACCACAAATATCTCGCCATGGAGACTCGCCAAATGCTTCCTTATTACCCCGCGCTATTCGGCATTGTTTATCCATCGTTCGCACCATAATTAACATGTCGCGATACTGATCAGGCTGGACTCCTTGAGGATACAAAACCATCATTAGTTGTTCAACTGCCGTTATTGCATCTCCATATGCTGCCTGCTTATCATCCACCATCTTACCAAGCTCCTGCCCGGCCCTTTCATACTTTCCCTCGATTATCATTCTTGTCCTCCCACCTTAAATATTGCCATGATCATAACTCCGAAAGTTGCACCAACCCACGCTGCAATCAACACCCACCACCAGCTAACCACCATTTCTATCAACTTTCCTAATCCGCCCCCAGGATAATATCTATACCCCTTTATTTAAGGCTTTAATAAATGCTTCACCCACACTCCCGACTGGTTCATCATTATATCCATACTGGCACCTTGCAACCGCTCCAGGATCATTGGGACACACATCATATTTTTCAAGTACCCGCCTGGCCGGGCAATTCTCATAATCACTACGCTTACAGACCTTACAGGTGTTTTCGATAACAAACTCATACCAATCTTCGAAATCTGATATATACATTGGTAAAACACTCTGTAGTTTAGCTAAATCCTGATAAGCTTTTTTTGCTTCAACCTTGGGCAGAAACATGACTTCAATTTTACTCATGGACTCCATTAAATTAAGTGCTGCCGTTTTATCAAGGTAGTCTAGCCTCTTATCAATAGCTCTTTGTAAAAATGCTTTACCCCTCCTTAGATCAGCAAGAAACTTTTTGTCCGTACTTTTTGCATTCTCGTAATCTTGTATATCAAACAACAACTGTGAGTTAAGAACAAGCGTACGCACCAGCTTTACCTTCTCTTGACGTGATAACCATGAATTCATTGGCTACACCCGTTCCCTGCCGTATAAATTACCCTACAAGCCGCCCCCACTGGAACACTAGCGGGGAAAATAGCATAATCACCGTGGTAAGTGCTAATCACCGAATATTGCTTTTTATACTTAGCTTCCATGGTATTGGCTTTTTGTATCCAGTAATCTAAATCGTGCGAAATATCGCTATGACTTTCTACTCGCATAAAAAGACCTCCTTACCCAATTTTTTTCGATAAATCAGCTCGTTTAATATCCCCTTACAACCAAGCTCTCTTAATGTCTGCATGAAATAACTTCGATTATTGAAGTTATATAGCTTTATAACTTCATCTGCCATCTTTCCATCCGAAACCAGTTTTCTAAGCCTTTCGGCCGTTAGATGTTTTGGTTCCAACTTGGCTGGTTCATGGCGAACATTTTCTTGTTTCGGTTTTCCAACCATCTTACTAAAATTAATTGTTGTTCTGGGTGTCTTACCACGTATCACTGGCTTGAGCTTGTTACCGAACTGGTCAGTAAGCATCTTTTCTACTTCCTCAACTGTCCTTCTTATCGTAGTACACTGACTTGATTTTGTAGCGAGTACTTCCTCTTGCTCTATTTTTAGCTCGGTATATGTCTTTCGTTTTGAGGTGGTATTTATAAAGCCGCTGATAATATCAGTCGATTCCTCTATAATGATTGAATGCAACTCACTCATAATTGCTCCTCCTCATTCTTTATATTTAAGCCCTTACCCGCCCCCGCCGCATTATTTTTACAGCCTTCTTGATGCTACGCCGCCGGGGCTGTCTTAGAAAGGGACTTCTTCTGCTGGGAAAACTTCATGCCCCATAGTTAATGCTGGGTCTGATTCCGGTATATTAGCTTTACTGTCTAAAAACTCAATATTTTGAGCGATGACCTCCGCGACTCTACGCTTTTGGCCCTCATTTGTTTCATAGGATCGAATCTGTAAACGACCTTCTGTGAGGATACGCCTTCCCTTGTTTAGATTATTACCGCAAATTTCGGCTAGCTTCTCCCAAGCCACAATGGGTATAAAGTCGGCAATATCTTTTTGTCCCTGACCTACAAAGCGATTCACTGCCAAAGTGAAGGTACAGACAGGCTTTCCAGTCTGGGTGTAGCGAACTTCTGGGTCCTGGGCTAATCGTCCAACTAAAATTACTTTGTTCATTCTCTTCCTCCCACACTATGACACATGTAACTTTCTTTCACGATAATCATCACCGCAGCATTCAATACCGTCACACATTTCAATGATTCGGCTGAAGCTTCTGGCACCGATCCATTCTTTAAGCACTTGGATGTTTTTGTGGTTCGTTGTGATGATGGTTGGTAATTCGTTTTCATATCTGGCGTTAATAACGACGTAGAATTGTTCTTCCGTCCATTCATTTGGTCTTTCCGCCCCCAAGTCATCAAGAACCAGTATTTCAGCTGTTTTTACAAGGTTTATAATATCAGCCGAGGTTACGGCTGCGGTTTTATTATAGCTATCACGTAATTTTTGCAATAGTTCTGGTACTGTCACGAATATACCAGGTATCTCTTTCTCAATCAGTGCGTGGAGAATGGCTACTGCCAAGTGAGTTTTGCCTGTTCCACAGTCGCCAGCCAACAGTAGCCCTTTGCCGGTACCACCTTTAAATTTATTTGCGTAATGTAAGCATTTTTCATAAGCTCGCCGATTATCGACGTTGACTCGGAATGTATCAAAACGCCTATTTTTAAACCGCTCTCCAATTCGCGATATTTCAAGTAGCCTTTCAGCACGCTGCAGGTGTTGATACTTTCGCAGTTTATGGCAGTTGCTCATTGGAAATCGTAATCTACCATCTTCGTAAACAACTTGGCATCGGCCGCATTGAGTAATTTCAGCGCCTTGTTTAGTGCATTGCTTACACATCAGGCGATTTTCATAAACGTTAGTTACTTCGTGTATGTATTCTTGCAAGGTTTCTTGAGGAACGTCGTTTAACTCCGGTAGTTCTTGTAATATGTCAGGTAAAGAAATTGCGGTATATTCCAGCTGAATCCCCTGGAGCTTCTTCAAGATGCTGTTGTCCATCATTTCCGCCCCCTCCGTCATCATCTCCTAGGTAATCCATGAAAGGCTTGTCCGGCCCGATAAAAGTAGCAGCAAGCTTGATGAATTTATCATCAGTCCCCTTGCTGTCCCGGGCATAGTTTTTGGCTGCTCTAATCATCTCACCGGCAGAAGCCTTTTCCCGTAGTCGTGTTCGCCACACCCGCCATGCCTTGCCCTTTTCCTTTTTGCGAGGATAGGCCTTCCAGAAAGCGAGAAAGTCTGCTGAATACTCTTTGCCTTTGCCAGCCCTACCAGATTCTAAATCTTCATCAGGCTGCGCTCCCGTCATTTCGTTCCCAGCCGGGGCAGAGGGATCAGCACCATCAGGTGCGACATTATTTTTATTTAAATCATTACTTACTAGATCATTACTTATTAATTCATTACTTATTAGGGTCGGATTTTCCACATGTGGTTCATCCATTTGTGGTTTTCCCACATGTGGCTTTTCCTCTTCTGGTAAATCCAGTTGTGGTGTCTCATAAACTAAATGCTCCCACCCGATGATTTTACCACCTTTGCCATGTAGCCGTTTACGAACCATATAACCGAACCTTTCAAGTTCCTGTAAACCAGTTCTCACAGCGTCAGTACTGTCTTTAGAAGCTTTAGAAAGTTCGTCAATACTTGGCTTCCAATTATTTGGCTTTGATAGCAGGTATGAAAGGATTCCTTTGGCTTTAAAAGACATACGCGTATCATTTAATGGCATTTTATCAATGACAGCATACGGATTGTCACGCTTTTGCACTCTAATAATCATTACCCAGTCGCCCTTCCTGCTTCTATATTACTGTCACCATAGCAATACATTAGTCCTACACAGATTAGACAACAATCGCCGCTAAATTTACCGGTTTTAAAGTCGCTACACATATTAACCACATCCTTATAGAGAAGGCGCCAGCACTTTGCCAGCGCCTATCCATTCTTAGATGCTTCCGGCCACGATCAAATATCCATCAAGTTCTGTTTTGACTTTATCAATTTCGTACTTCACTGCTTCTTTTTGATAGCGTGGAAGTTTTGGGCAAGTGAGCGCAAACAATAGTCGTTCACCCTCTGATTTAGGCTTTTGAACCTCTAATTCGAGTTCCATTTTTTGAACAAAATCGGACTCGTTATAGATTTCAATATCAGCGTAAATAAACTGCGGAAGTCTAACTGTTCCTTCTGCATCGCCGACTTTAAAGGCAAAGGTGTAGTTGTTACGATCATCAAATGTAAAATCGCCCGAAACATTTGTGACGTATTTAAAGTTCTGAATAGCTGCTATCAAGCTTTCCACATGAATTATTTCATCGGGTTCACGCCGCCGAAGAAAATCAATAAACTGCTTTTGGTTAAACACAAAGCCACTTTCAAGAATTTGCTGCCATTCTTTATACTGTTGTGACTTTTTAAATCCGTAGGTTATCCTATCTTGCTTTCGATCAAAAACTTGGTCGTTTAAAATAGCCTGAAATCCATTTTCGGTATACGCAATAACGCAGTGTTCTTTTACTGATTTACTTTGAACCAAGGAAATTAATGCCGGGGTCGAATCTGCTGTATATTTAAACCCGTTGTATTGGAATACGTCAGGAGCCACTCCCTCCCGTATCACTAATATATCTCCTGTAGGGGTCACATTGATTGTCTTCTCTTGATTACTCATTTTTATTTCCTCCCTCTACTGCTTTAAATAGGGTTATTACTTGGGGTTTTTCGACTGGTGCTTCCGTTTTAAGTTTATAGTCACCAGTAATTTGACATATACTTGCCTTACCACTTGCCGGGAATTTAGGAGTAATTTTATACGATGTATTGATCATAGTTGATGTATCTTGGACTTTCTTAAAACTGATATTGATGGAAAGTGACGCTTTATTTCCCTCGCGGAGTTGAGCTAACAATGCAGGATATAGTTGCTGAAACTGTTCTTCCATAGCTCCGCCGCAAATAGTTGATAATGAAACCGATATTTCCATTGACATAAATTTTTCTCTCCTTTTAAAGAATTAGAGCCCAGAGCCGCCCCCGAATCTGCCTTAGCATACATTTTCTAATATCTCTTCCCTTGGCTTCCGATTGCAGCGACCATGTTTCTCGCTCATGACACGCTTTTCTCCTTTCTCTTACACCTTGGGCAATCACTCGCATGAGGGCTGCCGCTTGGTAACCTGCATTTTCCACAGATCGCCGATATAGTCCGCCACTCAATACCGCACACCGGGCACTTCAAAGCAACCATAGGGCTTTTATATCCAATTACCTGCCCTTCAACACGGCACTTCAGGCAAAATGATCGTGTGGTTTTGCCTGGAATACATCGCATATCAAGCCACCTCGCCTTTGCCGCCTTTCAAAACAATTTCTTTTAAACATTCCTGACAAACAACTTTACCCTTAAATCTACTCACATTATCGGCATTACCACATAATACGCACGCACAAGCCGGTTCATATTTACGAAGGATTATCCGGTCATTATCAACGTATATTTCAAGGCCGTCCTTTTCGTTAATAGCTAAGACTCTCCGCAGCTCTATGGGAATAACCACCCTACCTAGTTCGTCCACTCTACGCACAATTCCAGTCGATTTCATAATCAAAACATCCTTTCTCTCTAATTTAAAGTGTAAGTCCATGATTTTTTATTCTCTTTATTGCCTTTTTAATATCAATTAAATTCATGCCAATATATTTTGACTTCTTCCACGTTCTAACATCGCTATATAATCTTTCAGAGGAGAATGTTTTCTTGTGTCGAAACACAACCTCATGGCGCTGGGGAGTTACAGGGAGTTAAAGATATGTACATCTACAAAAGTCCTATAGGGTTAATGAAAATTATCTTTGATCGAAACGTCGGTAAATTTGCTTTGGTAATCAACGGTACTTGTTACGGGCATTACCATTCGGCAGTAGCCGCTGCCGACGATGTATATGTCCACGAAACCGGATGCAACGACTGGGATCTTCTTGACGGTGACATTTTAGATTCTCCATCTGACATAAGCGAATGGGAACGCGCTAGGTAATTAATTATTCTTC
>JAQWAQ010000078.1 GCA_028707635.1 Negativicutes bacterium
TGCTTAGGAAACTTTTGCTCGATAAGCGGCCAAATTTCCGGCTGCTCCTGCCCTAAGCGCCAGATGGCTATACCCGCTGGCTTATACTTTGCTAAGACATCTAACTTGCGGTTGTACTCTTATCATTCTCAAACCAGGCTTCTCCACCGCTAAACGAGAAATGCGGTGCTTGCACAGCATCATCATACAGAATTTTGGCGCCTTTTTTGTCGGCCAAGACAATAGCGTCAACATACTTAAGAGTTTCAGCCTCTTTACCCTTTTCAGCTGGCCAATTATAACCATAAGCACTTACACCGGCAATAACTTTATTGGGCCCAACCTGTTCAATTGCATGTTTCAGATTGGCTTCATACCAGTCAATAGGTGCAATAGCGCCCGGCTCTGATGTTGCCCAGTGGCGATCATACAGCATAACTTGAATAAAATCAGCATTTTTAGCTAACTCTGCATAATTATAAGCAGCATGAACACTTTCGTGCACGTCAATTTTTGGGAAAACCGATACAATGACAGTCTTATTGATTTGTTTCAGCTTGGGGTAAAGCTCAGCCATGAACGCAGTAAGCTGACTTTCTTGATCAGGCTTTAACAATTCAAAATCAATATTTACGCCATCATACGGCTTATCTTGCACAACTTTGACAATATTGTCAATTGTTTTAGTGCGAACAGCTGGATTACTCAAAATTGTCTCAATAGCACCCGTTTTATAAGTAACCAGCGGGACAATCTTGAGCCCGGCCTGTTTAGCGGTATCATAGACAATTTGGCTGTCTTTTGTTTCTAACGTTCCTTCTTTGGTTGCCTTATACCAGAAGGGGGCAACATGGCTCATGCTCTTGGCATGTGCTTTCATACTGGGAAAAGATCCTGTCTGGTCAGGTGTATTCGGCCATGGATTCTCGTAATAACCGATAATCATCCGGGCCGGAGTTGTTGCTTGACCCGCTTCTGTGCCCTCATTGTCAGGCGACATCGGCAGAGAAGGCTTAGGCGCCGGAGTCTGGCTGCAGCCGCTAAACAGGGCAACGGCAGTGATTGTGAACATGATTAAGACAAGAATGGCAACAAGTCTGTTAGAACGCAAGTTTTTTCACCCTTTCCAATACTTTTGTTTTTAGTATTGGCGATGACGGTTTTCTTATGCGCACAAAAAAAAACGAGGGCCGCAGCCCTCATTTTTAAGGTACATTATTCGTAGCTTTTCGCATAGGCTTCAGCTAGCACTTCGTCCGGAAGTTCGCCTTCCCAACGAGCAACAACAACAGCCGCTACGCAGTTGCCGATAACGTTGCAGCAAGTACGAGCCATATCCATGATACGGTCTACGCCCAGGATAATCGCCACGCCCTCAACCGGCAGGCCAAAGGCAGCAACAGTTCCGGCGATAACGATAATCGAAGCACCAGGTACAGCCGCGATCCCCTTGGTCGACAGCATCAGAGTAACTACAATTAACAGCTGGGTTGCCAGCGGAAGGTCTATCTGATACATCTGAGCCACAAAGATAACCGCCAAGCAGCTGTATAATGTTGATCCATCCAGGTTAAAGCTGTAACCTGTCGGAAGAACAAAGGTGACGATATGCTTAGGAACCCCAAATTTCTCCAATTTTTCCATAGCAATCGGCAGAGCTGCTTCACTGGCAGCAGTGGAGAATGCGATAAGTGCCGGCTCTTTGATAGCGCGAAGCAGTTGGAAAAAGTTAACACGAAGTACGAGCGTTGCAAAACATGCCAACAGTAAAATAAAGAGAACCAGCGCGAAATATAATGATCCAACAAGTTTTGCCAGCGGAATCAGCATTGCCAGACCAAATTTACCAACAGTAAAGGCGATCATTGCAAAAACACCAATTGGCGCAAGACACATTACATAATGGGTGAATTTAAACATAACTTCGGCAACACTTGTGGCCAGTTCAACAACCGGTCTGCCCTTTTCTTGCATGGCAGCAGCGGCTACACCGAAGAAGCAGGAGAACAGAATAATTTGCAGCATGTCACCACGCGCTGCAGCATCAATAGCATTGGTCGGGAAGATGTTGATAATCATCTGCAGCATGTCAACAGACTTCTTAGCTGCAGTTGCAACAACCGTTGTATCGGCACCGGTTGCCATTGCAACACCGGCACCCGGTTGAATAACGTTTACGACTAAAAGGCCAACAAACAATGCAATCGTTGTAGCAACCTCAAACCAAATTAACGCTTTCGCCCCAAGACGACCGAGCTTCTTAAAGTCACCGGTACCGGCAATACCCATAATCAAGGAGCTGAAGATCAATGGTACAACAATCATCTTGATCATTCGAATGAATATATCGCCTACTGGTTTCAATGCCGCACCGTAAGTCGGGAAAAGATATCCAAAAATCGCACCTAAAATAAGGCCAAGAAATATTTGAGTAGTTAGACCCATGCTTTTTTTAGCAGCCATAATAACCTCCTATTTTTATCGGAATAGCCTTATAATGCTGTTACCTGATTCCAATGCTCACCTCCTAAATAAATAATACCGATCTATCCAAAAAAAATAGAATAACCTTGAATAACCCTGTCTGAATATTACAAGGAATTTTCACAGAAATATTTATTTCGCTTAGTTTTCATAAACTCCTTTTATTTCACGAAGTTTAATCAAAAAAATCGATATAAAAATAGAGCAAAAACATTGATTTTGCTCTATTTTACACTCTTTTACAATGTGGTTACATTATTAATATTTTTAATATTAAAATGTTAACTTATCTATTCATATTTCCTCTTGTAAGCAGCAGCCAAAACATCGTCAGGAAGCTCTTTCTCCCAACGGGCTACAATGACGGCAGCGAAACAGTTTCCGATTACATTACAAGCGGTGCGCGCCATATCAAGTATACGATCAACTCCAAGAATAATCGCAATACCTTCAACCGGCAGACCAAATGCGGCAGCAGTACCGGCGATTACGATGAGCGAAGCACCAGGCACAGCAGCAATTCCCTTGGTTGACAGCATCAAAGTCAGCACCATCAATAGTTGGGTCTCAATCGGGAAATGGATGCCATACACTTGGGCAATAAAGACAACGGCAAGGGCGCTATAGAGCGTCGAGCCATCCAGGTTAAACGTATAACCCGTGGGGAGGACAAAGGTAACAATATGCTTAGGAACACCAAAGGATTCTAGTTTTTCCATCGCAATTGGCAGCGCGGCTTCACTAGCAGCCGTCGAGAATGCAATAAGAACAGGTTCCTTAATCGCCCGCAATAAATGGAAAAAGTTAACTCGGGTAACAACTGAGGCAAATACAGCGAGAATCAAAATAAACAGAACCAGCGCAAAATAGAGCGAACCAATCAACTTGGCCAGCGGAACCAGCATAACAAGGCCAAATTTACCCACAGTATAAGCGATTGAACCAAATACGCCAATCGGAGCAAGTTTCATAACATATTCGGTAAACTTGAACATAACTTCGGCAACACTGATTGCTAAGTTAACAACAGGCTTGCCTTTTTCCCCCATACCGGCAGCCGCTACACCGAAGAAACAAGAAAATACAATAATCTGCAGCATATCCCCCCGAGCCGCGGCATCAACAACATTCGTCGGGACGATATTAATGAGCATCTGCATCATATCAACTGATTTCTTTCCTGCAGCAGCGGCTACACCGGCGTCACCGGCCGTGATCGCTACACCAACACCAGGCTGTAGTACGTTAACAACAAGCAGGCCAACAAACAATGCAATTGTGGTCGCCACTTCAAACCATAGTATAGCTTTAGCCCCTAACCGGCCTAATTTTTTAAAATCACCGGTTCCGGCAATCCCCATGATTAAAGAGCTGAAGATTAAGGGCACAACAATCATCTTAATCATTCGAATAAAGATGTCTCCGACAGGCTTCAACGCTTGTCCATAGCTAGGGAACAAATATCCAAAAACTACACCGAGAATAAGGGCAATAAAAATCTGTGTAGCAAGGCCTATACCACCTTTTTTCTGCTGTGCCATGATGAACCCTCCTTTAAATTACATCAAAATTATAATAATACTTAGTTAACATAATATTGTTTTATTATATTACACAGTATAACAAAATCCATCAAATAAATCTATATATCGACATTCAAGAATAATGTATTCTGTATTTTTTTGCAAACCTCTTTACCAAGCTATTATACCTGTAAATTAAGCCTTTGATTTATTATCAATCAGTCAATTGTTGTAATCTTTTAAAAATAGTCAGAATTTTACCTTTTGGGCGGCTTTCCTGCCTCTATATCATCAGAGACCACTTTTATGTGGTTTTTCTCATCTTATCGGTATGCGCATTTTAGTTTGCCTAATGGTATAATGAAGGCGCAAATCATAGTCACTATACAGTAAAAGGAGCGTATGCCATGAAAACCCCAATCATCTCCCAGGCTCTCCCCTTAGACTGGCCATCTGTCAAAATGATCGAAACAGCGCTTCACAGCTCTCCGAGTAAGACGATTTGTTTGGAAATAAATGATTGCCTCTATCGGCTGTCTATTGAAGGCAAGTGGTTTAAGTTTTCCCGGCTTACCAAAAAACGGACAATTAAGCGGGCAACGATCTTTGAGACAATTGCTGAAATTTATAATAAAGCCATCCATGGTCAAAACTGGCGCATTGCCGAGCATCTCATCTAAACAAAAACGGGGCCGTCTAAAAAGCATTTTGCTTTTAGACGGCCCCGTTTATTATGATACCAAGTCAGTTGCATCGAGCATATTAACAAACTTATTCAAAACATAGGCAGTAAGGCCCCAGATAAGATAATCATCATATTTATAGAACAGTACCGGATAGGTTGTCCGGGCCCGCCACTCATCAGGATAGTCGGGCAAAAGCGCAAAAGGGAAATCCTCCAAGGGTTTTGTTCCCATCTCCATAACGGCTTCCAGCGGCTGGTTTTTCATGAGCCAGCTAAGCGGGACTGTAAACACCTCAGCGACCTCGGCCTGGTTTAAATTAAAATTCGTGTCTTCTAACAAGCCAACGGTCGGATACAGCATGACGCCAATTGGACTAATAATCTCATCAATGTTACCAATGACCCTGATTTTATTTTGAGTAACGCCGAGCTCCTCCACTGTTTCACGAACCGCGGCAGCAACCGGCGTAGAATCGTTCGCATCAATCCGCCCGCCGGGAAAACAAATTTCACCAGGCTGCCAGCTCAGTTCCTTTGACCGGACCTCAAATAACATCTCCAAATTACCCTGATTAACGACCAATGGAATCAAAACTGCAGCGCGAAAAAAGGCGTAACTGCTGGGAACATTTCGTTTATTTTGCGCCAACATGGCAATCAGCTTTTTAAAACACACATCAGTCATATGATTCACCCTCCAACATACTCAATCGGATTGATTATACTATACTAACAAAGCTGGTACAAGATTGAGCAGGTTGAGCTCATAGGAAACGCGCCCCTGCGGACGCGTTAAAATCATAGATGATTGAGCACTTGCTGTCCCATTTCATCAGTAGTTACTTTACTACTGCCTTGTTTAAACAAGTCAGCGGTTCGATACCCTTCTGCCAAAACTTTTTCTACCGCCTGTTCAATCTTCACAGCAATCTCCTCGGCTCCCAATGAATAACGGAACATCATGGCTGCTGATAAAATTGTGCCCAGCGGATTGGCAATTCCTTGACCGGCAATATCTGGTGCTGAACCGTGAATTGGCTCATATAGACCAGGACCATCACCAATACTGGCCGACGGCAACATCCCGATAGACCCAGTAATTACGGCCGCTTCATCACTTAATATATCGCCAAACAGATTATTGGTAACAATAACATCAAACTGCGTTGGTGCCAATACAATCTGCATCGCACAATTATCAACATAAAGATGGTTTAACTTAATATTAGGAAACTCCCGCACTACCGTTTCCGCAGTACGCCGCCACAAGCGGGACGATGCCAAAACATTGGCTTTGTCAACAGATACTACAGAACTTTGCCGCTTCGCTGCGATTTGCGCCGCGAGTCTGACAATCCTGGTAACTTCGGCGGTATTATACAATTCAGTATCCCAAGCCTCTTCGACGCCATTTACTATTTCGCTTTCTGACCGGCTACCATAATAAATTCCGCCATTCAGCTCCCGTACAAGCATCATATCGACCCCTGTAACTACTTCAGCCTTAAGCGGGGCATGTGACACAAGCGCCGGAAAAACTCGAACCGGACGAAGATTTGCATAAAGGCCAAGCGCTTTACGCAAACCAAGAATAGCTTTTTCGGGACGAAGCGCTGGAGCAACATGATCCCAGGCCGGCCCGCCCACAGCCCCTAAAAGAATCGCATCCGCCCCACGGCAAACCTCAAGCGTATCCTCCGGCAACGGCTCACCATAACGGTCAATCGCAGCTCCGCCGGCATACTTGGTCTCAAAGGCAAGATCAATTTCGCTGCCCTCGGCAGCCGCCCTGCAGATCTTAACTGCTTGCTCGGTAATTTCCGGCCCAATGCCATCGCCTGGAATCACTACAATCTTTTTGATCATACCTGCGTCCCCTTTACAAAGTTGATTAACCCGCCTGCCTGCGCAATTTTCTGGATAAAAGGCGGCAGCGACGGCGCCTGAAAAACCTCGCCTGTCGTCACATTCTTGACCTTGCCGGCCGCTGCATCGACAATAATATCATCGCCCTGCTTAAAGCGATTTACCGATTCACCAAGTTCAATGAGCGGCAAGCCAATATTGAGCGCATTGCGATAAAAGATCCGCGCAAAACTATCGGCAATCACGCAACTAATTCCCGCTGCCTTAATGGCAACAGGCGCATGCTCACGCGATGATCCACAGCCAAAATTGCGACCGGCCACGATAATTTCGCCGGCTTGTACGGCTCCGCTAAATGCAGGATCGATATCTTCCATACAGTGCTTTGCCAATTCAGCAGGTTCGGATGTATTTAAATACCGAGCCGGAATAATAACATCTGTATCAATATTATCACCATACCGCCAGCTTTTTCCTGAAATAATCATGCTACTACCTCCCCTGGAGCGCTAATCTTACCAAGAATGGCACTTGCTGCCGCAACTGCCGGCCCTACCAAGTACACTTCACTATCAACATGCCCCATACGGCCGCGAAAATTACGATTGGTCGTTGACACAGCCCGTTCCCCGGCAGCAAGAATTCCCATATAACCACCAAGACAGGGACCGCAAGTCGGAGTGCTCACAACCGCACCGGCCTTAATGAACGTCTCAATATACCCCTGTTTCATGGCGTCCAGATAAACCTGCTGACTTCCCGGGATGACAATAACGCGCACATCAGGGTGAACAGAATGCCCTTTAAAAATTTCTGCGGCCTGAGCTAAGTCCTCTAACCGGCCATTAGTGCATGAACCAATAACAACCTGATTAATAGTTATCTCTTCAATATCGCTGACAGCATGTACATTCTCCGGCAGATGCGGAAAAGCCACGACTGGCTGCAGCTGACTTAAATCGATTTTAACAGTACGTTCATACGTAGCATCAGCATCGGCCATTATCGGCTGATACGCCTTTTTTACTCTATTTTCAAGATAATTAAGCGCCACCGTATCGACCGGAAAAATTCCGTTCTTAGCTCCGGCCTCAATTGCCATGTTAGCTATGGTAAGTCGGTCCGCCATGGTAAGTGAAGCAACACCCGCCCCGCAGAACTCCAAGGATTGATAGCGAGCCCCATCGACACCGATTTTGCCGATCAGCGTCAGAATTACGTCCTTTCCAGTCACCCAACGAGGCAACTCACCAGCAAGCTCCACCTTAATGCTAGACGGCACTTTGAACCACGCCTTACCTGTCGCCATGGCTGCTCCGGCATCAGTTGATCCAACGCCCGTGGCAAAAGCCCCTACCGCACCATAAGTACAAGTATGAGAATCAGCGCCAATAATGATTTCGCCAGGAGCCACTAGGCCTTGCTCCGGCAGCAGCACATGCTCTATCCCCATGCGGCCTACCTCAAAATAATTTGTGATATTGTGTTCTTTAACAAATTCACGCATAATCTTGGCCATCTCAGCTGATTTAATATCTTTATTTGGCGTAAAGTGATCAGGCACAAGGATAACCTTATCAACATTAAACACCGGTTTTCCGATTTTCACAAACTCTTTGGCCGCCGGCGGAAATGTAATGTCATTGGCCAGCACTGCATCCACATTACACTCAATGAGCTGGCCCGGCGTCACTGCCGAAAGACCTGCATGACCAGCCATAATTTTCTCGGTCATTGTCATCCCCATTTTATATCACCCCTTCTGCTTCATTTACTTGCGGGCAACCACCCGAAGCCATCATTTTATTAATTGCGCTCACATACGCGCGGGCACTTGCTTCTATAACATCAATACTAAGACCCCGCCCAATAAACGTCCGGCCATTGCCCTCGATCCACACTGTGGCTTCGCCCAAGGCATCTTCGCCTGATGTAACGGCCTTTAATTGATAATCCTTTAAACAGATAGCAAAGCCAATTGCCTTTTCAATAGCCTTAAAAGTTGCATCAACCGGACCAAAACCACAACTGGCTTCTTCGATAACACCTTCATCTGTTTCCACTTGAACCGAAGCAGTAGCCACCGTCTTGTTGCCGCTCATTGTATTATGATAAATCAAGCGATAATGCTCCCCACTCGCATTCTGCTGATCAGCAATCAACGCCTCAATATCACGGTCATATACAACCTTCTTGCGATCGGCCAAGTCTTTAAACTCTTTAAAAATGCTCCTGATTTTAGCGTCCGACAGCTCATAACCAAGCTGGTTAATTCGTTCTTCAAAAGCATGGCGTCCGGAATGCTTGCCAAGAACAATCGAGCTCTTACTGACTCCGACCATCTCGGGTTTTATCACCTCGTAGGTAAGCGGATTGTTCAATACCCCATGCTGATGAATGCCTGACTCGTGCGCGAAAGC
The DNA here is from genome assembly GCA_028707635.1 of Negativicutes bacterium. Taxonomy (GTDB): domain Bacteria; phylum Bacillota; class Negativicutes; order JAAYSF01; family JAAYSF01; genus STF2-20. Next base: position 8,958 of record JAQWAQ010000078.1, read on the forward strand.
GTTATCGCCGACAATACCCTTATTCGGCGGTACGGCAATTCCGGTATGGGCACTTACAAGCCGTGACGTCCGGTAAAGCTGACGAGTATCAATGCCGGTGTACGCTCGGTAATGCTCCTTCCTGGTCGCTAAAGCCATAACCACCTCTTCCAGCGCAGCGTTACCGGCTCGTTCGCCCAATCCATTAATAGCGCATTCAATCTGTCTGGCACCATTGGCGATTGCCTCCAACGAATTCGCAACAGCCAGGCCCAAATCATCGTGACAATGAACACTGATTATCGCTTTGTCAACATCTGTAATATTATCGCGCAAATGTTTTATCAATGCACCAAATTCACCTGGCGTAGAATAACCGACAGTATCAGGGATATTGATGACTGTTGCCCCAGCAGCAATTACTCCACTATAAACCTGACAAAGAAAGTTCCAATCTGACCGAGAGGCATCCTCACAGGAAAATTCTATATCCGAGGTAAAGCGTTTTGCATAACGAACTGCTTCTACCGCCTGTGCCAACATCTGCTCTCTTGTCATTTTAAGCTTATACTCAAGATGAATATCACTGGAAGCCAAAAAGACATGAATCCGCGGGGTTTCCGCCTTCCTGAGAGATTCCCAAGCCACATCAATATCCTTCTTATCAGCCCGCGCCAAGCCTGCAATAACAGGGCCCTTCACTGCGGCAGCAATTTGACTGACAGCGGCAAAATCTCCAGGCGATGCCACCGGAAAGCCGGCTTCAATGACATCAACCCGCAATTTAGCCAGTGCCTGGGCTAGTTCAACCTTTTCCCGCACATCTAGACAAACTCCGGGAGTTTGTTCTCCATCCCGCAATGTAGTATCAAAGATCTTAATCATATTGGCTTCCATGTTCATTCCTCCTAATTATAGTATAATAAAAACGCCCCTATTGGCAGCTACTTCTGCCAATAGGGGCGTTAATAACGCGGTACCACCCTACTTGAAACTCATTACACCAGATTTCTCCAGTTAGTCAATAACGCGACCACCGCCAAAGTCTAAAATATAGAGCAGATAGTATGCACTATACATTCAACAATGGAGTTCCTGGGTGAGCTTTCAGCAAAAGACTGTACCGGTTCACACCACCCACCGGCTCTCTGTAACAAGTCAACTGCCAATTATCCCAATCATCACTTTTATCATTTCATATTCTGACTATTTTTAATAAAAATAAAAAAGCTCTCACAAAAAATCCCACAGATGGAACTTTCCGCAAGGGCCTTTTATACCCACGGTGTTGGCTCTACAACGAGCCCTGTGCCGCTTGGACCTGCGCTTTTCAGCCGGAACCCTAGGCACACTTCCATTTACAAAAACCAAACTTGATTTTTGTATATAGTATCAGATCAAATAGCAACGGTCAAGAACTTTTTTTGCAAGCTCTGTTGATTATTTTCTCTCGTACGCTTTGCGCACGAGAGAAATGGGGTGAATTGTTTCTGCTCCTGAACCATGCCCAATCTGCAAACGGCATGTTCCACACTCGGATAGAACGGCCTTTTTATTGCTGGCTTTAATTTTGGTAAAGAGCTTGTTGCCAATCGTCATTGCGATCTCGTACTTATCCGCTTTTAATCCATAACTGCCGGAAATACCGCAGCAGCCGGCGTCAATATCCTCCACGCTAAGACCGGGTACCATTTCAAGCAAGTCAAGTGCAGGCAGCCCTATGCCTTGAGCCCGCAGGTGGCAAGGAGCATGATATAAATACTGATCGTTTCTTATCCCGAAATGAGTGTTAAGCCGCCCCTCATCATGCAGCTTCAATAAAAACTCAGAGGCATCATATAAATGCTTAGCATTTTTACTCATCTGTTCAATTCCAAACAGTTCTTGATATTCCTGCTTCAGCATTAAGAGACAGCTCGTGCAGCCTGTTATCACAGGATAGCCTTGATCTATCCACTTTTTTAAAACCTGGGTATTCTGACAGGCATTTTGCTCAGCTTCACTAAAGAACCCGTTAACTATAAGCGGTGAACCACAGCAAACAAAATCATCCGCAACGATTACCTCATATTGATTGGTCTGCATGACTGCGACTATATCCATTCCCACTTGCGGGTCATTAAAATTTATATAACAGCCAACAAAAAATACCACTTTATCAGGATAACTTTGCTGACGCAGGTTTTTGAACTGCTTCATAAAGGACTCGGCGGCATAGGAAGGAATAGGCGCCTTACTAGATAGGCCAATCCAATCCATCATTCCCAACCTACGCCCAATTGCCATTCCCATATTCGTTAAAGCGGCGGGAAAGGCTTCACTTAACTTTCCCATTCGCTCCCCGTGTGAAAGAATCAGATCGCGCAATTTGGGTTTCCGTTTTTTATAATAAGCAGTTCTGGCCAGCATGTTCAGCGTCGAAATTGGTACACCGGATGGACAAGATATATCACAGTTCTTGCAGTTTGTACAATAATCCAATGATGAATCATAGTCATCCTGCAATAAACGCATTCTTTCCAAGGCTGGTCCCACCATTCTAGGGCCACGAAATTTATTTGTTGCAGCAGTTACTGGACAATGGGCGACACAGACAGTACAAGCGATGCATTGATCCGGATTGATATGATGTCTCTTCACTGTACCTCTCTCCTTAGACCGACATAGCTGCTTTGTAGCCTGATGAAACAGCCACGCCATTTCCTGATTTCTCAAAAAAGGCGTCGTAACCCGCCAAAGTACGACCAGCAATATACACATTCGGCAAAACAACATTCCCGTTCACATCGAGCGGCTGCATTTTTTCATCGACTGTGATCCCAATTTGAGCAAATGGCTGTTTGGCATTGGAAAGCAACGCTTGATTAGCCCAGTCCTCACGCCTTAAGGGAGCCTTAACAGGCAACCTAAAGATAGGCTCTCTAACCTGGTCAGGTTCTACTATAATTCCACCACCAAAAATTCCGCCTGTCGCCACGATAAAGCTTTTAGCGTAATAGAAACGTTGACGGTCAATTGCCTCGGTAACTACAGCTGCACATCTGCCTTTATCAATGACCGATTCGGTAACAAAAGCTTGCTCGATAATTCTTACCCCCTGCTTCTTTACATAATTAAGCAGCATAGTGCGTAACCTTAATCCTGTTATCGAAGGAGGAACAGTGACAGTCTCGAGTAAGTGACACTCAAGATTCTTCTCCAGCCAACCGAGTGCCAAGTAATCCGGATTCGTGCCGAGCACCGGAGGAATAATCAAGGTACTGCCGGCCTTAACCACCTGCTGCAGCTGGCGGGTGCACTCTTTAAGACCTTCCTCGGTATCAAGCCAGCGCGCAATATCAAGGGTGCCTATATCCCGACCGCACTCAAAGGGGGGACTTACCATAGCAACCTTATAATTCCCTTCAAATCCTGGCATAGTTGCTAGATTTTTGGCTACCAGCTGGGGATAGAAGTCCTTAAGGTACTTAAACCCAACCACTACTCGATTTGTTGTTTTTTTAAGGCCGCTAACATCCATAGTCTTAGGAACAATACAAGTAGGCTTCAGCATGCCTGCTGCTGTAGGCACCCATTGCATTTGGCGGCAACTACCGATTTGAGGATAACCCTCGTTTTCGCATATCTTCAGTAAAAAATTGATTGAATCAACCACTGTCTCTATACCAATTTTCCCGTAAGGATGGTCGGGCGTTAAGCAGGCCATTCCGTCAACAGGATTCAACACAGGCTTACCATCGTCCAAATAACCCAAAACATCAATGATGCCTCCGCCAATTGTCAAGGTTCCGGCACCTTTCGTTAAAAGCAATACCTTCTTTCCCTGTTTAGCCGCCGCCGCGGCGGCAATAAGTCCTGCTAAACCAGCGCCAATTACAATTACGTCACTCTCCCGCATCGTCTATCGCTCCATTATATTTAAACTGCCTTCATAAATACCGCGCATCAGTTCGACCTCACGGATAACGTTTCCCCATAAAACTGGACGCATGCCGTTCCATCGCCCCTGAAGGAATTCTTTAAATAACTCATTCGGATCTTTACCCCAGGATAAGCCAAAATGATCCACCGCACCAACGCTCCGGAAAGTACAGAAGGCTCCCTGACAGGTTCCCATCCCAATTCTTGTTTTGCGGCGAACATCACTTAATGTATAGCTGGTACTATCTAAGGATGCCTCTACCATTTCAGCCATCGTCACACTCTCACATTCGCATAGCAACTGGCGGGTTTCGGGGTGGTCTTGCATTCGCTTGACCACCCTTTCCAACCCTACTGCGCCTAACCGTGAGGCCGCAAGCTGAGTTCCATATGACGGGAAACAGGAGCGGGCTCTCGTAATAAGTTCTGGTGAAGGGTCTTCAATAAGCGGCTCATTCGCAGTCCGACATTCTATATTGAGATTTAGGTACTTACAAACTGCATCAGTCACCTTTTCGGCCATCAGTCGATAAGTAGTAAGCTTTCCACCCACTATACTGAAAAAGCCGCTAGCACCATCATTGTTATGGTCAAGGATAACAAAATTACGGGAAGCACTTCGGCCTTTAACACTAGGGTCGGCACTATAGAGTGGACGTGTTCCCGTAAAGGCCCGCAGGATTCGATAGCTTTTTAGATTATCAAACAAAGCCTCACCAATAGTAAGTAGTCTTATTACCTCTTCAGTTGCCGGTATTGTATCATCCGGGCTTTTTGCTTGATATGAGGTTGTTCCTAATATGGTGATCGAACCGTGGGGCACGAATATATCTCCATCACCAGCTGGCCGCAGTCGATTTATTACCCTGCTTGAAAGTCGATGATTAAACGCCACCAGCGTCCCCCGATCAGGTTGAACATGTACTTCAATGCCAGCGAGTGCTGCTATTTCACCGGCCCAAGAGCCAGCTGCGCTGACGATACAATCGCACTCAATATTTTCTACTTCACCTGTCAGTACCTTGCGGACTCTTACCCCAACCACTTGACCATTTATGTGCTCTATACCGATGACTTCATTATATGTTTTAATACGTCCGCCATATTTCCGCGCTGACGCTACATTTTGCCAGACAAGCCGGAACCCATCAATTGCAGCATCCGGAATACGATAGACTGCTTTAATTTTTGAGTTCAAATTAGGTTCAAGCCGCATTGCCTCCTCCAGTGAAATCCCTGCAACTGGTATACCGACTTTCTGACAAGATTGAACCCATTTACCTTCAAAATCTACATCATCTTGAAGAGTCCGGACAAAAAAGCCTTCCGTCGCTTCAACACAATGCTTGCCGATTCTGCGCAAAATAATATTTTCCTCGATACACTCTTTGGCGGCTTCCGTATCTTTTACAGCATAGCGTCCACCACTGTGCAACAGGCCGTGATAC